>NZ_JBFBKY010000003.1:127128-402826 GCF_040702335.1 Pseudarthrobacter sp. NPDC080039 | reverse complement strand
CTGCCCTCGATACGCCCGTACTTGCTTCTGCCGATTGCGAACCGACATCCAACACCTCCGTAATCGGGTGTTGCTTCGACCGGTTGAATACGCCTAGGTTGCCTGTTCAGAGGCCGTCCCCGTCGCGGCGTCGTGGAGAACGATTCTGAGTATCAGGCCAACTGATCAGGCGGAGGGCAGGTCGTGCTGGCGCCGGAGTTCTGCGATGGTGTCGTGGCCGTGGATGGCTATCAGTGCCAGCAGGGTGGGGGCCTCACGGAGATTGCCTTGCCGGAGGGCCGTATCCAGGGTGTGGGCCAGATGCGCCAGGCGGGAGCCGCCCACCAATGCCGAGGTGACTTTCAGGCTGATAGCCGCGTCGATGGCCATCGTCAGGTCTTCCTGTTCAACGGAGTTCCTTAGCCGGGCGTGGCGCTGGTCCCACAGTCCCGCGAAGTCGCGGGCAAACTGCAGTGCCATGCCAGGCGCACCCGTATCTTCTGTCAGCGCTTCGAGAGCGGCAGGTTCAAGCAGCGGCAGCATCTCCACGGCAGGGTCCCTTACGGGAGTGACCGGGAGTCCCACAGTATCGGCGCCCGTGGAGAGGCCGGCGGCTACCTCCGCCGGGTCCCCGGGGTGCGTTGATGATGTTGAAGCGGCCATCCTCCCACGCTATGACGCCGGAGCCAGGCAGAGGGCCATTGTCGGCTGATCCTGCGGAAACACTTGGTTTGACTTGAGCCTGTGTCGCGGCGGGGTCGGCAGGCCTTTGCTGGCTGACTTTGATCGGGCCATTTTCGAAGCACGAATTTTGCGCAGATTTACCCCGAGATTCCCATGATGCTTTAGCGCGTTCAAAGGTTCGCACAGGTTAATCCAAGGACGGTGCTAATTGTGGTTTGCCGCTGGTAGCTTCGATGAGTCGAAGGGTCTACGGACAGGGTCAGCGATGACAGTGGGGCTGAAAAGTGCTGCTGCCGACGCTCACCGGCCGGCAGTGTCCTTGGCCCCGCCATCCAGTTGTACTTGGGGGTTGCGCCGCCGCGGGGTCCGCTCAGGGGCCTGCCAGCCATCGACCCACTCAAGCCTCAGGCCCATGACCTCGTCGGCCGTGCCATAGTCCATATCCCGCAAGGCGGCCTGTGGCTTCAGGACCTCACGAGCCCCCCGGGCCTGGCCCTTGCCACGTTTGCTCTGTTGGCAGGTGGCAGGGCCGCAGCCACCACCCGCCGCAGCCGAAAACGAAGGAGAACAGCAGTGTCCCGCCACATCAGCTCCAGTCCCACCCCGGCACTCAACCTTGGCGGACTGCCGTCCTCCTTGCGGATCTCGGCAGCTCTGTGCGCTGCTTTCGCCGTCCTGGGCACCGTCCTCGGGATCTTCGCCTGGTCCGGGCCTCTCGAAGCAGCCTCCACATCACAAGTCAAGAGCGGCACCCGAATGGACTTCTCCTACACCGCTGCCGTTGGGACCAGCCCCGCCTACGACGGAACCACAGCCAACTCACCGGACCCCGTCTTCCGTAAACTCAGCGACACCGTGGACGTGCACTTCGCCTACCACGGAGATCCCGGCACGGTGCGCGTCACCGCGGTCCTGTCCACCCAGGGCGGCTGGCACGCCACGACCCCCCTGGCCGGGCCCGTGACCTTGAACGGTTCCGGCGACGACGGGAAAGTCACCCTAGACCTGAAGGCCCTGGAAGCCAAGGCACAGGCAGCCTCGGCCATCACAGGCCTGCCCGCCACCCCACTTTCGGTCGTCGTCACCCCGCAGATCACAACAGCCGACGGAGCCACCTTCGCGCCCGGCCTCAAACTCACTCTCACACCCCAGCAGCTGGCCCTGACCGGGGCCCCCGACACGCTCCGTGTCACCGATACCGCAACTACGGAGAAGACGCCATGACCCCCCGGATGCTCGGCGTCAACGGCCTGAACATCACGGCCGCGGCCGCCCGGTTAATCTCCGGGGTCCTGCTCGCCGCGGCCCTGGCCATCGGGGTGATCGTGGTGGTCTTTGCCCGCCGGACTGCCCCGGTAGATGAGGCTGCGGCGATCCGCCGCCGCTACGCCGCGCTGCTGGTCCGGGTCCACCCCATGCCCGCAGCGCAGGGCAGGCCGGTTATCGACGTCACCACGTTCTCAACCCTGGCCAAACTCGCCGAACGCTACGGTCTGCTGGTCCTGCACTGGTCCCGCAGCGGTGTTGAAACCTTCATCGTCCAGGATGAAAACATCACCTACCGCTACCGGACGGGCCCGAACCACGCAGCCGCTGCTACCGAGCCAGTGGACGCTGACCCTGCTACCGTGCAGTCATGACCGCATCCACAGACGGCAACGGTCCCCCGCCTCTGGCCCCGGCACCACCACGGGACACGGCCGGCCCAGTGCCGATCACTGCCGGACGCCTTCTGCTGTGCGTCCTGTCTGTACAGGCCGCCTTAACCCTCGCGGTTACGACGGCGCTGCATGCTTTCGGCCAAGACTTTCCCGACTCACCGGTCGTTGTCATCCTCCCGGGCTCGATCGCCGCAGCGCTCGTCGCCGCTGCAGTCATCCGAAACCGAACCCATCAGGATCCCCGCGAGTCATTCATCCCCGGGCGCATCGGGGATCTCCTGGGCGCAGGCCCGGACTGGCTCTGGGCCGTGGACAGTAAGGGGATCTTCACTTTTTCCAGCCAGGCAAGCGCTTCCCTGCTCGGCTATGCGCCCTCGGACCTGTTAGGCAGGCCTCTCAGCACTGTCCTTGACGACGCCGACCGGGCCAGCGCGCGCCGAAACGGCGCCCACCTCCACGATCAGCGTACGGGCGAGTGGGCCGGCGTCGTTGTTGCTTTCCGCCACCGCAACGGGACATCAGTGTGGATCGGAGTCACCGGCACCGCCCGCCGGGCTCCCGACGGTACAGAACATGGCTTCGAGGGTGTCGGCAGGCTTCTGCCGGGCCAGACGGTCCGGACCCTCCTCCACGGACGCAGCATGGAACACGCCGGCAAGACGGGCCGGGCACGGGCCATCATCACCGCTTTCCAGCCCGTCCACAACCTCAGCACCGGTACCATCACCGGCGTCGAAGCCCTGGCCCGGTTTCCCGGCGACACGAGCCTCAGCCCCGACCACTGGTTCACCGATGCCACCACAGCAGGCCTCGTCCGCGAACTGGATTTCGCAGCCCTGCAAACGGCACTGCAGGACGCAGCCGGTCTGCCCGCAAACCTCACCGTCGCACTGAACCTTTCACCGGAAACCTGCCTCGACCCGCGCCTGCCCCGCCTCCTGGACGAAGCAGGCATCCACCCTCACCGGATCGTCCTGGAACTAACCGAACGGCAACCCGTGGATGACTACGACTCCCTCCTCACCGCCCTGGCGCCCCTGCGGAACCGAGGACTAAGGGTAGCGGTCGACGACGCAGGCTCCGGCTTCTCCTGCATGCGCCACATCCTGCAACTCCAACCAGACATCATCAAGCTGGACCGCTCCCTCATCACCGGCATCCATGCCAACCCGCGACAGCGCGCCCTCGGTGCCGCAATGGTTCAGTTCGCCCAGGAAACAGGCGCCACCATCGTCGCCGAAGGAATAGAAACCGAAGCCGACCTCGCCACCGCCCGCGGCCTGGGAATCCACGCCGGACAAGGCTACCTCCTCGGCCACCCCACAACCCACGCCGCGGACTGGGCAACATGGCACGCGGCGGCTGCCTGTTCCGCCACAGATGAGCAGGCTGCGTAAGCTGGGCAAGATCAGGCTCTGGCCCGGCACTGCCAGAGGCCAGTCCGTCCCAGGCCGGGACTACCAGCGTGCGTCCAAGTCCCAGCCGCGTTAGGCGCAGGCAGCGCGCGAGAACTGCTCCACGGCCCAGCCCAGGATGACCTCATCAAAATCGTTCAGAATCGGGACGACACGGATGAAAGCATCGAGTTCCATTTCACTGCCCTGCCGCAGAACGAGCTCGGCCACATGGGCTCCTTGAACACGACACAAGCCTCGGGCCGGCGCCGCTCGTCGCCCCCGTCACTACACGCACATCTTCTTCATTCCGGTATGCGTCGCTGATGCCTCCGTGTTGCCGGTGGGGTCCGTCGCCTTGGCCTTGTACGTGAGCCGACCGTCGCTCAGGCTCGAGAGGTTCAGGCCGCCACGGCCAGGGCCGTTCACAACCCGGAAAGCACAGGGATGGGCCAGCCGCCTCGGAGAAGCCCGATTGGCTGCGGAAACTGCTGTTTCCGGATTAGCAACGGGCTGTGGAGGTGGCGGCCGGCGCGCTTTACCCCTCGCCCTCCGGGTTCCGCAGCCGCCGCCGGATCAGCAGCCCGACCACCACCAGCCCGACGAGCAGGACCGCACCAACAATCCCCGCCACCACAAGTTGCGTAGGAAGGCCGGCATCCGCGGCCGCAGCAGGCGCGGCCGACGGCACCGAGTTCGGGCCGCCGGCGGTGAAGATGAACGTCCCCTCAATGGGATGGCCGTCCGAGGACACCACCCGCCACACCACCGTGTACTTGCCTTGCGGAGCCCCTGGCTTCACCGCCTGGCTGACCTGGTTGTCAACGATCGAAACCGGGCCGTCCGCCTGGTCTGTCCCGCTGGCATCCTCCACGCGCACGATCGAGTTGATCGCGATGGGGGTGTGGTCGAAGGTCAGCTCGATCTTCTCGGGCATGGTGCTGACCGTGGAACCGTTGGCCGGGTTGCTGGACTCCAGGGAGTCGTGCGCCTGCGCCGGCGCCGACGAAAACAGCAGGAAACCGGCGGTGGCCAGCGGTAGCAGCACGCGGGCCAGCCACGCCGCCGGGCTTTGGGATTGAGACTTCTTCATGAGTATTCCCTCCTACTTTCCGGCGGCGCGGGTCCGGCGGCCGGCGAGGACCAGGCCCAGTGCCGCAGCACCGAGCACGAATCCTGCCGCCCCCAGTACCACGCCCCACACGGACGCCGCATCGCTTGAATCCTGGGCTGTCCGGCTCACTGTCTCGGCACTGGGCGACGGTGACGCCGTGGTGGCGGCAGCGCCGTCGTCGGCCGTTGTCACGAACGACGGCGCCGGGTGCTGGGGCTCCGGCTGCCCCTCGGCGCTCTCCTCGTCCCACTTCACCACGCTGCCGTCGGTGTACGTCTGGGCCGCCTTCAGGGTGACCCTGGTGCCCTCGGCGGGAAGCCGGCCCACGGACAGCGAGAACGCCTGGTACTGGTTCTGGCCCAGCTGGTGGGCTTCATCGGCAGTCCAGACCACCGAGGTGGGCGCCTTGGTGACCGTGGTGCCGGAGATGGTGACGGGCTTGGGCAGTTCGCCGGTGATCACCTGCGCGGTCCAGCCCTCCACGGGCTTCACGGAGACGGAGGTGAAGGGTGTGTCGGTTGGCAGCGTGACCTCGAGCTTGCTGGTCTTGGCGGTGGGGGACTCGTTGGGGACGTTGAACGTCAGGTGGGAGTAGCCGTTGGCGCCGGTATCGTCCGGGTTCACGCTGACGTGCGCGGACGCGGCGGTGGCGCCGGCGGCGACCAGTCCCGCGGCGGCAGCGGCGGCTGACAGGGTTTTGAGGGTACGGCGGAATGAGGTGTTCAAAGCAAGCCTTCCAAAGGGTGCGCCACAAGGGCCGCGTGGGCGGCGGCGCGGAAAAGAGGGGACAACGCGGGGGCCCACTGCCTGCTTGCGGCAGGTGGGGACGGCGCGGAGAGAGCGGCAGCCGCTAGAGCGCGGCGTGGAAGGCCGGTGGCCCGCGCAGGGCAGGCAGGCGCAGGTTGCGCCACCGGAAAGGAATAACGACGGCGGCCGGCGCGGGAATGCGCGGCCACTCCGGAACGGCAACGGCAGCCAGGATCCGGACCAGCGGGCGCAGCCAGGCGGCCAGCGCCCATACGGCGGCTTCGCCCCGGGCAAGGACCAGGGCGGTGGCCAGGGTTGCCGCGGCGTGCAGGGCCAGCATCACGGCCCCGGGTACGGCGGCGTGTTCAGGTATCAGGGCCGCGGCCGCAGGGGACAGCGGGGAGACGCCGTGGGCATGGGTGCCCGCAGCGGGAGTGAAGGTTGCGGACACGGAGAGCGCGTCGAAGGCCCAGTGGAGGAGCAGTTGGCTGGACCCCAGGAGCCCGATCATCGCCGGGGCGCTGATCGTGGTTTTCGAGAGGATGGTGACTGGCGCCAGCACCAGGGCCACGATCCCTGCCACGATGGCCGGCTGGGGCAGTACCCCGCCGGCCAGCACGTGGGCCCATGCGGCCAGGGCGAACATGGCCGCGGTGAAGGCCACGGCACGGGGGAGGCGGAACGGTGCACTCATGCCACTCGCCGCCCTTCCATCCGCTGTTGCCACCTTCCACTGTAGGGAAAGCCGGGCGGCGGCGGGTAATCCGGGGCGGTGATCGGGCCGGGGAGGCCCGGGGACCGCGGTATCCGCCAGGGCGGCCCCATATCCGTAGGTAAAGTAAGCACGGGCACCATGGGAGGGCAATTGAACCGGAACGCAGAGCAAGTGGTCCTGGCGGCCGACGACGGAACACCTATAGGCGTCCAGGACAAAGCCACCGTGCACTCCGCTGACACACCGCTGCACCTGGCGTTTTCCGCCCACGTGTTTGACCGCGCCGGCCGCATCCTCCTCACCCGCCGTGCCCTCACCAAGCTCACGTGGCCCGGCGTCTGGACCAACTCCTTCTGCGGCCACCCCGCCCCGGGCGAGGACCTCGAGGACGCCCTGCGGCGCCGCGGGGAGTACGAGCTGGGTCTCCGCCTGGAGCAGGTGGAGCTGAAGGTGCCCGACTTCCGGTACCGCGCCGTTGATGCCTCCGGCGTGGTGGAGAACGAGATCTGCCCCGTCTTCACGGCACGTGCTGCATCGCCGCTGACGCCCCGCGCCGATGAGGTCATGGAGTGGCAGTGGACCGATCCCGCGCTCATCACTGCCGCCGTGGCCGCAACACCCTGGGCCTTCAGTCCCTGGCTGACCCTGCAGCTGCCGCTGCTCTACCCGGACCGGTTCGGCGCGGCGCCCTTACCCCTGGGTTGACGTACGACGCCGGACGTAAGCTGATGGGGTGCTGAACGGTTCAAACATAGGTATCAACGTTGGGACGCTGGTGGCAGTGGGCGTTGCCCTGTACATCGTGCTGGTGGTGCGCCGCAGGAAGTGAGCGCCGGTGCCGCTCCCGGTTCCGCCACCTAGGAAGGTCCCCATGAAGGCTGCCCGGGACGCGCACTCCGTTGCGCTGGTGATCAACGCCGGCGCACGCCTTGCCGCAGCCGGGCCGGAGCAGGCGCTGGGCAAGCTGCAGAAGGCCGGCCTGCCCATCTCCTCCGTGCACTACGTGGGGACGGGAACGGAACTGACCGGGGCGCTGGACCGGGTGCTTGCGGCGGAATACGACCTGGTGGTTGTAGGCGGCGGCGACGGCACCGTGTCCTACGCCGCCGGGCGGCTTGCTGGAACCGGAACCGTGCTGGGGGTCCTGCCGCTGGGGACGGCCAACGACCTTGCCCGGACCCTGGAGATCCCGTCCGGCTTGGACGCGGCTTGTGCTGCGCTCGCGGACGGAAAAGTGGTGGACATCGACCTGGGACGGGCCAACGGCGAGCCGTTCCTCAACGTTGCGTCGGTTGGGCTGTCAGTCGGTGTGACCGAGAGCCTGAGCCCGCGCCTGAAGCGGTCCCTGGGTCCGCTGGCCTACGGCGTTGCCGCAGTCCGCGCGTACGCCCGGCACAAGCCGTTCCGCGCCCGGCTTGAGTTCCCCGCGGGGGACCACCGGACGCTCGAGCTGGAGAACATGCTGCAGGTGGCGGTGGGCAACGGCCGGCATTACGGCGGCGGCAACGCGGTCTCGCCCACTGCGGGGATCGACGACCACGCCCTTGATATCTATGCCATCCCGGGGGCGCCGCTGCGCGAGCATATAAGGATCGCCCGCATGCTGAAGGACGGCAGCTTTGTTGAGCGGGACGGCGTGTACCACCTGACCACGCAGCAGCATGTCCGGCTGGTCACCGAGCCGCCGCTGCCGGTAAACCTCGACGGCGAGATCGCCACGGTCACCCCTACGGACTTCACCATTGAGCGGAATGCGGTGCACGTCGTGGTGCCGCACCACAGCAACGCAGCGCGGCTCGACGGGTAGCGGGCAAACGAAAAGCCCCACGGGAAATGTCTCGTCCGCGGGGCTCCTCAGGTGCATCCCTACCCAGCGGGACTCTTCATAAACCCGGCAACCAAGCCGGGCCTTCGACGTGGCCGCGGGCCGGCGTCGTACTTTCCTTCAACGATGAGGGGACCGACGGCTTTTTTCGGATCGACGCTGATCCGTGCCTCCGCCGTCGGCCCCTGGCCTGTGGGATGTGGAATGGGTTGCCTGGCGGCGCCGCTTCTTGGCGCCGCCAGGCATCTGAGACCATCGGTTTTATCCGATGCAGGAGCGGGTTGACTGGGCCCAGTCCCCAGGTGCATTAAGCTGCGTTCCCGTCCTTCACGGATCACTTTGGATGGAGCGCCTCAAGGTCTTGCCGGGATTCGATCAAGACTGCATCAAGGTCGGCGCAAATTTGGTTGGCGGCATTTAGGAGTTGCGGGATTCTCGACGCACTGCCGCATTTTCGACGCGAACATTCCCTGGCGCGGCGGTTATCTGGGCCGCGAAGATGCACCTGTGCGTCGCGGAATGAATTGCGCGTCGACAAAGCCCCGAACTTCTGAGCCCCCGGGCCTATGGGGGTGCCTAGGTGCAGGTCCCCCACGGAAGCTCCTCCTGAATTGGGTATCCGGAGTGGTCATGCGGGGTACCGGCTACCCTTTTGGCGCCCCTGGTGCCCGTGTAGCGTTTGGAACTGCCGGAGAGTTCCGCGTTGGCGGGACTCAGATTTGTGGGGAATCGGCTGGGGGACCCAGTTGCGCCCGCCCAGGTCCTGGGCTGGCCGCATCTTCACCTGCCCTTGCCGAATCCAAGGAGCCAACCCATGTTTAAGCGCAACATGCCCGTTCTTGCTGCCGTCTTCCCTGCGCTGTTCCTTTCCGCAGTGCCCGCCACCGCTAGCGCCGCCTCTGACGATGAAGCCCTCAACACCTACGTGGACTGCCCGTTGGAGCGTATCGGCACTCAGTTGGTCCGCTGCGACAACCTCACCGGCACGGGAGCGGAGGCACCGTTCTGGATACCCGAGCAGAAGTAGCACCTACGCTGCAGCGCCCCTGGTGCCCGGTTCCCGCATCCGAGAGCCCGCTTACCCTTACAATCCCACCAATTAGTAAGTAGACTGATGAATGAGGGCGTGGTGTCCAGCAGTGCGGCGCTGCGTTCTTATCCATTCCGGGCGCTGCCGTCGCCAGCGAAAGCTTCCGCCTCCGCGAATGCTACTTCTTGTTGGCCTTGAGGTCTTCTATCACCTTGGCAATCCGACGCGACCGGGTTTCCGCCGTTTTCGCATCGGCGATGGGCTCCACGTAGCGGCGCTGGCTGCTGTAGTTCAGGGTTGCGTAGAAGGCTTTCGCTTCGGGTTCGGAGTCCAGAGCGGCGGCGAGGTCGACGGGAATTTCAACGACCCGCGGTTCGGTGTCCAGTTCCAGGTCCACCTCGACGGTGTCCCCGGCGGCTACTCGCGTAAGCTCCCGGTGCGCGGCGCTCACGCTGACCATGTTCCGGCCACCCATTACGGCAACGCTGCTGCGGTAGCTTTCGCCGTTGATCGTGACGATCACCGGCGGGCGGCGGCCGGCATCAAGGGCATGGACCACGTGCTCGGGTACCTCGATGCCGGTCTTGTTGCCGCTGCCTTGGATCGTCGTGGTGAATTTCATTCCCACAGTATGCGGTACTGCCTTTCCGGGATGGATGCAGGCGGCGCGGATGCGGGTTCCGCGCCGCCTCTGGCGTCAGAAGCGTGTCGCCGCTGTTGGGGTGGGGCTGGCCGTGGTGGCTAGTGCGTTCCCCGCGAGGTCGGCCAGGCCGGCGGCGGGGGTGTAGATCGGACTGCTAAGTGGAGAGGATGTGGGCACTGAACCTGAGGACAGGGCTCCCAGGGTGATGACCAGCGAATTGCTCGTCGAATCCCAGCTGAGCGTGGACGGGTTCTTGATAGTGGAACTGTTGCCGTTGGACGTGCCGGCAAAGACGGCCGGCGTTCCCGCCACGTAGTCCGCGCCCAGATTAATGGTCCCGATGGCAAGTCCGGCGCAGCCGGTGGTAGTGAAGCTGATGGTGTCCTTGGTGGCATCCGTACCGTTGGTGATCGTGGCGGTGCCGTTGATGGCTGAGCCGGTCCAGCCCGGGCAGAATTTGTTGAGGTTCATGGCCTCGGTGAACGGGATGTTGACCGTGTCACCAGCGTCAATGGTGCCAACTTTCGCCCCGCCGCTTGTTCCGTTCGCCAGCGCCATTGCTTTGGTGCCCGGTGGGGTGGTGTCGATTTTGACTGCCTGGCTCTTTGCGGTCCCCACGTTGCCCGCCTTGTCGGTGGCGAAGTAGGACACGGTGTGTGTCCCCTCTCCGGTCACCGGGACAGAGGCAATGGCGCCGTTCACTGTCTGCTGCGCGCCGCCGTCGACCGTGTAGGAAATGGAGGCGACGCCGGAACCTGACGTCCCGTCGTCGGCGGTGATGGTGACGGTGACCGGGCTGGTGTTGTTCCAGCCCGCGGCGTTGGGCGTGGGTGAGACCGACGCGGTTGCCGTCGGCGGAGTGGTGTCGATGCTGGCTCCGGTGCTGCGCGGGCTTTCCGCGCCGGTCCAGAGGGCGATGGTTGGGGTGACCGTGTAGTACCAGACGCCGCCGGGCACGTTCGATTCGGTGCACGTCAGTGTGGTGACGGTCCCGGCGCAGCCGCCGGTGGCCGCCGTCGCGGTTCCGCCCGTGGCCGTGGAGTAGCGGGAGACCAGGTACCCGGTGGCCGGGCGGCCGTTGCCGGTGCTCCCCGCGGCCCAGCTGACGGCCACGGAGGTGCCGGTGGCGGTCGCGGTTGGCTTGGAGCCTGCCAGGAGGGCGTCGGCAGCGGCGGCTGCGTTGTTGCTGCTGGTGGTGGCGGCCCAGAAGGCGTAGGCCGGGGTGCCGGCGCCGAGCAGGAGGGTCAGGGTGGCGGCGATCCACGGCAGCCTGCGCTGCCGGCGGCCGCTCGTGGACTGCTGGCTTCTGGTGGTTGAGCTCATTTCCGCGCCTCCACAGTGACGGGCAGGCTGAAGGTGGCGCCCTGGCAGGCTGCGAGAGAGGTGGTGTCCATGGCGGCCGCTCCGGGGAGGGTGATGAGCGCTGACGAGTTCGCGGCAACGTACGTTGCGGGTGACAGCGGGGCAGTGGTCCCGGTGAAGCTGACGCCGGTGGTGGTGCAGCCGGGGTGGTTGGCGTCCGCCGCCGCGGGGCCGTTGGGGGCAACGCTGTAAACCTGGACGTCGTAGGGGTTGGGGTTGGTGAGGTGGAGTACGACGTCGGCGCTGCCGCCCGGGATGAGCGTCGTCTTGGGGGTGTCGCCGGCTACCAGGGCGTCCACGGTGACGATCTGCATGGTGGCCGCTGTTGCCGACCCGGACCCGGACCCTGTGGCGCTCCAATAGGCATAGGCGGTTCCGGTGCCCGCCGTCACCAGGAGTGCGGCCAGGGCTGCACCCCCGATGCCGCGCTTGGTGCGGACCGTCCTTGCGGTGCTGGTCATCTCAGTTCCCCTGTCCTGATCCGGAGTATGCGAGCTGGAGGGTTGCGCCTTTGCAGCCGTCCTGGTTGGCGGAGGTGTCCAGCATGCCCACCCTCGGCCACGCCGCCTGGGCGACTCCGATAGTGGAGAGGGAGCTGCTTCCGGTTGGGACAGCCACCGGGTAGGCGCCGCTGAACTGCGTGACGGTGAAGTCCTGCGCGGTGCAGGCGAGGTTTTTCGCCACCGCGTCCGCGCTCCTGGCAACCCCCGTGATGGCTACGGACAGGTTGGTCACGGAGAGGGGCTTGCCGGTGGGGTTGCTGATCTGCAGGTCCAGCCCGGCCGACGTGCCCGGGGACAGTGTTCCCGGGACGTTCCCGGAGAGCGTGAACTGCTTGATGGTGGAGTCCAGGACCAGTTGGACGTTGGCATAGGCGTACTGGGTCTTCCCGGTGGAGTCCACGCCGCTTCCCACCAGATACAGGCTGGAGGTTCCGGTGGGGGAGGCCGCCGTGGTGGCTACCTGCAGCGTGGTGGAGTTACCCGTTGCGGGGTTCGGCGAGAACGACGCCGTCGCACCGGCCGGGAGCCCGCCCATGACGCTGAAGCTGACAGGTCCGGTGAAGTTGTTGCGGCTCAGCTGCAGGGTATACACGGCGGTGGCGCCCGGTGGCATGGTCACCGAGTCCGGGGTGGCGCTGACGGAGAACGAGGCGGAGACCTTGTAATTCACGGTGAGGCTGGCGGTGGTGCTGCCGGAGACCTTGCCGCTGGTGCCCGTGATGGTCAGGGAGCTGGTACCCGCGGGGGTGCTGGCCGTGGTGGCGGCAGTGAAGGTGGCCGTTGCCGTTCCGCCGGAGCTGAGGGAGACGGACGACGGCGAGAAGGCACCGGTTGTTCCTGCCGGCAGTCCCGCGCTGGTCAGGTTGACGGTACCGCTCAAGCCCCCGGTTGAGGTTACTGTCACCGTGTAGGAGGCCGACTGTCCCTGCTGGACGGATTGGCTGGCAGGGGAGACCTGCATTGTTATGCCCGGTTTGGGATTACTCGCTGCCGCGATCAGCGCACCTGCGCTGACAAGCACCAGCATCAGCGCGATCAGTGTCGCCTTGATACCGATCCGCGTTCGCCGTCCTGGCTGTCCGTCCTGGTTGTGCACCCTGTGCCCCCTCGTGTTTGGTGCAGATGACGGCAAGCCGGGGGCGGTTTGTTGCCGCCCCCGGCCCGCCCGCTTGTTAGTGGCTGGTCACGGTCACCGTGATGGTGGCACCCTTGCAGGCGTCCTGGGGTTGGGTGGGGTCATCCTTGAAGGAAATGGTTCCCGCACCGAGAGTCGCGGTACCTCCGGCCGTAATGGTGGTGGTGTTCGTTGGGACCGAGGCCGCGAACCAGTTAGCGTCGCAGCCGTTATTCGCAGTCACGACTGCGTTGTCCAGGGTCACTGTGGTGCTGGACGTGTTCGGGTTGGTCGCCGAGTAGGTGATTGGCTCGGAAGCGCCCGGCGTGAGACCGCCCGCAAAGCCCGCGGAGATCTGGATCGTGGCCGATGTGGTACCGCCCGATGCCACGGCTGTTCCACCGCCGGAACCCGTGGTGCTCCAGTAGGCGTAGGCCGCACCGCCGCCGGCAGCCAGCAGGGCGGCGGAAGCGGCAACGGCTGCGATCTTGGACTTCTTGGTCATTTTGCGCATGGAGAGACTCCTTCTAAATGTGATTGAGAACCCGTTCCCCCATAGGTGGCTCCATCCAGGTGCCTTCCGGTGGATCGATGACCCAATGATTTCGGTCCGGGTCACAGCGCAACAACACGTACCGGTACCCGATTTTCCAGAGAGTCGAGAAATCCGCTACTTGGATTGCCGACCCACTACTCAGCGGCTTCGGGATGTACTTGACCTTCGTAGGCCCAACAAAAGCCCGCAAAGTGAGCGCTGAGAGGGCCGGAATAAGTGGTCGCGAGGCTTCCTCTTCCGTGCCGTTTCCTCCGGCTCCGTGAATAATACGGAGTGCTGGGAACAGCGGAAGTGCAGCGGCAGGCACCTGCCTGCGGCGACGGCGGCGAAGGAGCTGGACATGACAAGGGCACACCGGAGCACACGGCACGAGCCCGAAACGAGCGTTGAGCTGAACCCGTTGTTCAGCCGCCCGGGGGAGTCCACCATCTTTCCGCGCTTCACCATCCCGGACAGCGAGTCCCTCCCGGGCACCGCCTACCAGGTGGTGCACGACGAGGTGATGCTGGACGGCAACTCCCGCCTGAACCTGGCCACCTTCGTGGGGACCTGGATGGAACGGGAAGCCTCCCAGCTGTATTCGGAAACGTTCGACAAGAACATGATCGACAAGGACGAATACCCGCAGACGGCGTTGATCGAGACCCGGTGCTGGCGGATGCTCGCGGATCTGTGGAACGCGCCCGATCCATCGGCGGCCATCGGCACCTCGACTGTTGGATCCTCCGAGGCGTGCATGCTCGGTGGCCTGGCCCTCAAGCGCCGGTGGCAACACCGCCGTCGTGCCGCTAAAAAGCCCACGGACGCACCGAACATCGTCCTCAGCTCCGCCGTGCAGGTGTGCTGGGAGAAATTCTGCAACTACTGGGAAGTGGAAGCCCGGTACGTGCCCGTGTCCGCGGAGCACCCCACCCTGGACGGGCACGACCTGGACCGCTACGTGGACGAGAACACCATCGGCGTGGTGGCCATCATGGGCGTCACCTACACAGGCGCCTACGAACCCGTGGAACAGATTTCCGCCGCCCTGGACCGCATCCAGGCCAGCACTGGCCTGGACATCCCCATCCATGTGGACGGCGCCTCCGGGGCCATGGTGGCCCCGTTCCTGCAGCCCGAAGTGGTCTGGGATTTCCGCCTCCCCAGGGTGGCCTCCATCAACACCTCCGGCCACAAATACGGCCTGGTGTACCCGGGCCTTGGGTGGATCGTGTGGCGGGACGCCAACGCACTGCCCGAAGACCTGGTGTTCCACGTCAGCTACCTGGGCGGCGACATGCCCACCTTCGCCCTGAACTTCTCGCGACCCGGCGCCCAGGTGCTGCTGCAGTACTACCTGTTCCTCCGGCTGGGCTTTGCCGGCTACAGGTCCGTGCAGGCCAGCTCCCGCGACGTCGCCCTGTACCTCTCCCACGAAATCGGGGCCATGGACGCCTTCACCCTGTGGAGCGACGGGTCCGACATCCCGGTCTTCGCCTGGCAGCTCACGGACGGCCATACCGAAAACTGGAACCTGCACCACCTCTCCGAGCGCCTGCGCATGAACGGCTGGCTGGTCCCGGCCTACCCGCTGCCCGACGGGCTCAGTGACATTACCGTGCAACGGATCGTGGTCCGCAACGGCTTCACCCGCGACCTGGCAGCGAGTTTCCTGGCCGACCTGAAGAAGGAAGTGGCCTACCTGGACGCCCTGGAGGCGCCCATGCCCGCGCAAAAACAGAAGCAGGCGTTCCACCACTAGCCGTTCCTGCAGGGGAGTGTCCCATGTGTCGATTGTTCGGGCTGCACGCCGGGTCCCGGCCGGTCCATGCCACCTTCTGGCTCCTGGACGCCCCGGACAGCCTGTCCGAGCAAAGCAGGCGCGAGCCCGACGGCGCGGGGATCGGCACGTTTGATGACGACGGCGGCCCCCGGGTCACCAAGCGTCCGCTCGCCGCATGGGAGGACCACGCCTTCGCCCGGGAGGCACGGCGGCTGACCAGTACCACTTTCCTGGCCCACGTCCGATATGCGAGCACGGGCGCACACACCATGGTGAACACCCACCCTTTCGAGCAGGACGGGCGGCTGTTCGCCCACAACGGCGCCTTCCACGGCCTCGACCGGATCGACCAGCGCCTGGAGGATCTGGGCGCGGCCGGACTGGTGCGCGGCCAAACCGACAGTGAACGCCTCTTCGCCCTCATTACGGCCGAGAGCCGGCGGGCGGACGGGGACGTTGGCGAGGGCATCACCCGTGCGGTGGGCTGGGTGGCCGCCCAGCTGCCCGTCCTGGCACTGAACATCATCGTGACATCAGCAACAGACCTCTGGGCGCTCCGCTACCCGGCCACCCACCCGCTGTACATCCTGGAAAGGGATCCCTCAGCCGAGCCTGCCCCGGCCGCGCCCCTTGACGCCAGAAGCCACCGGATCCGGTCTCGAAGCACCGAACTGTCCGTTTCCCGTTCGGTCCTCTTTGCCACCGAACCCATGAACCACAACCCCGGATGGCGGCCCATGGCGCCGGGGGAGCTGGTGCACGTTGGCCCGGACCTGGGAGTGGCCTGCACCTTTCCCTTCCCGGACCAACCCAAACACCTGCTCACGCTCGCTGACCTGGAACCGTCCGCGGCGGCGTCGCAAACGTCCTGACGGCACGCGTCGGGCTGGTGGCTACGTGGCGGGCGTTGCAGCCTTCTTTTGCAGCGCCTCGGCCATCTTCTGCACCTTGGCACCGTAGCCGCCGTTCAGCGCGGTGTCCTTGATCTTGTTCGCCTGGGCATCCAGGTCAGCCGGGGCGGCGTTCTTCAGGGCCGTCAGGTCCGACTGGAGGTTTGCGGGCAGCTTGGCGAACACCTTCGGGTGGCTGATGAGCTGGTCGGCCACCTGCTGGAGCCCTGCCCCCGGGTTACCCGAGTTGAAAGCGGTGCGCAGTTCCTGGCGCAGGCCTGCCATGCTGGTGGCGGCCTTCTCCACGGCATCCGCGCGCTTCTGGATCTCCGCGCCGTAACCGCCGGACAGCGCGGTGGTCTTGATCTTGTACGCGTCCTTCACCCTGCCCGCCGGAGCGGCATCCTTGAGGGTGGTCACGTCCGCCTGGAGGGCAGCAGGGAGCTTGGCGAACACCTGCGGGTGGTTGACCAGGGCTGCGGCTGCCTTCGCCGCGCGGTCCCCGGCAGCCTGCGGGCTGTTCGCCGTCAGGCTGAGGAAGGCCTGCAGGCCGCCGAAGCCCTTCGCCGTGTGGGCCCTCGTGGTGGCGGTGGGGGAGGGCGAGGTTGCCGAGGCGGGTGTCGCGTTCGATGATGCAGACGCTGCGCCGACGCCGGCAACGGCCATGGCACCGGCAGCCAGGACAGCTGCCGCACCGACGCCGATGCGGGTTTTCATTGACGGAATTGATGGCTTCACCACGGTGTGTCCTTCCAAAGATCCCGTGCCTCCATACCTGACCGCATGGACCGGCACGGGTTCACTGTAGAAGCTCAGGCTGGGGAAAAGCTGGATGCCGGCCCTGCCGGGGGCTGTAAGTTTTCGTTGCGCCCGGCTGTCCATAAGGTGGGAGGGGGCTTGTAGTGTTGTCGCCGCCCGGAGGGCCGGTAGCTGGACTGTTTTCGTGATCGGTGAGGTGCGGCGTGGCTGGAGTTTCTGTCTGGTTGGGTTTTTCGGCGGGCGTGCTCCTGCTCATCTGGACCTGGATAAGCGTGATCGGCACGCTCATTGTGCCGCGCCAGCACAAGGACAGGCTGTCCGCTTCCGCGGCCTGGATGGCCAAGGCGATCTTTGCAGTGGCGCGGCGCCCCATCAGGACCTACTGGCGGCTGGACCGGCTCCTTGCCTGGCAGGCACCCATGTCCCTGTTCATCAGGCTCGGCCTGTGGATGATCCTGTTCTACCTGTCCTTCGCCCTCATGCTCCTGCCGTTCGTCCAGGACGATCCGCACCGGGCGTTCAGCGAGGCTGGTTCCGCGCTGTTCACCCTTGGCTACGCCCCGCCGGACGAGCTGGGAAACACGTTGCTGGTCTACTCGGCAGCCTTTACCGGTTTGGTGGTCATAGCCCTCCAGATCGGTTACCTGCCCACCCTGTACGCCGCCTTCAACCGCCGCGAATCCGAAGTGACGCTGCTGGTGTCCCGGGCCGGGGCGCCGGCATGGGGGCCAGAGCTCCTCATGCGGACCAGGTTCGGCCTCTCCACCGTGGACAGCACTGCCGAACTTGGCACCCTCTACGCCACCTGGGAACAGTGGGCTGCGGAAGTCGCCGAGTCCCACAGCACATACCTGACGCTGTGCACTTTGCGCTCACCCTTGCCGGAGTCCAACTGGCTTACCGCGCTGCTCAGCGTCATGGACAGTGCGGCCCTGCAGCTCTCACTCAGCCCCGGCACGGCTCCCACCCTGCGGGCACGGCTGCTGCTCAGGATGGGTTTCTCCTGCCTGAACCAGATTGGGCACGCACTCTCCATGCCCGTAGTGGAGGACGTGGACCCGGACGGGGAGACGGAACTGACGTTCGCCGAGTTCAACACGGCCGTTGAGATGCTCAAGTCCGTGGGTTATCCCGTGGAGCACACGGCGGAACAGGCATGGCCGCACTTCCGCGGATGGCGCCTTAACTACGAGGCGGTGGCCTATCGGCTTGCCTACGCCATCGATGCGCCTCCGGCCTTGTGGAGCGGGCCGCGGCGACTGGCCGCACCCCAAATCCCGCCGAAGCGGCCGGCGAATCGGGTGGCCACAGAAGCCAAGCCCGAGGATCCCCAGCTTGATATCCGCGGCCCCGGCCAGGTCCCGTAGACCGCGGCGCGGCGCTGCCCTGGGCTTCCTGCACTTACCCCTGTCCCATCACCAGCATGGCCACGAAGTAGATGGCACCGCCGACGACGCAATAGATGGCGAAAGGCTTCAGGGTCTTGGTCTCGAAGAACCTGAGCAGGAATTTGGTGGCGAACCAGGCGGCGACCGCGGAGCAAAGCGCTCCGACGAGGAAGACGCCCCGCTGATCGGCCATAGCGGGGCTGAGCAGCTCGGGGAGCTTGAGGACCGCTGCTGCGCCAATCACCGGGGTGGCCAGCAGGAAGCTGAACCGGGCGGCGTTCTCGTTGTTCAGCCCGGACAAAAGGCCTCCCACCATGGAGGAGCCGGACCTGGAGATGCCTGGCACGAGGGCCGCCGCCTGCGCCGCGCCGATGCCCAGGGCCTGTTTCCAGGAGAGCGCTGTTGCAATCCCGGCGTCGGAGTGCGAAGCGTCCGCTGCCGGTTCCTGTGGTTCCCGTACGCCGTGCGGCCTGGTCTGGGCGGTGGCGGAAAGAGCCTCGACCCGTTGCCGCTCCCGGCTCCGAAGCCGCTCGGCCGTGAACAGGACAAGGCCGTTCAGGATCAGGAAGCCGGCTGCGGTCAGTGGCGAGGCGAACAGTGAACGGATCGGTTTTTCCAGGGCGAGGCCGAGGATTCCGGCCGGGATCGTACCGACGACGAGGAGCCAGCCGAGTTTGGCGTACGTGTCCGTTGGGCTGATCTTCCTGGCGCGCACAGACCGGGCCAGGCCCTTGAAGATCTCAATCCAGTCCTTAAGGAAGAAGATGAACAAGACAATGGCTGTGGCCAGGTGGGTGGCAATGAGGAACGTCAGGAAGGCGCCGGAGTTCTGGTCGAGATTCCACCCGAACACCTTGGGGAGAATAACGCTGTGGCCCAAGCTCGAGATGGGAAAAAGCTCGGTAAGCCCCTGGAGAAAGCCCAGGACGGCAGCCTGGATCATATTTAGCATGGACCGAGCCTATATACGCCGGGTGTCAGGAAGAGAAATGGAGGGCGAATTCCAGATGGGCCAATTCCGGCTCACCAGGGCTGATCCGATTCCGACGGCGGTCCCCAGGATGACATCAGAGGGCCAGTGCGCCCCGATATGGACCCGCGAATAGGCCACCCCGGCGGCGACGGGAATGACGGCGGCGCCCAAAGCCGGGCTGACCATGGTCACGCCGCCGGCAAAGGCTGCCGCAGCCGCTGAATGGCCCGAGGGCAAAGACGATCCCCTGTATTCGGGCGCCCAGGACAGAAACCCGGGCAGCTGCTGCGGCCGCGTCCTGAAGGGAAGGACAAGCTTGAGGGATCCGTTTGCGGCCGACGCCACCGCGAGCGCCACCAGCCCACGCATGGCGGCCTTCCGCGAAACCCCGCCGCGCAAGGCCATGGCACCTGCCACTGCCAGCCACAGCGGGCTCTTGTTGGCGCTGATGGAAAGCCCATGCAGTCCGGCGTCAACGGCGGCGCCCGAGCGGCGGTTGACGCCCTTGACGATCGTTGTGTCCAATGGCTCGGCACTGTCATTGTGTTCGCTCGGATGCATCACCGGATCTTACGCAGGCGGCCTGAGCACAGGCACTGAAAAAGCTGGGAACATGCCTCATCACTGCTTGGCCCGCCGTTGCCGACATAGACTGCAGGGATTGTCGAAGGGAAGCCCATGGAAAAAACGCGGCCGGGAACCGGCGCTCTGGACAGGACCTTCCGGGTCTCCCTTATCCTCAAGGGGCTGGACGGAGTCCTGGAACTGATCGGCGGCCTCCTTCTCCTGCTGGTCACGCCAGAGCAGATCGGAGCCCTGGCGAGGTTCCTTACCCAGCACGAACTCGCCCAGGATCCGCACGACGTCGTTGCCAACAGCCTGCTGCACCTGACCGCCAACCTCTCAGGGTCGGCGTCGTTGTTCGGCGCTGTCTACCTGCTTCTGCACGGCGCGGTGAAGATCGTCCTGGTCTGGGCTGTCCTGAAGGAAAAGCTCTGGGCCTATCCGTGGATGATTGCCTTCCTGCTCGTTTTCATCGCGTACCAGGCCTACAGGATTTCAGTGGCCTTCTCATGGGGCATGGTGCTACTCACCGCGTTTGACATCTTCATCGTGTGGATTACGTGGCACGAGTACCGGCTCAGGCGCGGGCAGAGCCGCGTGTCCGTGGGCTGACCCGGTTCCCTGTGGCCCCGGTTCCCGGGCCGAATGGCTGATGCCCAGCAGCAGCGCCACGATGACCCAGTTGGCCAGCAGGGAGGACCCGCCGGCCGAGAGGAAGGGAGTGGTCAGACCCGTGAGCGGGATCAGGCGGGTCACCCCGGCAATAATGATGAAGCACTGCAGCGCCATGGCGAATGACAGTCCGCAGGCCAGCAGCTTTCCGAACGCGTCCTTTGTTCCCAGCGCTGCGCGGAACCCGCGGGTGAACAGCAACAGGTAGAGCAGCACGATAGCGAAAAGTCCGATCACGCCCAGCCCTTCACCCAGTGATGCCACGATCATGTCGCTGTTGGCAAACGGCACAAGGTCCGGCCTGCCCAGGCCCAGTCCCTCACCTACCAGGCCGCCCGAGGCCATGCCGAACAGGCCTTGGACTACCTGGGAACTTCCCCCGGGGAAGCGCCCGTACACGGCAGGATCAAACGCGTTCTGCCAGGCATCGATGCGCAGCGCGACGTGCGGGAAGATCTTCGCAGCTCCGTACATGCCGGCGGCCATCAGGACAAGGCCGAGCCCGAGCCAGGTGACGCGGCTGGTGGCGACGTAGATCATGACCATGAACAGTCCGAAGAACAGGATGGACATGCCCAGATCGTGCTGGAAGACCAGCAGACCCACGGCGGCGGCCCAGGCGGTCACCATCGGCCCCAGATCCTTCACCCGGGGGAACTGCAGGGGCCCGATCTTCCGGCCGGCGAGCAGAATCAAGTCCCGGTGGGTGGACAGGTAGCCGGCGAAGAACACCGCCAGCGTGATCTTCGCGATTTCGCCGGGCTGGAATGTCATGGGACCAAGCCGGATCCAGACGCTGGCACCGTTGATGTCGCCGGCGGAAATCCCGGGCACGAGCGGCAGGACCAGCAGGAGGACGCTCACGGCCAGCGCGATGAAGGTGTACCGGCCCAGCTTCCGGTGGTCCCGCAGGAACCACACCACGAGGGCCGCGACCAGCATCGAAAGCCCTGTCCACCTGAGCTGGTTCGTGCCGGCGTCGCTTCCGGCTGCCTGGTCAAGGCTTTGGATGGCGGCGATACCCACCCCGTTCAAAGCCACCACGATGGGGAGGATCAGCGGGTCCGCGTATTTGGCGCGCAGCCGCAGAATTGTGTGGATTCCGGCCGCGAGGACGGCCTGGATGCCAACCTGGACCCAGAAGTCCTGCCCCAGCGGCTGATGCCTGTCCAGGGAAACTGTTGCGCTGGCCCCCGCACCGATCATCAAGGCAAGCACCAGGAGCAGTGCCTCTACGTCCCGGCTACGGGCTGCGTTCCCAGACTGGCCACCGCTCAATGCTTGCTCTCTTCTCATAGATCCCGGGGTGGTTCTGGCCTTGCACGGCACACGGGAACCAATTGTTCACTTCACGCCCGCAGTCTGGGAAAAAGCGTGGAATAACCGAAAAAAGACCTGTGAATTGCACGCCCGCGGTGCGTCACGCCTCCGTTTCCCGGGCCGCCGGCCGTAGTGTGACTGGCGGTCGGAGTACGTTCCGCGCTCAGGGCCCCAGGGGAAAGCCGGAATCCACGCTTGAGGAATGACACCATGCCCGTTGGACAAAAGCACCTCCGCCCCGTCAGGAACGTCAGGGGACGGCTGGGGAAACTGGCAGTCTGGTTTGAGGATGACTCCCCGGGACGGTTGCGGCCCCTGATCCTGGCCTCCGTCCTTAGTTTGTCGGCCATCGGCCTCGTGGAGGTGGCATCGGCGTCGTCTGTTGAATCCGTGGCGGCCGGAAACAATCCCTATGACCTGCCGCTGAGGCAGGGCGTGTGGACCATAGCGGGCGTAGCGATCATGCTGGTGCTGGCCCGGCTGCCGGTGGACCGTATCCGGAAGCTTGGATGGCCGCTGCTCATCGGAGCGATCCTCGCCCTGATACTCGTGTTCACCCCGCTGGGCATGACCGTTAACGGCAACCGGAACTGGATAGGAGTGGGAGGCTTCAGCGCCCAGCCCTCCGAATTCGCCAAACTCGCGCTGATCGTGTGGGCGGCCGGAATTCTGGACCGGAAGCAGGCCCTGCTCGGGCAGTGGAAGCACGCGGTGATCCCGCTGCTGCCCGCAGGCGCCGTGATCATGGCGGTGGTGGCCCTGGGCCACGACCTGGGAACCACCCTCATCATCATGATGATCCTTGCCGCCACCATGTTCTTCGGCGGGGTCCGGATGAAGGTCTTTTCCGTGGCGGCACTGATATGCGCGGTGGCCGCCGTGCTGCTGGCAGCCAGCAGCGGCAACCGCATGGGCCGGATCTTCAGCTGGTTGGGCGCAGGCTCCGGTGACGACACCCAGGGCGTGGGGTACCAGGCCACAAACGGACTCTACGCCTTGGCATCCGGTCGATGGTTCGGCGTCGGGCTGGGCCAGAGCCGCCAGAAATGGAACTGGATACCGGAAGCGCACAACGACTTCATCTTCACCATCCTTGGGGAGGAGCTGGGCCTTGCCGGCACCCTGCTGGTCCTGGCCCTGTTCGCCGTCCTGGCCGTCGCCGTCGTTAAGACAATTGCGGGCAGCAGGGACACCTTTTCCCGGATCGTGGCCTGCAGCATCATCGCCTGGATTATCGGCCAGGCAGTCCTGAACATGTCCATGGTCACTGGCCTGCTGCCCGTGATCGGTGTTCCCCTGCCCTTCATCTCCTACGGTGGTTCAGCGATGGTTTCCTCCCTCGCAGGAATCGGCGTGATCCTGGCCGTCACCCGCCCACCCGCAGCACCGCCGTCGTTATCCGGACCCCAGGCCAAGCGGTTCCGCCTGCTCCCGCCCAAACGAAACTCGTCCCGGACCAAGGGGTGAGGTCCTGAGGGGGGCAGATTATGTAGCTTCCGAGTCGAAGGGTGCCTGCCCGGGCAAAGGGTTGCGCGGCGGGGACGAAACCTCGGTGGCGGCGGGTTTGTCTGCGGTGGTGCCCGGGTGGAGGCCGGCAGGGCTGTCCAGGATTGCGTCGCGGAGGATCCGGCGCGGATCGTACTGGCGCGGGTCGAGCTTTTTCCAGTCGATGTCGTCGAAGTCAGGGCCGAGTTCATCGCGGAGCTGTTCCTGGGCGCCAGCGGCCATGCGGCGCACTTCCCTGACCAGGTGGCCGAACTTGGCAGCGTATTCCGGCAGTTTGTCGGGCCCCAGCACCAAGGCGCCGATGATGAGGAGGACGAATAGCTTTTCGGCGTCGATACCGAACACCACAGTATTTTACCGCCGCTGTTGTCACAGTAGTGCGGGGTAAAGTGCGCCGCACTGCCTGGCTCACGTGACGGCCAGGGTTCCGTGCATGTTGGAGTGGTAGGTGCAGTGGTACGGGTAGGTGCCAGCCTTGGCCGGGGCGCGGAACGTGGCGCTGCTCCCGGGTTTGACGACGACGTTGAAGGAACCGTCGTCAGCGGTCACAGTGTGGGCTTCGTTGTCCATGTTCATGACCGTCACTGTCGCCCCGGCAGGGACGCCGTCCGGGACGGTGTAAGCGAACGACTTGATATGGATCGTCAGGCCAGCGCTCATTCCGGGCGACGCCGATGATCCTCCCATCGTGGTTCCCATGGACGATTCCATGGGTGAACCTGGCATGCCCTCCATGGATGCGGACGGGGACGCCATCGACGCCGGAGAATCTGATGATGGGCTGGACCCACTGCCGGTGGTCCCGCAGGCCGCGGCTCCGATGAGGGTGGCCGCACCGATCAGGGCAATGGCCAGGCGTTGCGGAGTCTTTATCGTCTTCATGGTGTTCCCTTTCAGGGAGCGGACGCGGCCTCTGGGCAAAACGAGGGCGGAGGTGCCGGTTTTAGGCGGGGTGGCTGGAGGTGAGGTGGGCGTAGACAACGGTATTGTCCAGGTACTCCCGGCTGGCCGGATCATAGCCGCCGCAGGTGATCAGGCGGACCTCCGGGCGGTCCGCGTTCTGATAGACCTCCACCGTGGGAAACGCTGATTTGTGGTAGATGTCCACCCTGTCCACGGTGAACACGGCGGCGGTGTGGTCCGCACGGGTGACGGTGATGTTCTGGCCGGCGGTGAGCTCGTGGAGCCGATAGAACAGGCCAATATCGCTGGTGGTGCTGTTGACGTGGCCCAGGATCACCGCAGACCCCGTCTGGCCAGGGGTGGGCGAGTCCTGGTACCAGCCGGCGGGGGACCCGGGTTCCCCGGACGGGGTCTGCACTTCGCCGTTGGCTTGCTTCCCCAGGGGAGTCAGGGCCGCGTCCACGCCGATGGCGGGAACTTCCACCCGTACCGGCACGGAGGCGGGCAGCGCGGCGTCCGGAGCGGGAGGAACGGCCGCGGACGGCCGGAGAGGCGATGCAGTGACCGGGTCGGTTGAGGGAGGTGGGGCAGAACTGGTGAGCGCGCCTGATGCAGCCACCGCCGGTGCGTTCAAGGCGGCGGCTCCAGCAGCGCCGGGAGGTTCGGCATGGAGGCCGAGACCGATGGTGGTGATGCCGCCGGCCAGGAGCAGCGCAGCCGCCGCGGACGCGATGGTGCGTCCGCGGCGGCTGCTGTTTTCAGATCCCATCAGATCCCATCAGATCCCTGCTTGTCCCGTGGCCCTTGACCAGGCGTTAGGCTGCCATCTTGCGGCGGAGGGCGTAGGCACCGCCGGCTGCCAGGACCAGGCCACCGCCGGCAGCGAGCAGGCCCAGGTCAGGTCCTGCCGGGGCAGGGGTGGTGATGCCGGTGCCGGGCGCTCCAGCGGGCATGGCCTTCAGGCTTCCGCACAGCGCCGGTGATGTGGCGGCCAGGGGCAGGGACGGCACCAGGTCGCTGGGCTCCTTCTGGGCCGCCGCGGGCAGGGTGGCGGGGTCCAGGCCATGGACAACTACGACGGCGGTCCCGGCCTTGAGCGAATCAGCGGTCTTCGCGTCCAGGGTGAAGGTCCGGTTGTAGGTGTAGGAGGCGCCCGAGGGTGCGACTTTCAGATCGGTGCCGGCCGCGGGGCTGGTGTCCCCGCTGGTGGAGAGGGTGGCGCCGATGCCGCCGTAAAACGGGGCACCTTCGGTGGTGCTGATCACGCCGTCTTTGCTGGTGTCGGCGGACATGTCCGGGCAGGTGCCCTGGGCGCCGATGTGGATGTGCTGGACGTGGGGGTACGGGCTGCCGTTGAACATGGCAGCGAGCCCGGAGACCTTCTCTGTGACGGTGGCTTGGTCGCCGTTGACGGTGATCATGACGGATCCGGAGGCGTTGCTGCCGTTGATCGCGGCGAGGTTGGCCTGGTACATCGTGTTGCTGTCAGCGGCGAGTGCGGGACTGGTGGAGAGTGCGAGGGCGCCCAAGGCAAGGGCCGGGGCGATCAGGAAAGCGGATTTCTTCATGGCATTTTCCTCCGTTGGAAATGGGCGCTCCCCTGATGGGCACGTCCATGATGGTGACACTTAGGGTTCGTTGTGCTCCACATCACGGATGGGCGGGGTGGACGGAAAACTGTTTCCCACGGGCCGTGCCCTCCTATTCGGACCAGCAGGCCAGCACGGCTGTGGCTATCTGGTAAGCCAAAGCATCCCGGGACACGTCATGGGGGCCCAGCGCGCCGGGAAGAGCGGCCGCGTCGACGGTAAGGACGAAGTTGTCTTTTACGAAGACCGCGGAAGCAGGTGTTTGAAACGCCGGAAAGCCCAGGTTTGCCATCCCTTCAATGGGAACCGCCCCGACGGTTTTTTGTTGCAGCCCCTCGAAATAGGCATGGGCAGCCTGCGGATCGGAGGCTTCCTTGACGCTGAGTACCAGCGGGCCTGCGGGCAGGCCATAGGTGCAGGTGTAGAGCCTGTCCGTCCAGGAATTTGTCGTGTCCGGATCGGAAGGGAGGGACAGGATCCGGACGATGTTCGCCCGCGTCTCGTCCCCGCACACCATCGTCGCGGCCGCCGAGGGGCCTTCCGGCACAGCAGCGGCGGTTTGCCCAGCCGGTCGTGGTGCAGAGACGCCGGCGCCGGCAGAGGCATCCGGCGAAGCGGACGTACCCGCCCCAGGGCTCCGGGATACCGGCTCTTCACCGGCAGCCGCGGCGCAACCGGACAGGACCAGCATGAGGGACGCGGCAAGGACGCACATCCGCACGCGGGGTCGGTGGATCTCCTGCGGCCTGCTTTGTGAACCCATGGCTACGCCTTCCCGACACTTATTGGCATGACGTTCCCGTCCCTACCGAGTGTTCGTAGCCGGGGCCAATACGGACCGGTGGGGCGGAATCCGATTCGAGCGAGCCACGGGGTGCGGCCGAACGTGCCTTCGTGGATTCAGGACATCGTGGCCACTGCGAACAGCCCGGCGACGCCGACGAGGTAGAGGACCAGGACCACCAGGGAGTCCACCCCATGCCGAGGCGCTTCTTCTTCGGGCGGAAGAGGAGGCCCAGGAGGTAGGCCAGGGTCAACAGGATCGCCAGGGCGGTGAGGTAGATGTCGGTGGCCTGCGCCTGGGGCAGCACCGGCTTGCCGGTGATGAGTACGGCTACCAGGAACAGGACGGGAAGGAAGGCGTTGCCGCCGAAGATGTCGCTGAAGGCCAGTTTGTAGTCGCCCTGTTTCACGGAGGCCAGGCCGGTGGAAATTTCGGGCAGGGACGTGGCCAGGGCCAGGAAGGTCGCCCCGCAGAGGACCCCGGATAAGCCGATATGCCCCGCGATCGCGTCCCCGCTGCGCTCCAGTACGACGCCGGCGGCCAAGGTTGCCAGGGCCGCGAGGGCGAAGATCAGGGCTGCCTTCCCCGTGCTGGTGTGGCGGTTCTGTTGGCTGGACTTCTTTTTGGAATGGCCCTGGGGCTTGTCCTGGCCTCCAGGTGCGTCCCCTTGCTGGTGCCAGGGAAGGCCCTTCTGTGAACGTTGGACGAGGATCAGTCCGAGCACCCAGATGCCGGCGATCAGCACTGCGGCGGGAGTCAGGCGCAAGGCCACAAGCGAGCCCGGCATTTGGCTGCCGGCGATCACCACGCCCAGGACTGCGATGACAATGACGGCTTCGATGACCAGGGTCAGGGACGCGGCCTTGTAGCTGAGGGGATCGGTCCCCCTGGTTCCGAACAGGTCAAGGATGACCAGTACGACGGTTTGGATGGCGATACCACCCAGGATGTTCCCCACCGCCACGCCGATGTTGTTGGATAACGCCGCGCTGACCGTAATGGCGATCTCCGGCAGATTGGTGGCGACGGCAAGCAGGATGAGGCCGCCCAGCGCCGAACCCAGGTGCAGTCTGTCATCAAGAACGTCCGTCTGTTTGGAGAGTTGAATTCCGGCCACCCAGATCACCGCCGCGCCAGCCGCGAAAATCAGGACCAGAACTGCCACGGGCAGAGTCTCCATGCCTTCCCCTCCTGGGTTTTTGTCGTCTTCCAAGAGAACCCCTACCCAGTAACGGGGGTGGAACCCTGAATCCAAGCTGGGAATCGTGGCCTGGCAGTTGCGGGGTGGTGAATGGCTGCATCGAGGGTAAGGGTTAAGGGATACCTCCCCTGCTGAAAGGACCACCATGGACATTGTTGAAGTGATTTTGAGCGACCACCACGAGCAGCGGCGCCGGTTCGCCTTGCTTGATGAGATGCACGGCAGCGACCCGTCCAGCCTGGAAGCTGTGTGGAAGCAACTCCGTATCCTGCTGGAAGTCCACGCCAAGGCAGAAGAAGAGCTCTTCTATCCGGAGTTGATGGAACTGGGGAAGGGCGCAGGCGGGAAGGATTCCGCCGCGGACGAAACCACTGACGCGATCCATGACCACAACGAAATCCGGGACGCCATCAGCGAGGTGGACGGGCACCCGGCGGGTTCCCCCGAGTGGTGGGCGGGGATAGCGAAGCTCAACGAAGCCAACGGCGACCACATGGCGGAGGAGGAACGCGAAGGCCTGACCGACTTTCGGCAGCACGCGGCCCTTGAGCTGCGGCATCGCCTTGGCCTGTCATTCAGCATTTTTGAGTCCCGGCATGCCGCGGGGATTGAACCGGAGGATGTCAGCCCGGAAGCGTACGTCCGCGAGCACGAGTAGGGCCAGGGCCTGCCACACCGATGCCGCCAATCAGGCCTACTGGCTCCGTTTCTGCCGCCGGCTCTTCAGCAGTTCAACGCCAACCGGGACGAATGAAACCACGACGATCACTACAAAGATCAGGTCGATATTGGCCCCGATCCAGGCGTATCGGCCCAACCAGAAACCGAGGAGCGTAACGCCTGCGCCCCAGAGCAGGGCGCCCAGGGCGTTGTAGGCAAGGAAGGCGCCGTAACGCATTCTTCCCACGCCTGCGGTGACGGGAAGAAAGGTCCGCACTATTGGAACGAAGCGGGCCAGGACCACGGACCTGCGACCGTACTTGAGGAAGAAGTTGTGCGCCTTGTCCGCGTATTCGCCGCGCAGAAACCTGGAACCGGGCCTGTTGAAGACCGCCGGCCCTGCTTTCCTGCCGATGAGGTACCCGGTTTGGTCCCCGCCGAGCGCGGCAAGAAACGCGGCGCCGGCGAGGACGCCGACGGGGACCTGAATGATTCCCGTTGCCGCCAGGAGTCCCGACGTGAACAACAGGGAGTCCCCGGGGAGGAAGAACCCCACCAGAAGGCCTGTCTCCACGAAAAGGAATGCGCACACGATCAAGACGAGCCAGGGGGCCAGGGCCGGATCACGCAGGAACTCGTTTGGATCCATCCAGGCAGGCAGCAGGCCCGTCACCGGACGGACGGAAGAGGCCGTGGCGGCCAGGGGGAGAAGGCTCATGGGCCCAAGTTATGCCACCAACGTTAACGCTGGCTTGCGGGTGCCCGTCCGTCCTCGTGTCCCAGGTGCCGTGCCGGCATGCCCGCCCATCACCCGAAGCTTCGCAAAATTACTAATCATGCTTACTGGTGCCTGCTGAGGAGGCATCGCCTGGTACCGCCCGTGGTGGCAGGACCCCTTCTGCTGCCGCTCCGTCCTGGGTGTTCCCGTTTGATAGGCCGGCCGCCCCGGCCGCCGACGGAAACCAGGCGCTCGCCGTCAATACCACCGACGGCTCGGTGAAGTACAGCGTTGCCTTCGCGCTGGTGTGGGCAGACGACGGCGGGCCTGTCACCACCAACAATGAGGCTTACGCATTCGCCAGCTGTTCGGGCTGCGCGGCCAGCCAATTGGTACTGACCCTCAACGGGCCGCTGGACGGGGACAGCAAGCAGCAACTCGAGGCCCTGTGGGCGCAAATCGCCGAATACGGGCGGAATATCCAGAACGTTCCGCTCTCTGACATCCAGTCGACCCTTAACGGTACAAGGAACAGATCGCGGCCATGTTCAGGATGGGCCGTCCGCTCCCGCGGAGGCACCCGCTCCGGCAGCGACTTACATGGGCACTGCCCCGGCGGCCGGGAACATGGAAGGGGGCAACCGACGTCGTCTGTTGACGACGCCACGCCGGCACCTACATCAGGTACCGGGACGGGGGAGACCCTGGCGGCGACGCCGTCGTCCAGCGCAGGTTAAGCAGGATGACCTGCCGGTACCCGTCGCCGGGGAGCCTTACCGGGGCCT
This sequence comes from Pseudarthrobacter sp. NPDC080039, assembly GCF_040702335.1. Lineage (NCBI taxonomy): Bacteria > Bacillati > Actinomycetota > Actinomycetes > Micrococcales > Micrococcaceae > Pseudarthrobacter > Pseudarthrobacter sp. NPDC080039. The sequence goes on along the minus strand of NZ_JBFBKY010000003.1, from coordinate 373,025 downwards.
ATCAGGTTCGAAGAGTAGGGTGAAGGCACGGTTGCCGGCATGGACGCAGGTGTGCGACGCCCGTGACGGGGACCTGTCCGGGGAAAGGCAACCGTTGCAGTAATACGACGTCGGGAACCGGAGATACACATGTCCAAGGGAGCCTCTTCCACATCCACGCCGAACGCGCACCGGGGCCGGAACCTGTTCCGTGCCACCGGCATAACGCTGGGCTGGTTCCTGGGCTTCATTGGCGTGAGCGCACTGTGCGGCGCCCTGGTGGCCGGGTTGATGGTTCCGGCCGCAGCCCTGGCGGAGACGGCGGTTACGGGCAGCACTGCAGCGCTGTCCACCAACCTCCCCAAGGATGTGTTCGCGGCGCCGCCGGCCCAGATGACGCGCGTGCTTGCAGCGGACGGGTCCCAGATTGCCACTCTTTTCAGTGAGAACAGGACCCGGATAACGCTGGATCAGATGTCCCCCAACATCAAGAATGCGATCGTGGCAATCGAGGACTACCGCTTCTACCAGCACGGCGGTATTGACCCTGCGGGCATCCTGCGGGCCGCGATGATTGACGCCGCCGGCGGCCACCAGGGGGCTTCCACGCTGACCCAGCAGTATGTGACCAACATGCTCAACGAGAACCTGATTGCCCAGGGCAAGGACGCCCAGGTAGTGCTCAACGGGCAGAAGAGCATGAACAAAAAAATCCAGGAGATGAAGCTCGCCATCGGCCTGGAGGAGCAGTACTCGAAGGACCAGATCCTTGCCGGATACCTGAACGTCGTTGGTTTCAACGCCAACGCATACGGGATCCAGGCGGCGAGCCAGTACTTCTTCTCCGTGGATGCCAAGGACCTCACCTTGCCCCAGGCCGCGCTGTTGGCCGGCCTGGTGAACGGCCCCTCGCTCTACGATCCGACAGTGCACCCGGAAGCGTCCAAATCCCGGCGGGACCTGGTGCTGGACGCAATGCTGGAACACGGCTACATCGACCAGCGGCAGCACGACGACGCCGTGAACACCCCCATTCAGCTCAAACTCAATCCCCCGAAACAGGGTTGTGCCTACGCTTCCCAGGCGCAGTACTTCTGCGACTACGTCCTGCACCAGATCGAGAATGACCCGTCCTACGGGGCCACCCAGGACGAGCGGGACCAGAAGATCATGGCCGGCGGCCTGACCATCAAGACCACGCTGGACCCGCGCCTGGAGGGGCCGGCCCAGACCCAGGTGGACGCCACGACGGGCGCGAACCCGGACAAGTGGGGCACCTCGCTGGTAACCATTGAACCGGGCACCGGGAAAGTCCTGGCCATGGCGCAGAACTCCCGGAAGCTGCCCGGCGAAGGCACCGGTTTTGTGTCCGACTACAACTTCAACGTGGACAGCGCTGACGCGGCCGGCAACAGCCTGGGCGGTGTGGGCGGCATGCAGCCCGGCTCGACGATGAAACCCGTCACCCTCGCCGCCTGGCTTGGCGAGGGGAAGTCAACCAACCAGGTTGTCGATGCTTCCCGCCGCCGTTATGGCATCAACTATCCGTGGAAGACCACCTGCCATCCCGTCCAGGGCTGGTTCGACAGCACCGTGCCGCAATCGGCGGACCTGCAAAACGATGAGCCCAACTGGTACCGGCCCATGACGGTCCGTGAAGGCATCTACCAATCCATCAATACGGCCACGTTCGCCTCCCTCGCCGGGCTCAATGATGTCTGCGACGTCCAACGCGCCGCAGATGCCATCGGCCTGCACCTGGGCAGCGGTAAAGACGAAAAGATCGACCTCTCAACCCTGGGAAATATCCTGGGCAGCCAAAACGTGGCCCCTCTGACCATGGCCAACGCATTCGCGACGTTCGCGGCCAACGGCACCTACTGCGCCCCCATGTCCATCACTGAAGTTGATGACGCCCAGGGAAACAAGATCGGCGGCCAAACATCGTCCTGCCAGGCCGGCGCCCTGAAACCGGATGTGGCCAAGGCGGTCACCAACGTGCTCCAGGACGTCCTCACGAAAGGCTCCGGCCTGTTGATCCCGCAGAAACTCGGGGTGCCGGATGCCGCCAAGACCGGTACCAACGAATGGAACAACCAGACCTGGGTGGTGGGCTACACCAAGGGCCTGGCCACGGCGTCCTTCTTCGGGGACCCCTTTAACGGTGGACCGGGCCGGTTGGGACGGAACGTCACCATCAACGGCAAGTTCTACCCGGCCGTCGATGGAGCCTTCATTGCGGGCCCGCAGTGGGCCCAGTACATGCAGGCGGCCGTGGGCCTCTACGACCATGGCAACTTCGACGCACCGCCGCAGAACCTCATCAGTGGCCCGTCAGACCAGCGCGGGAAGACTGCTTCACCGAGCGCAGGCCGCTGAACGCCGGCCTGGAGCCTGCCAGGCTGACGGACGGAAGAGAAGCCGGCGCTATGGTTTCACTCCCGGCCTCGCCGGCTTCCGGACCCCCGCGAGCAGGAAGACCCCGGCGATGGCGGTTGCACCGGACAGGAGGAACAGGACAATCGCAAGCGGAGGCGCCGTGTCCGCCTCGCCGAGGATGGTGACACCGATCGCCACGGCAACCAGGGGGTCGATGACGGTGAGTCCGGCGACCACCAGTTCGGGCGTTCCCCGGCTGTGGGCGTTCTGGACCAGGAAGCTCCCTGCGAGGCCGGCAACGACCAGGCCGGCGACGCATGTCAGGGACAGCCACTCGAAATCGCCCTGGAACAGCCGGCCGATCACGGTTTTGGCCAGGGCCGCGACGAATCCGAACAGGACCCCGGCGCCGGCGGTGAAGACCACCGCGCCCGCCCGGTGGCGCCACAACACAAAGGCGACGGCCACGCAGGCAAGGACCGCGGCCAAAACGATGAGGATGGTGACCAGGTGCCGGTCGCTGATCTCCACGTCCTGTGCTGACAGCGCCGCTACCGCAACGAACACCCCCACGCCGCCCATGCACAACCCGACGGCGGTGAGGGACCGGCGGCCGGGGGACCTGCGGGTTATCCGCGCCGTGGCCAGCGTGGTGACCACCAGGGCCACCGCACCGATGGGCTGGACCACGATCAACGGGGAGAACCGGAGGCTGGTGAGCTGGAGGAGGATGGCGCCGCCCAGCATCGCTGTCCCGGCAAGCCACTTTGGATTTCGAACGAGGGCCTGGAGGCGTCCTCCGCCCATGCTTCCGACAGCACGCCCGGAAGCGGCAGGCTGGTCTTCCACGGCCCGGTGCTGGAACAACGTTCCAAGCGCAAGCAGGATGGCGCCGGCCACCGCGATAGGGATCCCAAGCCAGTGGTAGGACGTTAGGGCGGACACCGACGCTGCCTGGATCATGATCAGACCTTACCCAAGCCTGCGGGATCACGTCGGTATCCCGGGGACCGCTGTAAGTCTAGGAAAGTTCGTTCTGGGAAACTTTTCCTGACGCCGGAATGGGCCCTGGATCCACGGCCGTCGATCGTCTGCGCCGGAACAACAGGGCAAAGGCGGCAGCGCCGGCCAGGAATATCAGTCCTGCCACCCAGGTGTTTACCCGCAGGCCCAGAATCACGTTGGCGTAGTCGGACCTCATCAATTCAAAGGCGAAGCGTCCCGCCGTGTAGCCGGCAACGTAGAGTGCGAACACGCTGCCCGCACCCAGAACGAAGCGCCGGTCCAGATACAGCAGGACGGCTCCGACCGCTACGCACCAGATCGATTCGTAAAGGAACGTTGGCTGAAAATAGCCGATGACCACGGGAGCTCCCGAAGGGCCCAGAACGGCGGAACCGGAAGCGGGATCCATCTGATGGATCTGAAGCTTCCAGGGAAGGGTGGTGGGATCCCCGTACAGTTCGTTGTTGAACCAGTTTCCCCACCGGCCCAGGGCCTGGGCGAAGACCAGGCCCGGCGCCGCGGCGTCCATGAACGCCACCAAAGAGACGTGCTTCCGGCGACAGCCAACCCAGGCGCCGACGATACCCAACGCCACGGCACCCCAAATCCCCAGTCCACCGTCCCAGATTGCAAAGGCGTTCCACGGATTCCTGCCTGGCTGGAAGTACAGCTCGGGGTCGGTGATGACGTGGTAGGCGCGCCCCCCGATGATCCCGGCCGGGACCGCCCACACACAGATGTCCAGGACCTGTTCGGCCTGGCCGCCCCTCGCGTGCCAGCGCCGGGACGTCAGCCAGACAGCAAAGATGATGCCGGCCATGATGCAGAGCGCATAGAAATGGATGGTCAGCGGGCCGATGTGAAAAGCGCTAACCGTCGGGGAGGGGATGAATGGGCCGTTGTCGGTCATGGGGTCCTGTTCTGGAGGTCTGCTGCGGTCGCTCTTTTCGGGGCCGGTTCGTCCCGTACGACGAGGAGGCCGGGCCGATACTGGGGCGCCGGCGACGCAGTACCGTACATCATGGTGTCTGGTTTTGCTGGCTGTGGTTCTGGCCTTGGAGTTCGTCCTCCAATTCCAGCAGTGCGGCGAGGGCTGCAAGGGCAGGGATGGCGTCTTCTATCGCCTGCTGTTCTGCTGGAGTGAGTTGCCGCAGTGCCTGGCCCAGCCTTCGGTGGTTGGCTGCCTGCCACCCCGAGAGGACTTCCGCTCCGGCGCTGGTGAGTTTGAGGGTCACGGCCCGGCGGTCTCCGGGCCTGGGGGTACGGGTGACCAGCCCTGAAGTCACCATTTGTTGGATGAGGCTGCTCACGGTGTTGGTGGCCAGCCTTTGACGCTCCGCCAGGTCGCGGACTCCGATGCCCGGCTCATCGGCCAGCCGCTGAAGGACCTCCACCTGTGCCATGGGCAAAGACTCCCATGGGAAATCCTGCCGGACGCTCGAGCGCAGGACCCGGCGAAGGCGCGTTATCACTCCCGTCAGCGACCATGCATCCGCGCCGGAAGGGTCATGCGCAGGTGCCGCAGCGGGGGAAGAGGGGACACGCATCGTGTTCATACCGTGAGCTTATCCTTTTAGTTCCCACGTAGAATAGTTCTGTGACAGAACAAGATGCCCGCCAGGGAGTCCCCTTAGCCCCCGATTCAGCCGTCGGCTGGGGGAAACTGTTGCGGGAACCGGCCCGGCCGGACTGGGTCCGAAGGCGGCCGGGGGCTGCCTGGCTGGTGGTTGCCACCGTGTGCATTGGTGCTTTCATGGGCCAGTTGGACGCCAGCATCGTGACATTGGCGGTCCCAAGCATCAGAACCGAAATGAACGCTTCGCTCGCGCAGGTGGAATGGGTTGCCCTGATCTACCTGCTGGTGCTGGTGGGCAGCATCTCGGCCGTCGGCCGCCTGGCAGACATGGTGGGGCGGAAACTGCTCTACACCTACGGTTTCGCTTTGTTTACCCTCGCTTCCCTGGGCTGCGCGCTGGCGCCGGACATAACCTGGCTCCTGGTGGCCAGGGGGGTTCAGGCGGTAGGGGCGAGCATGCTCCAGGCGAACAGCGTCGCGCTGATCCGGACCAGCATGCCCGCCGGGAAGCTCGGCAAGGCCATCGGGCTTCAAGGGGCCGCGCAGGCGGTTGGCCTGGCCATGGGCCCTTCCGTGGGCGGCATCCTCATTGGCCTGGGCGGCTGGCGGTGGGTCTTCTTCGTCAACATTCCCGCAGGCGTGATCGGGGTGGTGCTGGGCTGTTTGCTGCTGCCTCGAACCCGGGTCAAGGCTCCCCTGGTGAGGCTGGACTGGCCAGGGCTGGTGGCCCTGATGCCGGCTGTTGGTGCCCTCCTTCTGGCATTGTCCGAGGCATCCCGGTCCGGTTTCGGTAACCCTCCTGTTCTGGGCCTGCTGGCATCATCAGCTGTTCTGTTCGTCGTGTTTGTCCTGCTCGAACGCCGGGCGCGGCATCCCTTGGTGGATCTCTCACTGTTCCGCACCGGGACCTTCAGCCGGGGCATCGCGACCGGCCTGCTGAGTTATCTCGTGCTCTTCGGGGTTCTGTTCGTCACGCCCCTGCACCTGGAGTCCGAGTATTCCCTGCCACCCGCCCAAGCAGGTTTGCTGCTGACGGTGCTTCCAGTGGCACTTGGACTCGTGGCTCCTGCTGCGGGTTTTGTCGCGGACCGGTCCGGAGCCCGGCTGCCCACCTCGGCCGGTATGGGGCTGGCCGCGGCCGCCCTGGCCATCCTGGTTTGGCCTTCGTCGAGTCTGTGGATTACTGCGGCCGGCTTGGCTGCCCTGGGCCTGGGATTGGGCCTTTTCACGCCGGCAAACAATGCTGCGGTGGCAGCCGCCGGACACGATCACCAGGCGGGCATGGTCAGCGGCGTGATGAACATGACCCGGGGAGTGGGAACCTCTCTCGGCGTGGCATTGGGGGCAGCAGCATATTCGCTCGCCCCTGCCCTTGCAGACAGTGCAGGGGTGCCAGGTGGGTCCGGTCTCGGTTTCCAGATGGCCGCCGCACTCCTGGCGGTCCTTGCTGCCGTGGCGGCAGCCCTGTCATTACTCGGACGGCCCTCCGTGCCGGCCTCGGCACGCCTCAGGAAGTAAGGGGGCCGGCCAGCGGCGGAGCCGCTTCCTACCGCGTATCCACGTCCTCGAATACCAGGAACGTCTGCGTATCCAGCACGCCCGGCATGGTCTGCAGCTGGTCGAAGATGACCCGGCGCAGGTCGATGTTGTCCACGGCGCGGACCAGCAGGATGACGTCGAAGTCCCCGCCCACCAGGGCGATGTGGTGCACCTCGGGAATGGCTCCCAGCTGGTCCCGCAGTTCACGCCAGGAATCCTGCTTCAGCTTCAGCGTCACGTACGCGGAGGACTTCAGCCCTGCCTTGATGGGATCCACCAGCGCGGTAAACCGGGTCAGCACCCCATCAGAAGTCAGCCGGGAAATCCGGGAGTAGGCGTGCGCACGCGAGATGTGCACGTTCTCGGCCACCTGTGTCACGGACATCCGGCCGTCCCGGGTCAGCTCCGAAATAATGCGGCGGTCAATCTCATCCAGCGGAACCTCGGCAGCAGCATCCTTGCCCGGCATTTTGTCCACGACTCCCGTCGGTAATCCACGTCACAGTTACAAATCGTCTTCCATAGTAGGGACTTCGGAGCAGCTTCTCCATGATTCGCCCAGGTACTGGATACGAAACCTCCGCCAGGACAATACTGGGAGGGAATAGTGGCTACCGAAGGACGGACCAATGACGATCTCCGCAGACCACACCGTGCCGGACACCACCAGCACCGCAGCGCCAGGAAACGCGCTCACGGAAGCTGTGAAGAAGTTCGGCATCACGGTGGAGGACTACATGCTCCCCGCCCGGCACCAGATCCAGATGGTGGACCCGGACGGCCGGCTCATCCCCGAAGGTGAGCAGGGCACCCAGCCGGGCCACGAATACCCCGTACCCGGCGACAAGGAACTGCTGGCAGCGTACGAGCAGCTCGTCGTCGGCCGCCGCGTCAACGACCAGAACTCCGCCCTGGTCCGGCAGGGCCGCATGGCCGTGTACCCGTCCAGCCACGGCCAGGAAGCCTGCCAGGTGGCCGCGGCCCTCTGCCTCTCCGAGGGTGACTGGATGTTCCCCACCTACCGCGACGCCGTCGCTGTGATGACGCGCGGCGTTGACCCCGTCCAGGTGATGACCATCTTCCGCGGCGACTGGCACAGCGGCTATGACCCCCTCAAATACAAGGTGGGCATCCAGTGCACGCCGCTGACCACCCAGCTGCTGCACGCCGTCGGCGTCGCCCACGCCGCCAAGTTGCGCGGCGAGGACACCGTGGTGCTGGCCATGTGCGGTGACGGCGCCACCAGCGAAGGTGACTTCCACGAGGCGCTCAACTTCGCCGCCGTCTTCCACCTGCCGGTGATCTTCTTCGTCCAGAACAACAAGTACGCCATCTCGGTGCCGCTGGCGCACCAGTCCGTGGCGCCGTCGCTCGCGCACAAGGCCGTGGGCTACGGCATGGCGGGCGAACGCGTGGACGGCAACGACGTCGTGGCGCTCCTCGCCGTCCTGGACCGCGCCGTGAAGCTGGCCCGCGAAGGCTCCGGACCGCTGCTGGTGGAGGCCAACACCTACCGCATGCAGGCCCACACCAACGCCGACGACGACACCCGCTACCGGGAAAGCGCCGAGGTTGCGGAGTGGCGGGCCAAGGACCCCGTCAACCGTATGCGCACCTACCTCACGGGGAGGGGGCTTTTGGACGACGACGGCGAGGCCCGGATCCGCGACCACGCCGAGGCGGTTGCCGCGCAGCTGCGCGAGGGCCTGGGCGAGGACGTGCCCGTGGACCCGCAGGAACTCTTCCGCCACGTCTTCGCTGCGCAGACGCCCCAGCTGAAGGAACAGTCGGCCATGCTCGCCGACGAGATGGCCCGCGACGCCGCAGCAACCGATTCGAAGGAGGGCGGCAAGTGAGCCCCACCATCACCACATCGTCCGAGGCCAACGGCAACGTGTCCGTCGCCACCGCCCGCGCGGCAGCTTCAGCCGCCGCGTCCGCCGAAGCAGCCGGACCGCAGCCGGTCACCATGGCCAAGGCACTGAACACCGCACTCGCCGACGCCATGTCCGCCGATTCCTCCGTCCTGGTGTTCGGCGAGGACGTGGGCATGCTGGGCGGCGTCTTCCGCATCACCGACGGACTCACCGCCATGTTCGGGGAGCAGCGCTGCTTTGACACCCCGCTGGCCGAATCCGGCATCGTGGGCATGGCCGTGGGCATGGCGATCAACGGGATGCGCCCGGTGATCGAGATGCAGTTCGACGCCTTCGCGTACCCCGCATTCGAGCAGATCGTCAGCCACGTGGCCAAGATGCACAACCGCACCAAGGGCGCCGTGAAGCTGCCCCTGGTGATCCGCATTCCGTACGGCGGCGGCATCGGGGGAGTGGAGCACCACTGCGACTCCTCCGAGTCCTACTACGCCCACACCGCCGGCCTGAAGGTCTACACCCCGGCCACCGTTGCAGACGGTTACCGGATGCTCCGCGAGGCCATCGACTCCGACGATCCGGTGGTCTTTATGGAGCCCAAAAAGATGTACTGGACCAAGGACTCCGTGGACCTTTCGGAGCTCCGGCGCCTCCACGAGGACTCCCGTGCGGAAGGCACGACGGCGGGACTCGGCACTGAGGGCCGTGCCGCCGTCGCGCGTCCGGGCACGGACGCGACGCTGATTGCGTACGGTCCGTCCGTCCCCACCGCGTTGGCCGCCGCCGAGGCGGCAGCTTTGGAGGGGCGTTCGCTCGAAGTAATCGACGTGCGGACCATCGTGCCGTTCGATGACGCCACCGTGTGCGAATCGGTGCGCAAGACTGGCCGCGCCGTGGTGATCGCCGAGGCCCACGGCTTCGCGTCCGTGTCCTCCGAGATCGTGGCCCGGGTGCAGGAGCGCTGCTTCCACTACCTGGCCGCCCCCATCCGGCGCGTGACCGGGTTCGACGTCCCCTACCCCGCACCCAAACTCGAGAAGTACTACCTGCCCGGCGTGGACCGCATCCTCGACGCCGTTGACGACCTTCAGTGGGAGAACTGACCATGAGCGAACCACGTGTGTTTTTGCTGCCGGACCTCGGCGAAGGCCTCACCGAAGCCGAGCTGGTGTCCTGGCACGTTGCCGTCGGTGACGAGATTTCCGTCGATCAGCCGATCGCGGAGGTTGAGACCGCCAAATCCGCCGTTGAGGTGCCGTCCCCTTACGCCGGGATCGTGGCCGAGCTGCACGGCCAGCCGGGCGAGACCATCGACGTGGGGAAGCCGCTGATCTCGGTGACGCCCTTTGGTTTCGCTCCCGTGGGTGCCGCGGATGATGCCGCCCCCGCCCCTTCGCCGGACAGCAGTCGTCCTGCGGACGATGCTGCCGGCTCAGGAAGCGGCCCCGGACTTCCCAATGCTCGCAAGCTCGCATCGGGTCCCTCGTCCGGTTCCTTAGAAGCCACTCCCGCGGCGGCATCATCCGCGGCGACCGAGGCGGAGACCTACCGCGAAGAGGAGAAGGCCGGATCCGGGAATGTGTTGATCGGGTACGGAACTCCGGGCGGCCATGGCCAGGCCCGGCGTACCCGTGCACGGAAGTCTTCCGTAGCTGTGGACGAGCGGACTGAATCCGCTTCCGCCGAGCTGTCCAAGGAGGATGAGCTCGCACTGCTCCGCACCCGCGTACCCGGGAAGTTGGGGGCTGTGATCTCGCCGCTGGTCCGGCGCATGGCCCGGGAGCACGGCGTGGACCTGGGCGACATCTCCGGCTCCGGCGACAGCGGACTGATCATGCGCCGCGACGTGGAGGCGGCGATGAAGACGGCGGCGCCGGCGGCAGCACCGGAAGCCGCGCCTGAAGCCGAGCCTGTTGAAGCGCCGTCGGGTCCTGTTGAGCCCGTCGAAACCAAGGGCACCGACCCCCGCACCGGCCTTGGCGTTGCCGCCCGCACTCCGGTCCGCGGGGTCCGGAAGGCTGTGGCCACCAACATGGTCCGCAGCCGTTCCGAGATCCCAGAAGCCACCGTGTGGGTGGATGTGGATGCCACCGCGCTGATGGAGCTGCGCGAGGGGCTGAAGGCGGGCGGCGCGGAGGTCCCCGGCCTGCTCGCGTTCATTGCGCGGTTCGTCACGGCAGGCCTGAAGAAGTACCCGGAGCTGAACACACGCATCGAGACGGCGGAGGACGGGACTCAGGAGATCGTGTCGTTCGACGGGATCAATCTGGGCTTCGCCGCCCAGACCGACCGGGGCCTGGTGGTCCCGTCCGTGCGTGGTGCCGAGAGGCTCAGCGCCAGGGAGCTGGATGCGGAGATCCGCCGGCTCACCCAGGTGGCCCGCGATGGCAAGGCGACTCCTGCTGAGCTGGGCAGAGGCACGTTCACGCTGAACAACTACGGCGTGTTCGGCGTCGACGGCTCAGCGGCGATCATCAACCACCCGGAGGTGGGCATCCTCGGTGTGGGGCGGATCATCGACAAACCATGGGTGGTTAATGGTGAACTGGCTGTCCGGAAGGTCACCGAGCTAACTCTGACGTTTGACCACCGGGTCTGCGACGGCGGCACGGCCGGCGGCTTCCTCCGCTTCGTCGCCGACGCCATCGAAGCCCCGATGTCGCTCCTGGCAGACATCTAGCCTCGCTCCTGTCGACGCGCAGAACTGTCCCCGACGCGCAAACAGGCCGGCGCACCCCATATGCGGGCAGCGCCGGCCTTTTTGCGCCTCGAAACTTCGTTTGGGTATCCCCCGGGGGTAGCCCGCCACACGAATGGCGGACGTGCGACGGCGGACGCCTGCCGCCGTCGTACGTGCTCATCCTTCAAAGCGGAGCGTGACCACCAAGCCGATCAGCGCGACTATTCCGGCCAGCAGCATCGCTGCCCGTGGGTTACCGAAGTTCAAAGTCCACCCGATGCCGAATCTGCGGGGGACCAGCAGCGCCGGGTCTTCCCGGTTGATGTAGATCACGCCGCCGCGCCAGTACCTGTCATCATCGCGGTGGGTAAGCCCCGTGTCCTCCCCGTTTCCGCCGCGGTCCCTGTTGTTCCTGGCCAGGACCGCGACTGCTGCCGCCACGGAGGCCAGGACGGGGACCACGATCACCAGCGGCGCCCACCGGGTAACAGTCCCGGTCCACATCAACAGCGACGACCCCATCAAGCCCAGATCGATCATGGCGACCAGTCCAAGCAGCGCCTTGGCACTTAGCGTCATGTAGTGCCGGCCCCAGCGCGAGGATCCCACCGGGCGGGCCGGGTCCAGATCGGGTCTGCTGCGGACGATCGCCGCCGCAATCCCTGCCAGCAGCGCTGTGAGGCCGAGCTGCAGGAAGACCAGCGAAAAAGCCGAGCCGACTGACTTCACTTCCAGCCTGTTGGGCAGACCGTTGGCGCCATAGTGCACTGCGAGGGTTTGGGGCATGGAGGGGTACATCACGACGCCGATGACCGCCGTCGCAGCCGTGATGACCGCCGCCGGCGCCACCCAGCGCCAGGGGAACCGCGGAGGACTGGTTCGCAGCTCCGTGTCCACCGCGATGCCCTGGTGCAGCCCCTCGAACCAACCACCGGCACGCTTCGCTGCCCGGATCTCCTGATGCGCCAGGAAGAAGCAGCCGTACCAGGTACCAACCAGCACCAGCACCGACAACGGCAGCAGCAATGGCTGCCCGGTTACCGCCACGCTGCCCACACCGGCTGCGGCAATGACACCACCGCACAGCAGGACCCGCCGCCGGTAAATGCGCGTTTGCCTGGTAACCACCTGGTTGGCAGCGTATTGTGCCGGGACGCGGACCCCGAAGGGAATGGTGTCACTGGTCACCGATGGCAGCACCAGGGCCAGCAGCAGTACCAGTCCCAGCAGCACGAAACCCAGAATGACGGAAACAATCATCGCGTGTCCTCCTGCTTTGCGGGACCAAAGGAAGTGAGCAGTGTTTGGCAGGTCCTGAGCACCTCGTCGGGAGGTATTCCACGGGCCACGGCCTCGGCCAGGAGGGTCCGGGCCCTGGCGGTCCAGTCGGAGGGGAGGACCTGGTCCGTGGCAGCCGCGGTCACCACCGCCCCGGTCCCGCGGCTAAGGCGGATCAGCCCTTCCTGCCGAAGGAGGTCGTAGGCCTTGTTGACCGTATGGAAGTTGACGCCGAAATCAGCGGCGAGCGTGCGGGTGGGCGGCAGCGGGCTGCCTTCCGTCAGTGCGCCGTGCGCGATCGCTTCCACGACCTGGTCCCGGATCTGCTGATAGATCGGTACGTCGGCGCTCAGGTCCACGTTGAGGATCAACGCACCTCCAACCCTTCCCTTTGTTCTATTAGTTATAGAACAAAGTTGTGGCCGCCGCCAGGGGTCTGAACATAGGGGAAAGACGGGAGGCCGGGGTGGAGGTTTCGGTTTTTTCCGCCAGGGTCTTTACGCCCAGGCTGCAGGTTATTAAAGTGATAGGCGTCATAGTCCGGATGGGCGCCGGGGAGCGTCCGGGAAGGGGGAGTGCATCACCGCTGACCATTACCTGATGACAATTGACAACTACGTTGAAAGCCCCTCCTAGGAGGGGCTTTCCCCTTGTCCCGGAAGGCCCCGGCTTTCGGGCGGCTCGCTTATCCGAGACCGGAGGAATCGCCGCTCCGCTTGGTTGTCGGTGAGGATCAGAGCCTCCTCAAAAGCCAGCCGGGCCTCCGCCGCACGCCCAAGCCGCGCCAGGAAATCACCCCGGGCCGCGGCCAAGTACGGGTAACGGGCCAGTTGTGGTTCGGCACCGAGGGCATCCAGCTCTCCGAGGGCTTCCGCGGGGCCCAGCGCGAAGCCCAGGGCGATGGCCCGGTTGAGCCGGACCACGGGGGAGGGCCACGTTGCCAGGAGCAGGTCGTAGAGGCCCAGGATCTCGTGCCAGTCCGTGTCCGCCCAGGATCCACTCTCGTCATGCACCGCTGCAATAGCTGCCATGAGGGCGAAGCGGCCTGGCGGACGCGCCGCCAGTGACGCACCCAGCAGCCGCACCCCTTCCTCGATGGCCTGCCGGTCCCACATCGACCTGTCCTGGTTTTCCAGCAGGACCAGATCCCCTTGTCCGTCCAGCCGGGCGCCGGTGCGGGCCCCGGTCAGCAGGATCAGCGCCAGCAGCCCCGCCACGTCGGGGTCCTCCGGGAGGAGCGCGCGCAGCATCCGGGCCAGCTCGAGCCCGCGCCCGGCCAGGTCTCCGCGCATCAAGTCCGCTCCCGACGGAGCCGTGTGCCCCGTGGTGTAGACCAGGTACACCACCGCCAGCACCCCATCAACCCGCTCGTGCAGCTCCGACGCCCCCGGCACGCGGTACGGGATGTGCGCGGCCGCGATCTTCTTCTTTGCCCTGGTAAGACGGGCCGCCATCGTGGTCTCCGGGACGAGGAACGCCCGGGCCACCTCGGCGGTGGAGAGCCCGCACAGGAGCCGCAGCGTCAGGGCCACCTGGGCCTCGAGTGCCAGGGCCGGATGGCAGCAGGTGAAAATGAGCCGGAGGCGGTCGTCCGGGATGTCCTCTCCTTCCGGACCCGCTCCTTCCACAACGGCCTCGTCAACGCCGCGCTCTCCGGGGCTGACCAGCTTGGGCAGGGCACGCTCCGCCGTGGCTGTCCGACGTCGAACGTCCAGGGCCCGCCGTCGGGCCGTCACCGTCAGCCATGCCCCGGGGTTGGTGGGGATCCCGCTCCTGCCCCACGTGGACAACGCGCTGGCGTACGCGTCCTGCACAGCCTCCTCTGCGGCGTCGATGTCACCGGCAACCCGTACCGTCGCCGCCAGCACGAACGCCCACTCCCGGCGGTGCGCATCCGCAACCGCGGCAGCAACTTCTGTCCTGGCGGCCCCCGGCATCAGCTGGCCACCCGCACCGGCCATACTTCGACTCCGACGCCGGCGGGAACCTCCTTGGCGATCTCAAGGGCCTCGTCAAGGTCGGCTGCTTCGATCAGGTAGTAGCCGCCCAAGGTCTCCTTTGACTCCGCGAAGGGTCCGTCCGTCACCGCGAATCCGCCGGACCCATCACGCCGGATTGACGTCGCCGTGGAGGACGGGTGCAAGGCGGCTCCGCCGATCAGGCAAGAGCCGCGCCGCCGCTGGAACTCCTGGTAGCTGGCGCTGATGGATTCCCCTTCGGCCTGCCGGGCCACCGCCTCGTCCTGGTAGATCAGGATCAGGTACTTGGACATGTCATGCTCCCTTCTGTCGTGGTCACGGGCTCCTCATTGGAGAAGCTCCTACCCATACGACGCACACGGGAAGCGGAAATCGACACCTGCCACAAAATCTCCTCGCATTTTCAAGATACCGCGCAGCGGGGGCCTTGCCGCAAGGCCCCCGGGCTGCCCCATACTGGCGGTCCACAACAAAGGAACGGCGGGGACAACATGCGCGATGTAGTGATCGTGGGCTGCGGACCGACGGGACTGATGCTGGCCGGGGAACTGCGGCTGGCTGGTGTGGACGCGCTGGTCCTGGAGCGGCGCCGGTCCCAGGAGCTGGCCGGCTCCCGGGGCGGCGGAATCCATTCGCGCACCATCGAGCTGCTGGACCAGCGCGGCATTGCGGACCGGTTCCTGGCCGAGGGCAGGACAATCCAGACGGCGACCTTCGGCGGCACCCAGCTGGACCTGGCCGGCCTGCCCACGCGCCACCCCTATACGCTGGCGCTCTTCCAAAACCACATCGAGCGGCTGCTGCTGGAGTGGGTCCAGGAGCTGGGGGTGAAAATTTGGCGTGGTGTGGAGGTCACGGAAGTTTCAGTGGACGACGCCGGCGTGGAGGTCCGGCTCGCAGGTGGCGGGACGGTGCGGGCCAGGTACGTTGTGGGCGCCGACGGCGGCCACAGCGTGGTGCGGCGCTCGGCAGGAGTTGCGATGGCGGGCCCGGGCGCTACCCGCAGCACCCTCATTGCGGAGGTCAGGGTGGCGGGGGAGCCGGTCCAGCAGGGGAAGGTGGACAGCCGGGGGATCCACGGGCTCTATCCGATGGGTGACGGGTTGGTCCGGGTGGTGGTCACGGAGGCCTCGCTTGGGCCGGCGTCCGGACCCACCTTGGCGGACTTGAAGCAGGCGTTGACCGATGTGTTCGGAACGGACTTCGGCGTGCACAGCCCTGTCTGGCTCTCGCGGTTCACGGATGCCACCAGGCAGGCCGAGTCCTATCGGAAAGGCAGGGTGCTGCTGGCCGGCGACGCCGCGCATGTCCACTCACCCACCGGCGGCCTTGGCATCGGGCTCGGACTGCAGGACGCCGTCAATCTCGGCTGGAAGCTGGGGCAGGTGGTGCGGGGGAGCTCCGGCGAGGAACTGCTGGACACCTACCACGCGGAGCGCCACCCGGCAGGGGCGCGGGCCCTCAAATACACCATGGCGCAGTCCCTCTTCCAGAAGTCGGACCCGCGGCAGGAAGCATTGCGTGATCTGCTCGACGAGGTGCTCGGCGTTGATGCTGCCGGCACGCCCATCGCCGCACTCATCGCGGGGCTGGACGTGGCCTACCACCCGGGAGCGGGCCATCCGCTGCTCGGCCGGCGCATGCCGGACCTGGACATCACCTCTGATGATGGCCCGGTGCGGGTGTACGCGCTGCTGCACCAGGCCCGGCCGGTGCTGCTGGATTTCGGTGGCCCGGCCCTGGAAGCCGGCCGCGCAGGAAACGCGCTGTACGTGCCGGCAGCGTACGACGGCGAATGGCAGCTTCCGGTATTGGGTTCGGTGGTGCCGCCCACGGCGGTCCTGGTGCGGCCCGACGGCTACGTCGCGTGGGTGGGTGGAGGCACTGCGGACGGCCTTGCCAACGCACTCAAATCATGGTGTGGCGACGTGCCGCCGCGAATCACCTAAACGCCGACGTCCGGCGGACGTGCCGCTGCGGACAGCTGCTGCCGCGCTACTGCTTCGGGCCTGCGATGTTGACGAGCCAGGGAATGCCGAACTTGTCGGTGCACATGCCAAAGGCATCGCCCCAGATGGCCTTTTCCAGGGGCATGGTGACCGTGCCGCCGTCGGACAGCTTCTCCCAGTACCCCCGCAGTTCGGCTTCGTCGTCGCCGCTGAGGGAAACGCTGAAAGTGTTCCCCGGGGTGTAGTCCATGCGCGCCGGCGTGTCTGAGCCCATCAGGGTGAGCCCCGACGGGCTGTCGAGCTGGGCGTGCATGACCAGGTTGTCTTCGGAGGGATCCTGGCTTGCGTGGAAATCGGCGAAGGTGCTGACGTTCAGCTCGCCGCCAAAGACGTCCTTGTAGAACTCCATCGCCTCCCGGGCGTTGTTGCGGAAACTCAGGTAGGGGTTGAGACGCGTGGCCATGGGGGCTCCTTTATTAACGGACGTCGGTGTCGGCACCGGCCATGCTAGCAGCGCGATGCGCGGACATAGAAGGGGGGCGGCAGTGGAAAGGGGGAGCGCACTAACCCGCTGTTGCGCTCACCGTATGGTCCCGGATCGGGGCGGCCGCGATCTCCCGGAACGCATTGATACCGCCAGGGCGCCGGTGCTGCTCGCTACAGATCCATTAATTGGGGGAAATTGAGCAAAAATTGGGTATTTAGTCCCTACACCGGAGTGGCAGACCATTGTTAGGCTGGCTGAAGGTCAGGCAGGTGGCCCGATTTTTGCCATCGGAGGAATGCCCTTGACCGTCCTGTCCCCACCCCAACTTTCCTTTGGCGCGCCGCCGCCCTTTTAGCCGGCGCGGGTGTGGCCCAGGGAAACCATATTTCGGGGGTGGGCCACATCCGCGCCTTATACTCCGGGGGCCATCAGCGTCGCTGGCTCCCGGGCCCGTCTTTATCAGTGCGGCCGTCCAGCGCAACCGTGTCAGTCGTCGAAGTGGGCCGTCGCGTCTGCCGGGCCTGAAAACCGGTTGACCAATGCTTGGGCAAGCTCGTTGAGCTTCTGGTTGCGGGTGTTGGAGGCGCTGCGCAGCAGGTCGAAGGCCGCGTCCTTGCTGCATTTGTTCTGGGCCATGATGATGCCGCAGGCCAGGTCAATGACCGTCCTGGTGTCCATTGCCGCTTTCAGGTTCTCGGCGCGCTGGTCTGCGGAGGCGATCCGGATGGCAAGGCGCAGCGCTTTGGCCGCCATGTCGGCAAACCTTACTCCGCTGGCCACCGCCTGCTCATCGAACAGTCCTCCGGCGGGGGCGAAAAAATCCAGGACCGCACCAGACTCACTGTCCAGTGCCATGGGGATGCCAAGGGCGCTGGCGACGCCGGCGGTGGCCAGTGCGCTGCGGTACTCTGGCCAGCGCCCGTCTGATGACACATCGCCCATGAGGACGGGGACGCCGGTTTGCAGGGCTTCCACGCAGGGGCCATCACCCAGCGTCTGCTCGATCCGGTCAAGTACCACGGCCCTGCCGCTGCTGCCTCCGATAGTGGCGGTGTGCTTGCGCCGGTGCAGCGTTATGGCGCATTCAATCTCTACACCGATGCTGCCGGTCATTGTGGCTGCTGCATAGTCCGTAATGCCGTCCAGCACAGATTTGATGTCCTCCGTGCGGGCGATCAGGTCGACAATGCCTTCAAAATCGTCCGTGATCTGTGGTTCCGGCATGTCTTCAATCTAGGAGCGCCGGGCACCTCCCACAAGCCGCAGTTCTGTGCGCACACCCATGCTTCTCCCAGCCGGGACACAGCCCGGTTATGGAAACGTTATATATGCTTGCTTAGTGGTTTTGAGGTCAAGCAGTGGAACTTTGTCAGCAGCGGACGGCGAGGCCGTGCCCGGAGCAGGACTCATCGCGGGGCGGAAGCACGCCCTGGACGGGCTTCGCACCATCGCCGTGGCAGGCGTCTTCTTCTTTCACACGGCTACCGAGTCGATGCCCGGTGGCTCCATCGGCGTCGACGTCTTCTTCACGCTGAGCGGTTTCGTCATCACCCTGTTGATCATGAAGGAATGGATGGCCACTGGCCGGCTCCGCCTGGGCATCTTCTATGCCAGGCGCTTGGCGCGCCTTTGGCCCGCGCTGCTGGCACTCTGCGCGGTGATCGTGGGCGTCGGCCTCGTGTTCCCGGCCTCAGGCTGGGGCGGCCAAACGGGGTTCGTCCTTCCGGCCGCCGGCTACGTGATGAACCTGGCGCACTTCGGCGCATTCGGCCAGTCCATCGCCGGCGAAACCCTCGGCCCCACCTGGACGCTCGCCGTGGAGGAACAGTTCTACCTCGTATGGCCGCTGCTCCTGCTGGCGATGCTCCGATTCTGGAGGGTCCGCACCGCAGCGGTGGCTACCGCAGCCGTGGCCGCCGCTTTCGTGCTGAACCGGTTCCTGCTGGTCAATGCCGGCCAGCCGCTGGCCCGGATTTACAACGGACCGGACACCAGGGCCGACGAACTGCTGGCCGGCTGCACGCTCGCCCTGCTGTTCACCGCAGTCCGGAAGGGCTCCCGAGTCCACAACGCCCTGGCGTCCGCCGCCCGCTGGGCCGCCCCGGTTGCCGGCGCCGCCCTGGTTGCAGCATTGTTCCTGCTCAAGGAACCGGACGCCCCGGGTGCCTGGTTCAACACTTTCTGGAGCGTTGGTCCCACGGTGCTGGCCGTGCTGGCCGCCGTGCTGATCGGATCCCTGGTCCTGCAACCTGCCGGGTTCTTCTCGCGGTTCCTCAGCCACCCCTGGCTGTCCCGTCCTGGCCGGGACTTGTCCTACGGCATGTATCTGTGGCACCTGCCTGTCTACCTGCTGCTGATGCGGCTGATTCCGTCCCTGCCCCTTCGCATCGCCCTGACTGCAGCGCTTACCGTGCTGCTGGCCTACGCGTCCTTCCGCTTTGTGGAGCGGCCGCTCCGGCGCTGGGCGAACAAAAGGCTGGATCCCGCCGTCGTGCCTTCCCCGCCTGCAGGCACCGGCCCGGCCAAACCGGCAATGCCGGAACGTGAGCCGGAGGGACAACTGGCCCGCTGACAAAAGGAGTTTGTCCGTCAGCTCTCCCTGATCCCGGGAATGCCGAGCACGCTCCGGGACGCTGTCGCTGAGTATCCCGGGCAGCACGCGGCAACCTCCGGTTCGCTGCCGGCGGCGCCTGGAACACCGCAGCAGGCCTCGCCGTGCCACGCGTTGATGCCCTCGCGGACGGCGATGGCCGCAATCACCAGGGCCGCTCCGGCATCTGCCCACCACCAACCCAGTGTGCTGTTCAGGACCAGTCCCACCAGCAGTACGGCGGACAGATAGGTGCACAGCAGGGTCTGCTTCGAGTCCGCCACCGCAGATCTGGATCCCATTTCGCGGCCGGCCCGGCGCTGGGCCCAGGACAGGACGGGCATGACGGCCAGGCTCAGTGCTGCGATGGCGATGCCGGGCGCCGAGTGCTGCGCTTCACCGCCGCCGGCCAGGGAACGGATGGAGTCCGCGGCGACGAAGGCCGCCAGGGCGAAGAACGACACGGCGATGATCCGGAGCGTCAGATGCTCTCGCCGCTGGGGATCCTTGGCCGAAAACTGCCAGGAGAGGGCCATTGCGGAGGCCACCTCTATTACCGAGTCCAGACCAAACCCGATCAGCGCTGAGGAATCCGCGGTGCCTCCCGCCCACAACGCCACCACCGCCTCGACGATGTTGTAGCTGATGGTGGCTGCCGCAAAAATCCTGATCCGCCGCGTCAGTATTCGCCGCCGCGTGGCAGATACATTCATGGCGCTCATGCCAGGCACTCTCCGTTGGGGGCGCAACAGGCGGGGTCCACGGCAAGGACAACGGTGATTAGGTCCTTTATGGCATGGCCGATCCCGGCATCCGCGAGTTCGTACCGGGTGCGGCGCCCGTCCGGAACGGCAACCACCAATCCGCAGCCCCGCAGGCACGTGAGGTGGTTGGACATGCTCTGCCGGGAGACACCCACGCTGTCCGCAAGATCAGAGGGATAGGACGCGCCCTCCGCCAGCGCCAGGAGCACGCGGGCGCGGGTGGGATCCGAGACGGCGTGGCCGAAGCGGGCCAGTACCGGGGCATGGGTGAGGGTTTGCATGGATCGAAAGTACAGCGGATGCTGTATTCACGCAAACGTGGATTGCGGGGTCTGGGGCCCCGCAATCCACGTTCCGCGAACGGTCTTCTATCCCATCGGGTTGGTGGACTCGCAGGTCTGGTCGCTGCCGGTCTGCGCCACCACGCCGCCGGAGGAATCCGCGGGCGACGGCGGAGCGGCGGGTTTGGTGCCCGTGGCAAAGTCCGTGCCGGCGTACAGTTGCACGCCCTGGATGTTCGCCACCTTCTGGACACTGCTGGCCGGCAGGCCGAACAGCGAGGCCACATCCGCGGCGACATCTTCGAACCCGGCGGAGTAGTAGACCATGGTCTGGCCCTGCGTCTGGGCCGGCAGCTTGGTCAGCTTGGTGAATCCAGCCCCGGAGAGCATCCCGGCGATCGCGTTGCTGCGGCCCGATATGCCTGTGCCGTTGGCAATGGAAACCGGCTGCAGGGCCTTGTCATAGGCAGGCGCCGCGGGTGTTGCGGGCGTGCTGGCGGGGGCCTCCGGGGCGGGCTGGCTCAGGTCCGGGCTGTTGCGCAGCGCCTTGAAGAAGTTGGACGCCGCCGGTTCATCCAAGGCAAGCCGGTTGGGGTCCTGCGGCGCCGGCACCGTGGGTACGGTGATGAAGTTGACGCTGGCGGGATCGATGTTCTTCAGCCGGTTGGAGATGGTCAGCAGCGAGGGAACCGAGGACAGTCCCGGATCCACCGTCAGGTTCTTGGTGACAACATCGGCGATGGTCAGGACCTTCTCCGGGTTGCCCAGCGTGCCCTCGGACTTCAGTTTGCGGGTGAGTGAGGCGAGGAAGCCCTGTTGGGCCTTGATCCGGCCCAGGTCCCCGCCGTTGGTGAAGGCGTGCCGGGTGCGCAGGAAGGCCAGGGCCTGTTCCCCCTGCACCTGCGAGGTGCCGGCGGGCAGGTGCAGCCCGGAATCGGGATCGTCCACCGCGGAGCTGACGCACACGTCCACGCCTCCCACGGCGTTGGACAGCTCCTTGACGGCGTTGAAGTCCGCCATCATGAAGTGGTCCACTTCCAGCCCTGTGAGCTTGTTAACGGTGTCCACGGCGCAGCCGATCCCGGCCTGCTTCATGGCGCTGTTGATCATGGCATCCTGCTGTTCCGGGTACTTCTGTCCGGTTTTGGAGTCCGTGCACGCAGGGACGTCCACCAGCAGGTCGCGGGGAAAGCTGACCACGTTGACGTGCTTGTTGTCGGCTGAGATGTCCAGCAGCATCATCACGTCCGACTGCCCGTAGCCGGAGGAGTCATCGGGCGAACCGTACTGGCTGTTGTTGCCGCTGCGGGTGTCCGAGCCCAGGACCAGGATCTGCAGACGGTCCGTGCTGTCATTGACGGCCCCTTCGGTCCGCTGTCCGCCTGCCGAGAGCTGGGAGGTGCTGATGTTGGACTGCAGCCGCCACACCCAGTAGCCGCCGAACGCCAGCACGCCCAGAAGCAGCACGGACACCACCCCGGTGATGACCTTGACCCACCGCGGGGCACGGCGGGAAGGCCGGAGGTGGCGCGAACTGGCGGCGTACAGCTGGCCTTGGCCCGGGTAGGCTAAGGGGCTGGAGCCTTCCTGTTCCGGGCTTGGGGATTTTCTGGAACCGAACACGACAAGATGACCTTCGGGAGGGGACAGGTTTCCGATACCCTACATGCCGAAGCTGGCAATTTCCCTAGAACTGGTGGCGCGGCGCGTGTGCCTGCGCCCTATGCCCCGGCGGAGGCGTACTGTGTTTTCTCGGCGGTACCCGCCCCCGGTGACGGACCCGACCATGCGGGAAGCCCGGGTGTGCAGGCTGAGGAACGGACGGATGAACACAGGACACAAGCAGCGCGCGGGCGGACGTCCTGCCCGGCGCGGGCTGGGCAAGCTGGCGGTGTGGCTGGAAGATGATTCGCCCGGACGCCTCCGGCCGCTGATCCTCGCCGTGGTCCTCACGCTCTCGGCGATCGGACTCGTTGAGGTGGCCTCGGCGTCGTCAGTGGAATCCGTGGCGGCCGGAAACAATCCGTACGATCTTCCCCTGAAGCAGGCCATGTGGACCGTGGCCGGCGTGGTGATCATGCTGGTGCTGGCACGGATGCCGGTCCCCCGCATCCGGAAACTGGGCTGGCCGCTGCTGATCGCCTCCCTGGTTGCCCTGGTGCTGGTGTTCACGCCCCTGGGCATGTCAGTGAACGGAAACCGGAACTGGTTGAGCGTGGGTGGGTTCACCGCGCAGCCGTCCGAGTTCGCCAAACTCTCGCTGATTGTCTGGGCTGCCGCAATCCTGGACCGCAAGCAGGCGCTGCTGGGCCAGTGGAAGCACGCCGTCATTCCGCTGGGGCCCGCCGGCGGGCTGATCATGTTCATCGTGGCGCTGGGGCATGACCTGGGCACCACCATGATCATCATGATGATTCTTGCCGCCACCATGTTCTACGGCGGAGTGCGCATGAAGGTGTTCTCTGTTGCGGGCCTGATCTGCGCGGTAGCGGCCCTGGCGCTCGCGGCCACCAGTGGAAACAGAATGGGGCGCATCTCATCCTGGCTGGGCATGGGGTCCGACGAGGACGCGCAGGGCATGGGCTACCAGGCGCAGCACGGTGCGTATGCGCTCGCCTCCGGCGGTTGGTTCGGCGTGGGCCTGGGACAAAGCCGGCAGAAGTGGAACTGGATCCCCGAAGCCCACAACGACTTCATCTTCTCCATCCTCGGGGAGGAGCTTGGCCTGGCCGGCACACTGCTGGTGCTGGGCCTGTTCGCCACCCTGGCCGTTGCGGTGTTCAAGACCATCGCCCGGACCACTGACACATTCTCCCGGATTGTCGCCTGCAGTGTGATCACCTGGATCCTTGGACAGGCGGTGGTCAACATCGCCATGGTGAGCGGGCTGCTTCCGGTCATCGGCGTGCCACTGCCGTTCATCTCTTACGGCGGCTCGGCCATGGTGTCCTCGCTCGCCGGAATTGGGGTGATCCTGGCGGTCACCCGCCCTGAAGGCGATGTTCCGCACCCTCCCCGTTCCCGTGCCTTCCGCCGTCGCCGCAACCTGCCGGGCCCGGCCGTCCCCAGCTCCGCCCCGAAGCAGGCCCGGGAGCATGCGCACTAGCGGCAGCGCCGGCGGGACGATTCCCGGGGCGCCCCTGACCGCCATACGCTTCATCCTGGTTTTCGGGATTGTCAGTGCGCTCATGGACATGGTGTACGAAGGCGCCCGGAGCGTCACCGGACCCTACCTTGGTGCCCTGGGGGCGTCTGCGCTGCTGATCAGCGTGGTCACCGGTGCCGGCGAAGCGGTTGCACTGGTTCTCCGGCTGGTGTTCGGGCGGCTGGCCGACCGTCCGGGGCTGCGCTGGGCGCTGGCCATCAGCGGCTATGCGCTGACCGCCATTTCCGTCCCCTTGCTGGGAATTTCCGACGCGCTGTGGATTGCCTGCCTCCTGGTCCTCGCCGAGCGGCTGGGCAAGGCGGTGCGAAGCCCGGCGAAGGACACCATGCTCGCGGAGGCCGGTTCGGCGCTGGGTCAGGGAAAGGCGTTCGCCCTGCATGAGGCGCTCGACCAGGTGGGCGCCTTGGTGGGGCCGCTGCTCGTGGGGGTTGCCTTGGCGCTCTCGGGCAGCTATGGGCCCGGATTCCTGCTGCTGGCCGTTCCCGGGATTGCAGCCATGCTCATTCTGTTCTGGCTTCGCCGCAGGGTCCCTGATCCTGCTGTGTATGAGGCCCCCACCGTGCAGCCCGCCGCCGTATCCCCGGGCCCGCAGCCGGCAACGCCCGGCGTCGATCCTGCCCAGGCCGTGCCCGGGGACGTTCCTCCCATGCCGCGCCAGTACTGGGTCTACGCCGCGTTCAGCAGCCTGACCATGTTCGGCTACGCAACGTTCGGGCTGCTCTCGTTCCATTTGGTGGCCGCCGGGCTCCTCCCGCCGGCGCTTGTCCCGGTCCTCTACGCCGGTGCCATGGGCGTGGACGCGGTGGCAGCACTGGTATCCGGTTGGCTTTTCGACCGCATCGGGCTGAAGGTCCTGCTGGCGCTGCCGGTGCTGGCCGCAGCTGTCCCGTGGCTGGGCTTCAGCAACAACACCGCGGCTGCCGTCGTGGGGGTGCTGGTGTGGGGAGCGGCCATGGGGGTGCAGGAAAGCACTATGCGGGCCGGTGTGGCGGGCCTGGCCCCCGCGGTCCGGCGGGGGAGTGCCTATGGCATGTTCACGGCCTGCTACGGGCTCGCCTGGCTGGCCGGAAGCTTCGTCATCGGCCTGCTCTACGAGCGCTCAATTCCTGCCTTGGCCATCACCATCACGCTCATCCAGGCAGCCGCACTGGGCGTCTTCGCCGTGCTCCGTCTGCACGCTCCGTCCAACGAAACTGCCTAGGCAACAGCCGCCGCGGTCTCCGGGCACTCGGCGCAGTGGACGTGGGCAACCAGGGAACCGGCGTCGTCCTTTTGGAAGTGGGTGACGTGATTGGTGGTCCTGCCGCAGGTGGGGCAGAAACTCTGGCTTTGTTTAGTCCACATGCATGAATAATACGGAACGCCATGGCAAAGGAAAGGTCACGGTGGCCAAGTATGTGGATCCCCGCATTCTTCCTTTACCGGATCTTGACCGAACCTGCTGGCGATCCTTCAGGCAACACTGAGTTTCGCCGCGTAGCTTGGGCTCATCGGCAGGACGGAAGGAGCGCAGGACAATGACCATTACCGACTACTTCATGGCTCTCGGCGGCATGCTGGCTTCACTTGGGTGTGCAGGGCTGGTGGCGGCCGGCCTTATCCGGGCACGGGCGCGCCACTAAGGCATCACGCCGCCGCAGCGGGCGTCTGAGGCGTCCCGCGTCTGTATCAGGCAATTGCCGGGGGCTCGAACCGGGTTCCGGGCGCGCCGCTGGGCATCGCCTTGAGGATACTGTCCGCCACACTGCGGACCTTGAGATTGCGGTTCCTGGAGGTACCTGCGAGCTTGCCGAATGCCTCGGCATAGGAGCAGCGGTTCTGCGCCATGAGCACTCCGCAGGCAACGTCAATGCTGGTCCTGCTTTCCAGTACCTGTTTGAGGTTGTCCCCGGCACGGATAACGCCATGTACGTCAAGGGCCAGTTTCAGGCTTTGTGAGGCGACTCCGGCGAACCAGGATGCCTCATGGACCACCCTGGCGTTGAAGCCGAAGTTTGGCGGGCCCAGGAATATGACGGCGCCGGCGGAGCCCGCCTGGAGTTCCAGGGGAACGGCGAGTGCTGAGCCGAAGCCTCTTTCCAACAGCCGCCTGCGGTACGCCTGCCAGCGTGAACCGCCCACATTGACCACTGCGGGCGCAGCCAGTGCCGAGCCGAGTGCCGCCGGTCCGTCCGCCTGCTCATCTTCGGCCGCGGCAACGCTTGCCGCCTCCGGAGTGCTTCCGGCGATGGAAGGACAGCATCGCTGCCGGTGCAGCACCGCGGCGCACTCGACGGGCGCACCGGCCGTGGTACTGATCCAGCGGGCGGCGCCGTCGGCGAGCTTTTGCAGCGATCCCGCCTCCCCGTCGGCCCCTGTCACCAGGTCCAGCAGGAATCCCTGCCGCTCGGGCCCCTTGTTGTTTGCCGGGCCAACCGCCACCCTGCACCCCCGTCCGGTCATACCCCGTCAGCCTCCTGCCGCGGGTTTCCTAGAAACTTATTGGCGACCGGGTGGTGGCGGCACGAGTAGCAGGTACTCTACTTTTCCCCGGGCCCTGCGTGAGTGCCTGTGCGGCCTTTTCAACGTGGTGAAGGTGGGATCCGTCCAAGTGGGCTACCATTGGTTTGTTAGACAGCCAAGCAAGTAGGATATCGAAGGAATTCGCATGAACCCGCACGGTGCAAGCGAAGGCCACAGCTACCCACCTGTGGAAGGCGGACAGCCCGGACCCGTTGACATCATCAACGCCCTCCGGGAGTTCCGGACCTCAGAAAGCGCCATGCGCCGGCGCACGCGCTCCTCCGTTGCGATGGGGGAGACCGACCTCCTGGCGCTGCGCTACCTCATTGACGCAGATGCTGCCGGCGCAGGAATCCGTCCCACCGAGCTCGCGGGCCGCCTCGGCGTGACGTCAGCGTCAATGACCAGTTTGGTGGACAGGCTGGTTGCCGGCGGCCATGTCACTCGTGAGCCCCACCCTTCGGACCGTCGGGCCGTCATCCTCCGTCCTACTCCCGGTGCGGAGGAGGAGGTCCGGCACAACCTCAACCAGATGCACCAGCGAATGCTGGAGGCAGCCGAGTCGCTGACCCCGGACGAGGTTCAAGCGGTGATGAACTTCCTGATGCGCATGCGGGAAGCGGTGGAGGCTGTCAATGCCGCGTCCGCTGCCGTCCGCAGGTAGACAAGGGCGTAATCCTAGTTAGACTAGCTACATTGTTAGTTAACTATCGGATGGCGGCTCGCATGACTGCAGTACTTGAACCCCAGGCACCGGGAGAGTCGCTCCCCGTCCCGGGACATGATGAAGTTCCGCGCCATGCATCAGCGCCCATGGTGCTCGAGGACCCGGCTGCTCCCTTCCACTGCGGCGCGGCGATGACGGCCGCCCCGGTTGCCATAGCCGAACTGGGATGGGCGCCGCTGGAGCTGGGCGCAGCCGAATGGACCTGCCCGTGCGGCCACAGGGTGGACGGGGGGACAGACGGTGAGCCCCTCGAAGCCGTCCGCCTGGCCTCGGCCCGGCTGGAGAGCCTTCAATGGGAGCTTGACGCAGCGCAGGAACGGTTCGAGAACGCTGTCCGGAGCGCCTCCCGCGCAGGCGTGGGGCAGGAGGCTCTGGGCAGGGCGGCCGGCCTCAGCGCACTGGAGCTCCGGGAATTCCTGGCCGGCGGCCCGCTGGCCTAAATGTGGTTGCAGCCCCGGGCCGGGAGGGCTGGGGCTGCATAGTCCGCGTGTCCCCGAAGTGCAGCCATCCGTCTGTTCAGATGCAGCTGCACTCCGGGTCGTCTGGAGTGGATAAGGAAAGAGTGGACGGCCGGTTCTGGCCCGAAAGGTGGGCGCCGCGAGCGGCCGGGACTGCTAGGCGGCCAGGCGGCCTGCGGAGGGACGTGGATGTCGGCGCCCGGCCAGCACGCTGATGGTGCAGGGCACCTGCGCCGGATCGATTTTGGCGGGCAGGTGCCTTGTTTCCGAGGCGGTGCGGAGCATGTCCAGCGCCTCCTGGTCCACCAGGGCGCTGGAGACATCCAGTTCCAGGTCCAGTCCTCCCTTGAGGGATTTGGCACGCTTAGCGACGACATAGAGGGCGTTGACGCTGTGGATGGTGATATGCCCCTTTGCAATCACCTGGGCCTTGCTGTGGTCCAGATCAACCCGGACCACGATGTTTAGCTTTGAGTTCAAGTTGTAAAGCCTTCCCCGGCATTGGCTGCGACGCTGCAGCTTCTTGCATGGCCTGTTTGCTTAAGCCTCCATTAGATTAGGCAACCAATGTGATGCGCGCAACACAGTGACGTTTATTACATCGAGTGCAGTTTCCTCTCAGTTGGGCGGCCGTGGGTAGGTTGGAACCACGCTCCGGCCTCTTTCGCCGCCCAGCTTGCAGGGGCGTGCACCCGCAAGCAGTGAAAGAATCGGACCTGGTGATTGACTAGTCATCGAACCCCCGCCCGAGCAGCGCGGGCACGCCCCCGCAGTACCGCCACCGAAGGACACCCAATGAGCAAAGAACAGCTGATCATTATCGGCTCCGGCCCGTCCGGCTACACCGCCGCCATCTACGCCGCCCGCGCCGCCCTGAACCCCTTGGTCCTGGCGGGGTCCGTCACTGCCGGCGGCGCGTTGATGAACACCACCGAGGTGGAGAACTTCCCCGGTTTCCCTGCCGGAGTCCAGGGCCCGGAACTGATGGACGGCCTGCAGCAGCAGGCTGAGAAGTTCGGCGCACGGATCGAGTACGACGACGCCACGTCCGTTGACCTCAAGGGTCCCGTGAAGCGCGTGGTCACCGGGGGAGGGGAGACCTACGAGGCCCCGGCCGTCATCCTGGCCACCGGGTCCGCGTACAAGGAACTGGGGCTGCCGGAGGAGAAGAAGTTCAGCGGCCACGGTGTCTCCTGGTGCGCCACCTGCGACGGGTTCTTCTTCCGCGACCAGGACATCATCGTGGTGGGCGGCGGCGATTCCGCCATGGAGGAAGCCACCTTCCTGACCCGCTTCGGAAAGTCCGTGACCGTCGTGGTCCGCAAGGGTGAACTGCGCGCGTCCCGCATCATGGCCCAGCGCGCCAAGGACAACCCCAAGATCCGCTTCGCCTGGAACTCCGCCGTCACCGCCATCCACGGCGACGGAAAGGTCACCGGCGTGACCCTCACGGACACCCGCTCCGGCGAAACCCGGCACCAGGACGCCACCGGCATCTTCGTTGCCATCGGCCATCTGCCGCGCACTGACCTGGTTGCCGGCCAGGTGGACCTGGACGAGGAGGGCTACATCAAGGTGGATTCGCCCACCACATGCACCAATTTGCCGGGAGTCTTTGCCTGCGGCGATGCGGTTGACCACCGGTACCGCCAGGCCATTACCGCCGCCGGTACCGGCTGCGCTGCCGCACTGGATGCCGAGCGGTTCCTCGCGGCGCTGGAGGATGCCGCCAGTATCGCCACCGCGCTGGTGGAGGAACCGACGCACAGCTAGGGCTCCTGCCCGGGTACCAACCGCGCCCGGGCAGGACGAAGACTCCCCGGTTCAGACGACCTCGGGGAGTCTTCCTGTTAATACGGAAACGGGTGCAGCCGACCACCGCTCACGTTCGGGCTCATATGAGATCACTATGGAGGCCTCGTTCCCGCGTGCTTCGTCGATGGCCAGGAGCAGGGCATCCTCCATGTGCCTTGCGTATTCCAGCCGCTCGGGCAGCGAACCCTGCAGGTCGCCGTCGTCAATCAATACGTGGCCCTTGCCGTCCACGATGACCTTCAGTGAAAACCCCTGGTTCTCATGAAGGGACCCGCGGGTGGAAGATATTTCGGTGACCCGGTCCGCGCGGACCAGCCCGTTGCCCAGCGTGCGGATCCATACTTCACCCATGAATTGACCTCCCCTTGGATTGGGACGCGCTTCAGTGCCCCATAAGGCGAACGCTACTCCTCGCGGGGCCTTTTGTGACCCCCGCTTTTTGCCGACCCCGGGTCTTTCGCCTGCTTCGCGCGGAAGGAATTTGGGCTAGTGTGATGCCGATAGCCGACTGGGGTGTTTAGCCGACTTTGGAGAAAGATATGTGGTCAAACCATGATACCTACCTTTTTCCGCTTCGCGCCGGTACCGAGTGCCCGTCCGGCACCTTCGAACTGGATGTGGCCACAGGAAAGATGAAATGGTCCGAGGGGATGTTCCGCATCCACGGACTGCGCCGGGGGGAGGTGGTTCCCACCTTCGACCTGCTGATGGCGCACAAACACCCGCAGGACCGCGAGCCGCTCCGTGCCGTGTGGAAGAACCTGCTGCAGTCGGGAGGCCAGGGAGCCCTGCTGCACCGCGTCATCGACGTCCCAGGGAGGGAACGGCGCGTGTTTTCTGCTCTGCAGGCAGAGGCTGCAGCCTCCGGCCGGGTGGAGCAGGCGCGCGGGTTCATGGTGGATGTGACCCAGAGCCTCCGCATCGAATCCCAGCAGGCGGCTACTGAAGCAATCGAGGGCGCCTACGCGCACAAGGCCGTGATTGAGCAGGCCAAGGGAATCATCATTGCACTGCAGGGGGTGGAACCGCCGGTTGCGTTCCAGATGCTGGCCGCCCGTAGCCAGCACGCCAACGTCAAACTGCATATTGTGGCCGAGGAACTGGTGAACGCCGCCGTCAACGGCAAAGCCAGGGAACTTCTCGAGGGATACTGACCACCGGCTGACCCTTGCCGGTGGGACCTTCGGCACTTCCGGCCCCGCTGCACACAGGGCGACCCTGTTGCCATGGCGGAGAGGACCTCAATCCACCCGAGCCGCAGCGGCAGCGTTGGCTCCGCCGTGGTGAACGCCCTGCTGCTCTACGGGATCAACATCTGGCCCGGCTGGCAGGTTCTGCCCTTCCTGACGGCGGACATGGCCCGCGTGCTGGACCTCATCAATGCCACCCTGGTTGCAGGCATCATCGTGAACGTGGTCTGCGCGGTGATCCGTTCCAGGGCACTCCTGGCCCTCGGGAACCTGGTGGCTATGGGTATTGGCCTGGCGGCGGTGCTCCGGCTTTGGGAGTTCTTCCCCTTCGACTTCGGCGGGAGCTGGTCCGGCTGGCCGGTGCTGGTGCGGGTTTTCCTGGTGCTTGGAATCGTGGGCTCGATCATCGGTGCTGTGGCGGAGATCATCAACCTGTTCCGCGCGCTGGCCGGGTTCTCGCCCAAGGCACGCTGAGCCTGCCTATGCACGCCGCCCGGCACGGGATTTGTCGGGTGCCTCACACCCCATCCTGCGGCGAAAGGGAGCGGCCATAGGATAAATCCGATGACTTCCCCGAATGATCCCCAGCCCTTCAGCCTGCGCGAAATTGCCGTGGCCGCTTTTGGTCCCACGCTCCTGTTCGGCATCGGGCAGGGTGCCATCCTCCCGGTAGTGGCGTTGTCGGCCCGCGAACTGGGTGCCTCCGTGGCTGTCGCGGCATTGATCGTCACCCTGATCGGGCTGGGGTCCTGGTTCTTCAACCTCCCTGCATCCCTGGTGACCCTCCGTTTCGGTGAGCGCTGGTCCATCGTGGGCGCCGCCGTCGCAGCCGGCCTGGCCCTGGCCGCCGCCGCCATGTCCGCCCTGGCCCCGAACGGGCTGTGGCTGCTCGCCGCGGCGATGACCGTCGTGGGGATGTCCGGCGCGGTGTTTGGCCTGGCCCGGCAGAAGTACCTCACCGAGGCCGTGCCCGTGCCCTTCCGCGCCCGGGCGCTGTCCACCCTGGGCGGCGTGAACCGGATCGGTGTGTTCATCGGCCCGTTCGCCGGGGCGGCTGCGATGCAGTTCCTTGGCATCGCGGGTGCCTACTGGGTGGGGGTGGCGGCGATGGCGGCCGCCGCGCTGCTGTCCCTCACCATCCCGGATCTTACGACGCCGGACGTCCAGCCAGGCGGGGACGCCGGCCCCCAGCCCACGCTGCGGAGGGTCGCCGTCTCACATGCGGGCGTGTTCCTTTCGCTCGGCATGGGCATCCTGCTGCTCAGCGCGCTGCGGTCCTCGCGCCAGGTGGTGATTCCGCTCTGGTCCGACCACCTGGGCATGGACGCCACCTCCGCGTCCCTTATCTACGGGCTGTCCGGCGCCATCGACATGCTGGTGTTCTATCCCGCCGGAAGACTCATGGACCGCAAGGGGCGGCAGTGGGTGGCGGTTCCGTCCACGCTGATCATGGGCACCGCGCTGCTCCTGATCCCGCTCACCGGTTCCTTTGCGGGGCTGCTGCTGGCGGCGCTGCTGATCGGCTTCGGCAACGGCATCAGCTCCGGGCTGGTGATGACCCTCGGCGCCGACTTCTCCCCGGACCGCGGCCGCGGCCAGTTCCTGGGCCTCTGGCGGTTCATGGCGGACGCGGGCTCCACCGGCGGCCCAGTCCTGCTCTCCGGGGTGACGGCGCTCGCCTCCCTGGGCCCGGGGATCTCAGCCACGGGCATCCTGGGGTTTGCGGCGGCGGCCGTGTTCGCCGTCGTGATTCCCCGCCTGAAGCACCGCCGCAACTACTAAGGGTGTGTTTGCGGCCCGGTTTGGTGGGTAGGGCGTTGGCCGAGGCTATTCTCGACACATGAGTGATCCCGGCGCCGCCGCCCGCATCAGTCCGCTGCAGAAGGCTGTGTGGTGGGCTCAGGACTATGTGTACGCCGCGGGGTGGCAGGTCCGCGGATTCCTGTCCCGCGTGCAGCCGGAGTCCTTCCGCAACGGCACCAAGGCGCCCGTGCTGATCATCCCCGGAGTGTACGAAAACTGGCAGTTCATGATGCCGCTCATCCAGGCAATCCACGATGCCGGGCATCCCGTGCACGTGGTGACGGTGCTTCAGCGGAACAAGCTCAAGGTGCCGGACGCCGCCAGGCTGGTGGCCCAGCACGTGGAGGAGGCGGGGCTGCACAATGCCATCCTGGTGGCGCACAGCAAGGGCGGCCTGATTGGCAAATACACCATGCTGTCCCTGGATCCCGAGCACCGGATCGACCGGATGATCGCCGTGTGCGCCCCCTTTTCCGGATCACGCTACGCCCGCTACATGCTGCTGCCCAGCCTGCGGATCTTCTCCCCGCGGAACCCGCTGACGCTCCAGATGTCCCGTGAACTGACCGTCAACAGCCGCATCACATCCCTGTACGGGCCGTTCGATCCGCATATCCCCGAAGGCAGCGTCCTTCCCGGTGCCACGAACATCGAACTGCCGGTGGCGGGCCACTTTCGTATCCTGGGGGACCCCGGAACGGCCCGCATCATCGTGGAGCAGCTGGACCTTCCTGCCTGACGGCGCTGCGTGGCCGCACGCGCGGTAAAGGCCGTGCTCCCCCGGAAAGCGTGGGCTTTCCGGGGGAGCACGGCCTATCATTTTTGGGCTTTCCTAGCCGTCGGTACCTGCGGGGGTGGTGGTAGCCGTGTAGCCCTCAAGCTTGAGTGCCGCCAGCGCGTACTTCTGGTCGAACGTGTCGGCGATGTTGACCTTGGACGTGTCCACCCCGATGGTCTTCTCCTCATCGAACACTGTCTTCGGGCCACCGGCGGGCATGATGCCGTCCGGGAGGAACTGGCCCTTGTCCTGGTCGAGGGCCTTGACGTAATCGTCCTTGCTGATGGTGCTGTTCTGGACGAAAGCCGGTGGCAGCTTGTCCGCAATTTCCCGGGCTGAGTGGGTGCTGATCCAGTGCATGGTGTCCACCAGCGCGTCCACTACCTTCTGGGCTTCATCCTGGTGGCTGTTCACCCAGTCGGTCTGGGCGAGCAAACCCGCCGACGGCAGCGTGCTGCCAAGGGCCGCTTTGGCGCCGTCCGCCGATGCAAGGTCAATGGCCGGCACCGCCAGGTTTTTCGATTCCAACGCGCCGACCGTCGGCTGGGTGGTCATCACGCAGTCCGCGGAGCCGCGCTGGATGGCGGCGATGGCCGTGGCACCGGCGCCCACGGCAATGGTGTGGTAATCGTTCTTGGACAGGCCGGCTTTGGACGCGATGAACTGGGTGAGCTCGTCAGTCCCTGAGCCGAGGTCCGTCACGCCGACGGTCTTGCCCTTGAGGTCGGCGCCGGAGTGGACGTTGGCGTTGGGGCTGCACATGATGCGCTCGCCGGGGGCGCCGGACAGCTGGATGAGGTTGGTGACCTTCTTGCCCTTGGCCTGGAAGTCCACGGTGTGGATGTACCAGGCTCCAGCCATATCCACCTGTCCGGACGCCATGGCTTCCTCAGCACCAACGCCGCCCTGCTGCTCGGTGGAGAGTTCCATCTTGACCCCATACTTCTCGTAGTAGCCCAGCTGTTGCGCCAACTGGTAGGGGAGGTAGATCTGCTTGTCGATGCCGCCCACCATCATTTTCACTGTGGGCATGGTGCTGCTGTCAGCGGAGGCACTTCCGCTTGCCGAACCGCCGCTGGCTGCGGGGGTGGTGCTGTTGCCGCACGCTGCCAGGCTGAGGGCAACGGCTCCGGCAGCTGCGGCGGCGAGGATAGGGCGCTTCATCATCATTGTTGTACGCATCCTTTTGTTGGTCCCGTCAGGGACATGTTTTTTCTTGGTACTGCGGGGGGAAGGCTGTTCCGGGCTCAGATTGCCTGGGCCTCTGAACGGTTCGGCGGACGCCACTTGAGGAGCCTGTGCTCAAGCATGTTGATCAGGGATTCGGCAAACAGGGTGACGACGGCGATGATCACCATGCAGGCGAAGACAGTGTTGGGGTCGAACGTTCCCTGTGCCTGGCTGATGATGAGGCCTATTCCTTTCTGTGCGCCGAGCACCTCGGCAACGAGGGCGCCGATGATCGCGAAGCCGAATGCCGTGTGGAGGCTGGCGATAATCCACGTCATGGCGGACGGGATGGTTACGTGCATCGCCACCTGGTAGGGCGAGGCTCCCAGTACCCGGACGTTCGCCACCAGGTTCTGGTCCACCTCGCGGACGCCCTGGAAGGCGTTGAAGAACACGACGAAGAAGACCAGTACGGCCGCGAGCAGGATTTTCGGGAAGACGCCCAGGCCGAATGCCACGATGAAGATCGAGCCGAGCACGATGCGCGGAATGGAGTTCACGATCCTGATGTAGGGGCCCACGACGGCGGACAGGTATTTGTTGGAGCCCAGGAGGATGCCCAGAACCACGCCCACGGTGGTTCCGAGCAGGAAACCCAGGAACGCCTCCTGTGCAGTGACCCCCAGGTTCTCCCAGATGGTGCCGAAGGCCGTGCCTTCAGTGAAGAGCCGGACCAGGCTGTCCCAGATCTCGGATGGCTGGCCGAAGAAGAACTTATCCACCCACCCTTCGGTGGTGAACCATTGCCAGCCGCCGACCACCGCGACGGCGAGGGCTATCCGGCCAATCCAGATGGACGTGGAGCGGCGGCGCGCTTTCAGCCGGCCCGCATCCTTCGCTGCTGCCTCTGTGTCCACTGCTTTTTCGCCTTTGCGCGTTTCATTGTGGGTAAGTGCCGTCATGCCGCACCTGCCGTCAGTGCGTACGCGCGCGTGACCTCATCCTTGAGGGATTCCCAGATGCGGCCCTGCAGGTCAAGGAACTGCTCCTCGTGGCGGATTTCCTGGACGTTGCCGCGGGGCCGGGGGAGGTCGATGTCGAAGACGTCCTTGATGGAACCGGGGCTGCTGGTCATGATGACCACCCGGTCGGAGAGTGCCACGGCCTCGTCCAGGTCATGGGTGATGAACAGGACCGACGGGCGCAGTTCCTCCCACAGCTTGAGGAGTTCGTTCTGCATGATGGCCTTGGTCTGCACATCCAGTGCTCCGAACGGCTCATCCATGAGCAGGATCCGGGGATTGTTGATCAGGGCAGCCGCCATGGCGACGCGCTTGCGCATGCCGCCCGAGAGCTGGTGCGGGTAGCGGTCCTCGAATCCGGCCAGCCCAACACGGCGCAGCCAGTCCCGGGCAAGGTCGGTGGCCTCCCGCTTTGGCATTCCCAGCAGGATGGGCCCCATCATGACGTTGCTGAGGACGCTCTTCCAGGGAAACAGCGCATCTGCCTGGAACATATAGCTCACTCCGTTGGTGATGCCTTCGACCAGGTTTCCGCCGACCCTCACCGATCCCGCGCTGGGGTGCTCAAGGCCGGAGACCTGGGCCAGGGTGGTGGATTTGCCACACCCAGTCGGTCCGACGATGGAGCAGAACTGCCCGGGTTCGACCGTCATGCTCACGTCCCTGATGGCGGTGAAGGTCTCGCCCTTCGGCGTGAGGTAGCGCTTGGTCAGGCCCGTGACGTCAATGCGGGCGCCTTCTCCGGCTATATGGGGCAGGCCGGGCGGCCGGGCTGTGTGGGGTGTCTTCATTGCAAGACCTCGCTGTCTTCTGTTCATGTAGTTCAGGTTCGTGATGTGCATCACTGGAACTGTGTGAAGCTTAGGAAGTGATCATTCCGGCCAGAAAGACTTCAGTAAGATGTGTGCTTTAGCCGCAAAAGTGCACGTTTTGTGCATTTTCTGCTCCCCAATCAAAACCCTTCAGCAGGGGCCGGAATGAGCCAGGGATCCTGGGCCCGGCGGCGGTTCCGGACAGGTCGGCGATTTTCCACGCTGACAGCCCAAATCCTCCTGGCCTCGCTGTCGCTGCTGCTCTTCACGGTGGCCCTGGGCGGCTTCCTGTTTTCGATGGTCAGCAACCAGACCCTGGACCAGCAGTACCAGCTGCGGGCGCTGGGCATTGCGACAACCACCGCACAGATGGCGGAAATCCGCTCAGCCCTCCCGGCCGGGGACCCTGACCACGTCATCAATGGAATCGCCCGTCAGGTCATGACTGCCGCCCGGCCTGACTACGTGGTGGTGACCGATACAGAGGGCACGCGCTTCTCGCACCCCGACCCAAGCCTGATCGGGCGCAGGCTGGAGGAACCGGTGGCGGTCCTGGACGGTCAAACCCACGTTGGTTTCGACCCAGGAAGCCTTGGCCGGTCCGCCAACGCCAAGGCTCCTGTCTTCGGTGCGGACGGCGCGGTGATAGGCCAGGTGTCGGTGGGTATCGAGGACACGCAGGTCCTCAGTAACCAGTTGCAGAACATCTGGCTGATCACGGGATTCTCCGCGCTGGTCCTGGCCCTGGGGGTCGCGGGGTCGCTGCTGCTTTCACGCCGGATCAAACGTGTCACCTTCGACCTGGAGCCGGCCGAGATCGCCTCCCTGTTGCAGGAACGGGAGGCGCTGCTGCACGGTATCCGTGAGGCCGTCGTCGGGCTCGATGACCACGGCAAGGTGACAGTGATCAATGAGGAGGCCCGGCGCCTCCTCCACCTGGAGGGGGAAGCTTTGGGGAAGCCCATTGCAGATCTGCTGCCGCACGGCCGGCTCCGGGACCTGCTCGCGGGCGGGCTCCCGGGGGCCGACCAGGTGGCGCTGACCGATGACGCACTGCTGGTTGTCAACCGCATGCCCGTCTCCACCGCAGGCCGCAGCATCGGTTCCGTGGTCACGCTGCGGGACCGCACCGAGATCGAAAGCCTGGTGCGGGACCTGCATTCCATCCAGGGCCTGATGGAAGCGATGCGGGCCCTGGAACACGAGTACGCCAACCGGCTCCATATCGTTGACGGTCTGCTGGAGATGGGGGACCTGGAGCAGGCCAAGAGGTATGTTTCGCAGGTGTCCGCGATGTCCAGGTCGCTGGGTGAACGGCTGCGCGCCACCATCGCCCCGCCGGAGCTCGCGGCGCTGTTGCTGGCCAAGGTGGCGGTTGCCGCCGAACAGGACGTGCAGATGGAAGTGACCGAGGACTCCCGTTTGGAACATCCGGAAGTGGATCACGCAGAACTGGTGACCATTGTGGGGAACCTCCTGGACAATGCCGTGGATGCGCTCGCCAATACGCCCAGGCCGCGCGTGGTGACGGTGCAGTTCGACGACGCGGACGGGGTCTTCATTTCCGTCAGGGACAACGGGCCCGGCGTCCCGGCGGACAAGATCGACCAGGTGATGGTGGACGGGTACTCCACCAAGGACTCCCGGCCGGGAATGCGGCGGGGCATCGGGCTTGCCCTGGTGAGCAGGATTGTGCGCAGGGCAGGTGGAACGCTGGATGTGTTCCCAGGGCCGGGCGGTAACTTTGAGGTATGGCTGCCGGCAAAGACGCAGGCAACGGTTGACGACAGGAGCGCACGCGTTGATTAAGACGCTCGTAGTGGACGACGATTTCCGGGTTGCGGGCATTCATGCGTCCCGGGTGGCGCGGGTGGAGGGGTTCGAGTGCGTGGGCCAGGTGTACAGCGCGGCCGCCGCGCGCGAGGCAATTGGGCGCCTGGACCCGGACCTGCTCCTGCTGGACATCCACCTGCCGGACGAAGACGGGCTTTCCCTCCTGCGGTCTTTGCAGGCGGCCGGCACGCAGGTTGACTGCATCGTGATCACGGCCGCCCAGGAATTGGCAACGGTGAAGTCCGCGATGGCCAGCGGAGCCGTCTACTACCTGGTCAAACCGTTCGGTTTCGAGCGCCTTCGTACCCAGCTGGAGGCCTACCGGAAGTGGCGGGAAGAGCTGGAATCGGTGTCGACGGCAAACCAGGCAACGATCGACAACCTGTACAAAGCGCGGCTGGCAGGGATCAAGGCTGCGGCCCCGGCACCGCGCCTGCAGCCAACAATGCAGAAAGTGTTCGACGCCGTCCGGGCAGCACGCAGGCCCGTCAATGCCGCCGAAATAGCCGAGCAGCTCGGGGTCAGCCGCCCAACGGCCCAGCGCTACCTGAGCACCTTGGAACGCAAGGGCCTCCTGGTCCTGGACCTCACTTACGGCAGCACGGGCAGGCCGCTGAACTCCTACACGGTTTCCTGAGCCGCGGGCACCCAGCCTGCCCAGTCGGCGCCTTCGGGTATCAGCGCAGCCCAGAACTGCTTGAAATTTCAAATACCTTGAGCATTTGTTGACTCTTTACCCCCTCGCGTCCTGAGGTTGCCCGGGCATTGTTGTCCGCAGCTGGACAAACCGAACCCATAAAAGTCCGGGGTATCCACGATGAAGAACAGCACTCCAGGCACAGGCCGCCAAGTCTGAAGCCCCTGATTCCTCCGGCCAGCTCGGCGGAAGAAGGTGCCGCTGCCTCCCCCCATGCAGTGGCACCGTCTCCCGCCGAGCTGGCGATCCACATCTTCATTTCCGACGCGCAGGTGCATTTCCGCTGCCGGCATGCGGGCCGCGAAAAGTAACACGCTGCTCGAGTACGAATATCCGCGTCGGCGGGGGGTGCGCGTCCCTTCCGTGTCCTACGGCAGGCAGCTGTAGCCCTTCCGTACACTGGCACCATGTCATGCCGAATCAGCGAACTGGTCCTGAACTGCTCAGACCCCGAGCTGCTGGCGCGGTTCTGGTGCGGCGTCCTTGGCTACGTGGAGCTCGACCGGGAGGACGGCGCGATTGAGATCGGGCCGCCGGACGCCGGATTCGGGGGAGCGCAGCCAACGATCTTCCTGAGCCCCAGCAGCAATCCACGGACGGGGCGGCTTCCGCTGCACATCGACGTCAACCCCGTGGACCGGGACCAGGATGCCGAACTGGAACGCCTGCTGGCTCTTGGAGCGCGGCCGGCTGATGTAGGGCAGACCGGGGACGAGCAGTGGCACGTCCTGCAGGATCCGGAAGGCAATGAGTTCTGCCTCCTGCGTAAGCGGCTGGATCCCCTGCCGTAAGGCTGGATCGAGGTATGACGCGGGAGGGAGTACCCGGCGGCGCCTGCTTCAAGACGCCGCCCGGGCACCTGTAACTATTCACACCGCGGCTCAAGCTGCCGTGTTCAATTCGCTCAAGGTCTGATCAGGATTTCCCTGCGCGGAGCATTCTCGTGCCAGCCCAGCGGGTGATACCCAACCCGGGGTGACCGGTCAGAGGCGCGGCGCGTCCCGCCGTCGCGCCGCAAACGCGAACAATGACGTAGTGGCAACGGTGGCCAGGTAGCCCGCGATCACAATCAGTGAGATCCCGGCCCAGAAGTAGTTGGTGGTGCTGGTCTCCTGCCAGGGGCTTGGCGCGATCCTGATCAGCGAATACACCGCGACGCCGGCCGAGGCGAGCCCGATCAGCACCGGCAGCGCGAGCCAGATCCGGGCAGAACCGAGGTGTTGGCCAAACCCGTCCCACTCGTTCCAGGAGCCGCGGCGGAGGATCAGCCAGCCGGCCGGAATCATGAAGGCCCCCACCAGCAGGAAGGCAGCCACCACGTCGGCCGGGCGGTGCCACTGGTTGATCAGGGTGGACGCTCCCGAGGCGATGGCGAAGGTCCCCCCGACGAAGCCCGCCATGGGGCGCCAGCGCGGGGACGCCATGAGGAACACGGCCGCCGCAGCGGACGCCGCCAGGGTGGTGTGCCCGGAGGGCAGCGAGTTCAGTTCCAGCGTCAGTACGCCTTTGTCCGGGCGCGGCGGCAGCAGGTCCTTCAGGACCTGGGTGGCCACGTTGGCCGCTATGCAGGCGGCCACGGCAATCCCTGCCTCTGCCCAGTGCCGCCGGATCACCGTGACGAACAGCACCACGACGGCGGCCATCACCAGCGAGATGGTGGGCAGCCAATCGAGGAACTGGGTGGCAGCCTTGCCGGCAGGCCCATGGATGTCCACGGCTTCCACCAGGGCCGACTCATCGATGAACTGTCCGGTGGCCGTCTGGACAAAGAACCAGTAGGTGGCAACCAGGCCCGCAATGCACCCCACGGTGGACAGCACGAACAGGAACGCCGAGCCCGGGGCGGGGCGGGCCAGAGTCCTGGTGGGCAGTTGCCGTGAAGAAGTCATCGCGGTTAAGGGTGACACAAAAAACTGGAAGGCTGCTCAGGAAGCGGGCTTGACCGGGTCCAGGCGGGGGATGCTTGCGGCGGCCACCAGCAGCGCCAGGGCGGCCAGCCCGAACGGCAGCGCCGTGGCCGTGGCGATGCCGCCCACCAGCAGGGGTCCGCCGGCGTCGCCCAGTTCCCGGCCCAGTTCCGCGGAGCCCATGGTGCGGCCCATCCGCTCGGGTGGCGTGGTGTCCGCCAGGTGGGCGAAACCGAGCGGCGTCACCGCGCCGATGCCGGTTCCTATGCACGCCGCGGCCAGGAAGATGGTGACCACGCCGGGGGCGGCGGCAACCAGTCCGATGCCGGCGGCAATCAGCAGCAGGCCCGTCGTCGCGCCTTTATTGTCGGTGACGGCGTTCCGGTCCCGCAGCCTGCCGATCCACGGCTGGGTGAGGACGGAGCCCAGCGCCACCACGCTCACCGCGGCCGTGCCCGCGAAGGCGTCCATGCCGTGCCGCGTGGCCAGCGCCGGGAGGAAGCCGACGGCGGCGCCCAGGGCGCCCGTCGAGGCGGCCAGCACCAGCGTGGGCACCAGGAAACGGCGTTCGCCCACCTGGCGGGCGAGGTCCATCACCGTATACCGTTTCCGGGGCAGCGGCGCCAGGTGCGGCACGGACACCAGCACCCACAGCGCAGTCACGGCCGCCAGCGCCGACAGCGTGCCGAACAGCAGCGGGAAGCCGCCGGCCAGGATCAGCCCGGCTCCCAGCGGCGGCCCGACGATGTAGCCCAGGCTCTTCCACGATCCGTAGCGGCCAAAGTAGGTCCCAGCCTTGCCGCCCCGGGCCATCCTGGCCACCATCGCTGATGACGCCGGTGAAAACGCCGAGGCGGCCGCACCCTGTCCCAGCCTGGCCAGGGCAAGGACCAGGGGGTCCGCCGCCCCCAAACCAATCAGGGACAGCGCGGCGAAGGCAACGAGTCCGCCGACGACGACAGGCTTGGTTCCGACGCGGTCGCTGAGCGCTCCGAAGACCGGCTTCAGGAACACCTCCGCCACGTCGTAAAGGGCCAGCAGGATACCGAGGTTGAGCAGGGTCAGGCCGATGTTGCCGCTCTGCGCGCCCAGACCTGCGGCGATGCTGTGGGCCCCGAACGCGGTGACGAACCCTGCCGCATAGAGAGGCGCCGTGGCCTGCGCGCCGGGCGTCGGGTTGTCGGGGGTCATAGGTGGGACTTTAGTACCTTCACAAAATTGTGAAAACTTCGAAGACTTGAAGGATGAACGCGGTTGTCCAGACAGCAAACCTGCATAAGCACTTCGGCCAGGTCCGGGCCCTGGACGGACTGGACCTGGAGGTCAGGAGCGGCGAAATCCATGGCTTCCTGGGGCCCAACGGGGCCGG
This sequence comes from Pseudarthrobacter sp. NPDC080039, assembly GCF_040702335.1. Lineage (NCBI taxonomy): Bacteria > Bacillati > Actinomycetota > Actinomycetes > Micrococcales > Micrococcaceae > Pseudarthrobacter > Pseudarthrobacter sp. NPDC080039. The sequence continues at coordinate 331,416 of NZ_JBFBKY010000003.1, read as the reverse complement.
GAAGTCCACCACCCTCCGCGTTCTCCTGGGCCTGGCCAGGGCGACGTCCGGGTCCGTTAGCGTTCTTGGCTTCGAGCCGTGGACGCAGGCGGCAGAGCTGCACCGGCGGCTGGCCTATGTTCCCGGCGACGTCCGGCTCTGGACCAATCTTTCCGGCGGCGAAACCATTGACCTGCTCTCCCGGCTGCGCGGCGGTACGGCGGACGGCCCCGCCTACCGGCGCCGCAAGGACCGCCTGTGCCGGGTGTTCGACTTCGACCCCGCCAAGAAGGGGCGCGCCTATTCCAAGGGCAACCGGCAAAAGGTGGCCCTGATCGCAGCCCTTGCCACCGAAGCCGAGCTGTACCTGCTGGACGAGCCCACCAGCGGCCTTGACCCCCTGATGGAGGAGGTCTTCCGCGGGGAGCTGCTGGCCGCCGTCGACCGCGGGGCCACCGTGCTGCTCTCCAGCCACATCCTGTCCGAGGTGGAAGTGCTGTGCCACCGGGTGAGCATCATCCGTGCCGGCAGGATTGTCGACGGCGGCACGCTGGAGTCCCTGCGCCACCTCACCAGATCCGAGGTCTCGTTCGCCGCGGACGGCCTGGAGCCGGAGGCCCTGGCCCGCCTTGCCGCGGTGCACGACCTGGCCGTCGACGCCGGCAGGGTCCGGTTCAGCGCCGATTCGGACCGGATTGCGGAAGTGCTCCCCGCCCTGGGCGCCTTGGGCGTGCAGGGCCTAACCATCGTGCCGCCGTCGCTGGAGGAGCTGTTCCTGCGGCACTACGGGGATGCGTCCGTCAGCGCTGAAGCCCCGGCCCAACCGGTGGCTGAAGGCAACCATGGCGGCCGCCGGCACCTGCTGGGCGCGAGGGGGCGGAGCTGAAATGGCGGTCCTCCTGGTCCTGTGGGGGCAACGGCTGCGCCGGGACCGCTGGCAGCTGCTCAGCTGGGTGGTGGCCATCGGAGCCTTCGCGCTGTTCGCAGCCGCCGCTGTCACCCAGACCTACGGCAGCGTGGCCAGCCGCACCGAGATCCTGCAGGTGGCCATCGCAACCCCCGCCATCCTGATGCTGCGCGGGCTGCCCCGCGGCGCGGACCAGGGGGCCTTCACCTTCTTCCTGATCTACGCGTTCCTGGCACTGTTGGCTGGCCTGATGAGCACCTTCCTGGCGGTGCGCCACACCCGGGCGGACGAGGAAACCGGTGCAGCGGAACTGGTCGCTTCTACTCCCGCGGGCCGCCTGCTCCCCAACACCGCCACCCTGCTCCATGGCATCACCGCCAACCTCCTCGTGGCACTCGCGGTCTACGGCGGCTTCATGTCGCAGGGGCTGGAGCCCCAAGGTTCCCTGACAGCCGGAGCCGCAACGGGCGTCGTCGGCCTCGCCTTCCTTGGCGTGGGACTGCTGGTGGCCCAGTTCATGGGGACCTCCCGCGGCGCCAACGGCGTGTCCGCTGCCCTGGTGGTCCTGGCCTACGTGCTCCGTGGGATCGGGGACGCCACGGGAACGCCGGGTGCCAGCGGGACCACCATGACCGAGGGGGCTGCCAGCTGGTTCTCTCCCATCGGCTGGGGCCAGCAGACGTTCGCCTTCTCGGGAGACAGGGCTTGGCCGTTGCTGTTGCCACTCGCGCTGGGCGCCGCCTGCCTTGGGGGAGCGTGGGTGATCCTCCGCACCCGGGACAGCGCGGCCAGCGTGTGGGGCACCAGGCCGGGACGAGCCGCCGCACGTCCCGGACTTCGAAGCCCGGTGGCCCTTGCCCTGCGGCTGCAGGCGGGCTCCATCATTGGCTGGGGCCTGAGCGGGCTGGCCCTGGGGTTGCTGGCGGGCTCACTGGGAAAGGCCATTGCCGCCGTCGACACCCCGGACACCAACATCACCGCCATGCTGCGCGCCATGCTCCAGTCCCAGGGGACCTCGCTCACCCAGCTCATGGTTTCGGTGCTGTTCTCCATGGCCGGGGTCCTGGCCGCGGCCTGCGCACTCCAGGCCGTCATCAGGCTGCGCCAGGAGGAAGCGGCCGGAACCGCCGAACTCCTGCTGTCCGCCCCGGTGGGGCGGGTCCGGTGGCTGGCCGGGTACCTGGTGCTGGGCGCAGCAGCCGTGGTGCTGGTGGTGGGCCTGGCCGGCGTCGGGGCCTGGGCCACGCTCGCCGGCTCCGGTGACGGGACCATGCCGGCAGATGCGCTCTGGCAGACCGCCGTGGCCCAGCTGCCGGCGGCGCTGATCTACCTGTCCGTACCGGCCCTGGTGTTCGTTCTCTGGCCCGTCGCTACCATCGCCGCCGGCTGGGCGCTGCTGGCCCTTGGCGTGGTGTTGGGAATCCTGGGGGCCATGCTGGGCATCGACCAAAGCCTGCGCGACCTGTCCCCATTCGCCCATACACCGGTCCCGCGCGGGGCTGCCACGGACTGGAGCGGTGCGTGGTGGATGCTGATGATTGCCGCCGCTGCAGGCGCGCTGGCGGTTGCAATGATGCGGCGGCGGGAGGTTGCCTCGGAATGAGCGCGGACACGGGCGTGGCCGATACGCAGACTCCGGAACTGACCGCCGCCGCTGCCGAAAGGACTGCTGCCGCCTTCGCCGCGGCCGGCTTCCCCAAGATGCCGGCACGGACGCTGCTGGCGCTGGTGTCCTCGGAACAGGGGAGCCTTACCGCCGCCGAACTCGCGGAGCGGCTGGGCGCCAGCGCCGCCGCCGTGTCAGGGGCCGTGCGCTACCTGCAGACTGTTGGGTTCGTCCACCGCGTCTCCCAACCGGGCAGCCGCCGCGACCTCTACGCCCTGCACGAGGATGAGTGGTACGTGGTGTCCATGCGGAACAGTCCCATCTACGACAAACTCGCGGAACTGACGGACGCCACAGCCGGAACCCTCCCCGAAGGCTCGCCGGCACGCAAACGGGTAGCGGAAATGGCGCGGTTCTACCGCTTCCTCAACTCCCGGCCGCCGGCACTGCTGGACGACTGGGAACACGAGCGGGAGGCCGGGCAATGACCATCATCGACAACGCGGTCTACGTCAACGGACTGCGCACGGAGGACCCTGAGGACCTGGACGAGACCTACTTCCTGCTCCGCCAGCGCGAGGGAATGGCATGGATAGGCCTGTACCGGCCCGACCCGGAGGAACTGCAGTCCGTGGGGGAGGAATTCGATCTCAACGCCCTGGCCGTTGAGGACGCCCTTGCCGGCCACCAGCGGGCCAAGCTGGAGCACTACGGCGAGTGCCTGTTCCTGGTGCTGCGCCCCGCCCGGTACCGCGACGACGAGGAGAAAGTGGACTTCGGCGAGATCCACGTCTTTGCCGGCGACGAGTACGTGGTCACCGTCAGGCATGCCGAGTCCCCGGACCTGGCCAAGGTCCGCCGGCGCATGGAGTCCATGCCGGAGTTCCTGGCCCTGGGGCCGGACGCCGTGCTGTACGGGATTTTGGACCAGGTGGTGGATGAATACGAGCCGGTTGTGGCCGGCCTGGAGAACGACATCGACGAAATCGAGGACGACCTGTTCGGGGCCGATCCGGACGTTTCCCGCAGGATCTACGAACTGTCCCGCCAGGTCATTATCTTCCAGCGGGCCACGAGTCCGCTCTCGGGAATCCTGCAGGCCCTGATGGCCGGAACCCCGGACCGCGAGCAGGCCGGCGAGCTCAGGGACCACTACCGGGATGTCCTGGACCACGTAATCCGGCTCAACGAGCGCGTAGCCTCCTTCCGGGCCCTGCTCCAGAACGCGCTCGCCGTCAACGCGGCCCTGGTGGCCCAGCGGCAAAACGATGAGATGCAGCGCATGACCGAGTCCAGCTTTGAGCAGAATGAGCAGGTGAAGCGCATATCCTCCTGGGCTGCCATCCTTTTTGCTCCCACACTGGTGGCGTCCATCTACGGCATGAACTTCACCAATATGCCCGAACTGACGTGGACGTATGGCTACCCCTATGCGCTGGGCCTGATGGTGGCCATGGGTTTCGTCCTGTACCTGGCGTTCAAGCACAACAAGTGGATCTAAGACGACGCTGATCCCCTCTTCCCAGCTTCTTGCCCTACTATGGGCTACTAAATCCTAAGCTTGCTTAGTATTTGAAGGCCGATGAGGGAGGATAAGGATGACGTCGAAAGCAGTTGTGCCTGAGGAAGTGCCTCCTCCCCAGAAGTCCCGCCTGCGCCGCTTCGGCTCGCTGCTCGGTCCCGGACTGGTGACCGGAGCAGCGGACGACGATCCGTCGGGTATTGCCACTTACGCAAAAGCCGGCGCGACGTTTTCCAACGGAATGCTGTGGACCGTGCCGGTGACGCTGCCCATGATGATGGCCGTCCAGGAGATCTGCGACCGCACGGCGCTGGCCACCGGCGAGAGCCTGGGCAGGCTGGCCCGGCGCAAGTTCTCCCGCCGCCCCCGGGTGGTGATTGCCGTGCTGATCGTCGCCCTCCTGGTCGGCAACATCCTCAACGCGGCGGCGGACCTGATGGCGATCGGGCAGGGCATGGAGATGCTCGGCGCCGGGCCCGACCACCTGTGGAGCGCCATCGCCGGGGTTGGGATCGCGGTTGCGCTCATGAGTGGATCGTTTGCCGCCATCGCAAAAGTCTTCAAATGGCTGTGCGTCACGCTGCTTGCGTATGTGGCGGTCCTGTTCGTTGCCAATGTCAACTGGCCCGACGTGCTGGAGGGCCTGCTGGGACTGAAATTCAGTTTCGCCCCGGAGTACCTGGGCCTGATCGTCGCTGTCCTGGGCACCACCATCTCGCCCTACCTGTTCTTCTGGCAGAGCGCACACCGGGTGCAGGAACTGCGGGCGGAGGAACATGGCGGCGAGGAAGCCGTGGGACTGAAGGACCGGCCGGACGCTGCTGCCGCTGCCCATACCCTGCGGAAAGCGCGGGCGGACGTTTTCATCGGCATGGTCTTTTCCGTCCTGGTGATGTTCTCGATCATGGCGGCCACCGCGGCAACCCTGGGCAAGGACGGCACGGACGTGAACACCGCGGCCGACGTGGCCAAAGCCCTGCAACCGATAGTGGGACCGGCCGCCACGTTCCTGTTCGCCGCCGGGTTCATCGGCACGGGCGTCCTGGGCGTGCCGGTGCTGGCCGCCTCCGGCGCAGCCGGACTCGCCGGCCTGCTGGGCAAGGACTGGGGCCTTGACCTCAGCCCCCGGCGCGCCCCCTTGTTCTACGCCCTGCTGGGCGTAGGCATGGTTGCCGGTGTCCTCATCAGCTTCTTCTCAACCGACCCCATCGGGCTCCTGGTTTTCAGCGCCACCGTCAATGGCATCGCTGCGGCCCCGTTCCTGGTGGTCACCATACTGATCTCCAGGGACAAAGCCATCATGGGCGATTACAAAAACGGCCGGCTCGCCGCCACCCTGGGCTGGTTCACGGCGGCAGTGATGCTGGTGGCCGGCAGCATCGGCGTCTGGACCACCCTTACCGGAGCCTGACCGCCTGGCTGGACTGCGTCGTCGTCCGCCTTTACGAGCAGCATGCGCAACGAAACCCGACCGACCCCCCACCGAAAGTGAGTGACCATGGACCACAACGAAGCGCCGTTGCTGGACGCACTGGACAGCTACCACAAGTTGGACCGCTACGGCTTCACACCGCCGGGCCACCGGCAGGGGCGCGGGGCTGACCCGCGCGTCCGGAACATCCTGGGGCCGGACACTTTTCGTGCCGACGTCCTTGCCTCGGCAGGACTGGACGACCGCTCGTCATCCGGCGGGTATTTGAAGAAGGCTGAACAGCTCATGGCCGATGCCGTGGGTGCGGACCAGGCCTTCTTCTCCACCTGCGGCAGCTCACTGTCGGTGAAGGCAGCCGTCATCGCCGTGGCCGCCGGCAAAGGTGATCTGCTGGTCAGCCGCGATGCGCACAAATCCATCACCGCCGGGCTGGTGTTCTCCGGCATCCAGCCGCGCTGGATCCGGCCGCGCTGGGACCCCAACCTGCACATTGCCCACCCGCCGTCCCCCGCGGACGTGGAGGAGATGTGGGAGCGGTATCCGGATGCCGCCGGCGCGCTGATCGTCAGCCCCACACCCTACGGCACGTGTGCGGACATCGCCGCCATCGCCAAGATATGCCACGACCGCGGGAAACCCCTGATCGTTGATGAGGCCTGGGGCGCACACCTGCCCTTCCATAAAGGCCTGCCCACGTGGGCGATGAGCGCCGGCGCTGACGTATGCGTGGTGTCGGTGCACAAGATGGGTGCCGGTTTTGAGCAGGGGTCGGTCTACCACCTCCAGGGGGACCTGGTGGACGCCGCGCACCTGTCCCAGTGCGCGGACCTGTTGATGACCACCAGCCCCAACGCCATCCTGTACTCGGCCATCGATGGCTGGCGCCGCCAGATGGTCCAGCACGGGAAAGAACTGCTTGGCAACGCCCTGGACCTTGCCAAGAGGCTGCGCAGCGACATCGACGGGCTCCCCGGGATCCATGTGCTCGAGGACGAGCTCCTCGCCGAGGAATCCTCGCACGACCTGGACCGGCTGCAGATTCTCATGGACCTTTCGGGGCTGGGGATCAGCGGCTACCAGGCGGCGGACTGGCTGCGGGAAAACTGCCGGATCGACATGGGGCTCAGTGACCACCGCCGCATCATGGCAACCATGTCCATGGCCGACGACGACGCCTCCGCAGAGCGGCTGCTGGCGGCGTTGCGCGCGCTCATCGACGCCGCTCCGTCACTTCCGGCCCCTCCGGAGGTTTCCCTGCCCTCGCCGTCGGACCTGGAACTGGAATCCGTGGCCCTCCCGCGGGATGCCTTCTTCGGGCCCCGCGAGGATGTGCCGGCGCGGGAGGCTGTGGGACGGATCGCCGCGGAGCAGATCACCCCGTATCCGCCGGGTATCCCGGTGGTTGTTCCCGGCGAACGGATCAACGAGGCCATCGTGGAATACCTGGAATCGGGGCTGAAGGCGGGCATGGTTCTGCCCGACCCTGCCGATCCGTCGCTGGGCACCATCCGGGTGGTGCGGGAGTAGGGGCGGCGTCCCCGGCGTACAGTAAACGGCATGCCCAACACCGGTCTCCCGCCTGCTCCCGGCTTGCCCGCCCCGCCGCTCGAGGAACTGCTGGCGGGCGCGCACGTGGTGAGCCTGCCCATGAGGGTAAAGTTCCGCGGCATCATGCAGCGCGAGTCCCTCCTGCTCCGCGGGCCAATAGGGTGGGGGGAGTTTTGCCCGTTCCCCGAATACGGCGACGCCGAGGCTTCACGCTGGCTGGCCGCCGCCATCGAGGCAGGGTGGCAGGGCTTCCCCGCTCCTCTGCGTGACAGCATTCCCGTGAATGCCACGGTGCCCGCCGTCTCCGCGGACCGGGTGCCGGAGGTGCTGGCCAGGTTCGGCCGGGTGGACGCGGTGAAGGTCAAGGTGGCCGAGCAGGGACAGTCGCTGGACGACGACGTCGCCCGGGTCCATGCGGTCCGCGCCGCGCTGCCGGCTGCGGCCATCCGTGTGGACGCCAACGGGGGCTGGGACGTGCCGGGCGCCGTGGCGTCACTGACCCGGTTGGCGCCGGTGGGGCTCGAGTATGCCGAGCAGCCGGTCCCGTCCATCGAGGGTCTGGCAGAGGTCCGGTCCCTGTTGCGGGCCGCCGGGACACCCGTGCTGATCGCGGCGGACGAGAGCGTCCGCAAGGAAACCGACCCCCTCAAGGTGGCACGGGCCGGCGCCGCCGACCTTCTCGTGGTGAAGGTGGCACCGCTAGGGGGAGTGCGGCGCGCCCTGGACATCGTGGCACACGCCGGACTTCCCGCCGTCGTGAGCTCCGCCCTGGACACGTCCGTGGGCATCCGCGCCGGCCTGGCGCTCGCTGCCGCCCTTCCCGAACTGCCTTACGCCTGCGGCCTGGGAACGGTGTCCCTGTTCGAATCGGACATCACCCTTGACCCGTTGGTGGCGGACGACGGCGCCATCCGCCTCCGGGACGTTGCCGCCGACGCCGGGCTGCTTGAGCGGTTTGCGGCTCCCGCGGAACGCCGGGACTGGTGGCTGGACCGGCTCCGCCGCGTCCATGCCCTCCTCACCCACTGACACGCGCCCGTCTCCCCGGACGCGCCATCACTTGTCGTGCCTTTTTCCCGGATGCGCCATCACGTTCCCGCGGGTCACGGGCGGTTAACCGTAACTTCACCGAACGGACGGTTTTCGGTAGGAACGGGCTGGAAGGGTGAACGGGCACCCAAAAGACATTCCTTTGAAAGGTTCCCCATGTCTGAAACTGCCCGCAAATTCACCCTGCTGCCCATGCTCGGCCATACCAAGGGCAAGCGCAGCCCCGTTACATGCGCACTCAAATGCGACAACGCCTGCGCCGGCGAGGTCTGCAACACCAGCTCCAACAGCTACTTTCGCGACATCGCCTCCACCACCCTGTCCCGCCGCGCCGCCCTGGGCCTGGGCGCCGCCGGTGCTCTCGCCGTCGTCCTCGGTTCCGCCGTGACTTCCAACGAACCTGCCTCCGCCGCCGGCCTGTCCAAGGCCGCCAAGGAAGGCTTCGGCAACTCCAAGCTGCAGTTCACCGCCATCAAGCCGGTGGACAAGGCCGTTGACGCGTTCACCGTGCCGGAGGGCTTCACCTGGCAGCCCATCATCCGCTGGGGTGACCCGCTGTTCAGCGATTCCCCTGAGTTCGACCTGGACAACCAGACAGCGGCAGCCCAGGCGCGCCAGTTCGGGTACAACAACGACTACACGGACATTGTGGAAATCCCCGGCAGCAAGGGCCGCCGCGCCGTGCTGTTCACCAACCACGAGTACACCAACGAAAACATCATGGTTCCCGCCGGCTATGACGCCGCCGAAACCCGTGCCATCGGCCGCGCAGCGCACGGCCTGGCCGTGGTGGAACTCGAGCGCAAGAACACCACCAAGCCGTGGAGCTACGTCAAGGGCGCCCCGCTGAACCGCCGCTACCTCTCCGACACCACCTACGAATTGACCGGCCCCGTTGCCGGCTCGGCCCTCGTCAAAACTGTCGCCGATCCCTCGGGCCGCGCCATCAAAGGCACGTTCGGCAATTGCTCCGGCGGCACCACACCCTGGGGCACCATCCTCTCCGGCGAGGAAAACTTCAACGGCTACTTCGTGGCCGGCGGCACCTCCGCCAGCGACAAGCGCTACGGCCTCACCGCCAAGCCCACCGCCCGCAAGTGGGAACTGGACGATCCCCGCTTCGACACCCGCAACGCCGGCTACGAAAACGAAACCAACCGCTTCGGCTGGATCGTGGAAGTCGACCCCTTCGACCCCACCTCAACGCCCAAGAAGCGCTCCGCGATGGGCCGCTTCAAGCACGAGGGCGCCAACGTGATCGTGGCCGAATCCGGTCACGTGGTGGCCTACATGGGCGACGACGAGAAGTTCGACTACCTCTACAAGTTCGTCTCGGCGGATAAGTACATCGAGGGCGACCGCAGGCACAACATGAACCTGCTGTCCGAGGGGGACCTGTACGTCGCCAAGTTCACGGGCAATTCACCGGCGGCCGAGATTACCGGAACCGGGGCGCTGCCCTCCGACGGCGCGTTCGACGGCGCTGGCGAATGGCTGCCTCTGGTGGTAGGCGGTAAGTCGGCCGTCCCGGGCATGTCCGTCGAGGAGGTCCTGGTGTACACCCGCCTGGCCGCTGACAAGGTGGGCCCCACCAAGATGGACCGCTGCGAGGACGTCCAGCCCAGCCTGCACACCGGAAAGGTCTACGTGGTCTGCACCAACAACTCGGACCGCGGTACCGGCACTAAGGAAGGTGCCACGGAGGTCAACCCGCGCACCCAGAACCGCGACGGGCACATCGTGGAGATCACCGAAACCGGCGATCAGGCCTCCACCAAGTTCAACTGGACCCTCCTGATGGTCTGCGGCGATCCCGCGCAGGGCGACGTCACCTACTTCTCCGGCTACCCGGCGGACAAGGTCTCGCCCATCTCCTGCCCGGACAACGTGGCCTTCGACTCCGTGGGCAACCTCTGGATCTCCACCGACGGCGCCCCCTCCGGCATCGGTTACAACGACGGCCTCTTCAAGGTCACCCTTGACGGTGCCGAGCGCGGCAAGGTGGAGCAGTTCCTTTCCGTCCCCCGCGACGCCGAAACCTGCGGCCCGGTCATCCACGACGACGAGCGCACCGTGTTCGTCTCCGTGCAGCACCCGGGCGAGGAAGGCACCTTCGAGGCACCGCACTCCTTCTTCCCGGACTACGTCCCGGCAGGCACGACGCCGGCACCCGGCAAGGTGCGCGCGCCCCGTCCCGCCGTGGTCCAGGTGTTCCGCGGCTAACCCCCTCCCCACCGGGACGCGCCATCACTTTTGGCTGCTTTTCCGTAAACGCCCCATCACCTTCCGGCCTTCTTCCGGCAGAAGGTGATGGGGCGTTTCGGATTTTGGTGCAGGAAGTGATGGGGCGTTGGAGGGTGGCAGACTGGTTGGGTGACTTTGCCGAACGAACCTGCACCGGACACCTCCGCCGACACCGTGCCCGGAAGCTCCACCGAACCTGCCGGCGCCGCGCCTGAGTTGAGGGCGCTTGCTGCAGCGCGGATCGCCGTCGAAGTCCTGCTCGACGGCGGCGTGCGGCACGTGGTGGTATCGCCGGGTTCGCGATCGGCCCCCATGGCCTACGCACTGGCCGAGGCGTCCGCCGCCGGCCGGGTGGACCTGCTGGTCCGGATCGATGAGCGGTCCGCAGGCTTCACGGCGCTGGGCCTTGCCCTGTCCACCGGCTCCCCGGTGGCCGTCGTCACCACGTCAGGGACCGCCGTCGGGAACCTGATGCCTGCCGTGATGGAGGCGAACCACGCCGCCGTCCCGCTGATCGTCCTGTCTGCGGACCGGCCTGAGGAACTGCGGGGGACGGGCGCCAACCAAACCACGGTGCAGCCGGACCTGTTCGGCGAGCAGGTGAGGTTCGCCGCGGATGTTCCCGCCGGGAGCAGTCCCGAGCGCGCCATCCAAACCGGACTTTCCGCGGCCACGGGCGCGTTCCCCGACCTGCCTCCGGGCCCGGTCCAGCTGAACCTCGCGTTCCGTGACCCGCTGGTTCCTTCGGCGGAAGAGGGCCTGCCGGAGGCCGTGGAGCGGCAGCATTACCGGGTGGGCGCCGAAGCGCTGGTCATGAACCTCCCGCCGGCACCGGAGACCCTGCCGGAACGGCGGACCGTGGTGCTGGCAGGGCATGATGCCGGCCCGGTCGCCGAAGCGTTCGCCCGCGCCCATAACCTCCCTCTGCTGGCCGAACCGTCCTCCAATTCCCGCTTCGGCCCAAACGCGGTAGGCCCGTACCGGCTGCTCCTGGAGCATTTTGGGCCGGACTCGCCGCAGCCGATCGAACGCGTGGTGCTGTTCGGGCGGCCCACACTGTCCCGGCCCGTGGCCCACCTCCTGGCCCGCGCCGATGTTGAGGTAGCGCTGTACCAGCCGGTTCCCGTCGCCTGGTACGAGGCCGGCCGCCGCACCGAACTGCCGCTGGAAAACCTCGCCGACCTCGCGGATTTTGCCGGACGCGGCACCTCCGAGTGGCTGGACACGTGGCTCCTGGCCGGATCTGCCGCGCAGCATGCGCTGGACCAGGTGGTATCCGCCGAGGCCGCCGCCACCGGGCCTTCGGTTGCTTCCCTGGTCTGGAGAAATGCCCGCGGCCAGCTGCTGCTGGGTTCCTCCAACGGCATCCGCGATGTAGACCTCGCGGGCCTGCCCGCCCCGGATCCCGCCGCCACCGTCTATGCCAACCGGGGCCTGGCCGGGATCGACGGCACCATTTCCACCGCCACCGGCATCGCGCTGGGCGGACGGCAGGAGACCACCGCCCTGATGGGCGATGTCACCTTCCTGCACGACGCCGGCGGCCTCCTCCTCGGCACGGGGGAGGAACAGCCGGACCTGCGCATCGTGGTCCTCAACGATGCCGGGGGCGCCATCTTCGGGCTGCTCGAACACGGGGGAGTGGAAGAAGGCGGACACTACGGGGACGCCGTCGAGCGACTCTTTGGCACCCCGCACTCCGTGGACATCGCGGCACTCGCCGCAGCGTACGGCGTCGGACATTCCCTGGTAAGTACGACGGCGGGACTCGCCGAGGCGCTGGCCCGCCCCATCCAGGGGCGCAGCATCGTGGAGGTCCGCACGGACCGCCGGTCGCTGCGGCAGTTGCACGCCAGGATAAAGGATGCCGTGTCCGCCGCCGTGGAGGCCGTGCTCTCCGGCCAGTAGCAACGACGCGCAAAATTCCCCATGACGCGGAAATGCCCTGTCGCTGCCGGAATACCGGCAGCGACAGGGCATTTGCGCGTCGAAACTGTGGAACCGCGTCAGAGCACGCGGCTTAGGAACTCCTTGGTGCGTGCGTGCTGCGGGTTGGCGATGATCTCGCGCGGATCGCCCGACTCCACCACCACACCGCCGTCCATGAAGGTCAGGGTATCGCCGACTTCACGGGCGAAGCCGATCTCGTGGGTCACCACGATCATGGTCATGCCCGACTTTGCCAGGTCCTTCATCACGTTCAGGACATCGCCCACCAGCTCCGGATCGAGCGCCGAGGTGGGCTCGTCGAAGAGCATGAGCTCCGGCTCCATGGCCAACGCCCGGGCGATGGCAACCCGCTGCTGCTGGCCGCCCGAGAGCTGGGAGGGGTAGTGTCCGGCACGGTCGCCGAGCCCCACCCGGTCCAGCAGCTCGAGGGCACGCTTCTGCGCCTCGGACTTGGACTGGCCCTTCACGTGCACGGGTGCTTCCATGACGTTCTGCAGCGCGGTCTTGTGCGGGAACAGGTTGAAGCGCTGGAAGACCATGCCGATCTCGCGGCGCTGGGCGGCGATCTCCTTGGTCTTCAGGTCGTGGAGCTTGCCGTTGACCTCGCGGTAGCCGATCAGCTGGCCGCCTACCGAGATCCGGCCGGCGCTGATGGTTTCCAGGAGGTTCACGCAGCGCAACATGGTGGACTTGCCGGAACCCGAAGGTCCGATCACCACCGACACCTCGCCCTGGTTGACGGTCATGTCGATGCCCCGGAGCACATGGTGGTGCCCGTAGTACTTGTGGAGGCCTTCGATCTTCACCAGCGGCTTTACTGCTGTGATCGTCATCGTGCACTCTCCTCGGGGAAGTCCGTCTTCATTGAGCGGTGCGCGTCGGCGCCGGCACCTGCGGCCTTCGCCGCAGCCGGGTTCACCGCTGCGGGGGCGGCGTTGTCCACGCCCTTGCCGTAGTAGGCCTCAAGGTAATGCTGGCCGACCATCAGGACGCTGGTAACCAGGAGGTACCAGAATGCCGCAACGATCAGCAGCGGAATGGGGAGGTAGATGCGGTTCGCAAGGGCGTTGGTGGCGAACGTCAGGTCCAACGTGAACGGAACCGCGAGGACCAGCGAGGTGGTCTTCAGCATGCCAATGGTTTCGTTGCCGGTGGGCGGAACGATGATCCGCATGGCCTGCGGCAGGATGATCCGCCACATGATCTTGCCCTTGGACATGCCCAGCGCCTCGGCGGCTTCCTGCTGGCCCTTGTCCACGGACTTGAGGCCGGCCCGGAAAATCTCCGCGAGGTAGGCGGATTCGTTGAGGCCCAGGCCGAGGATCGCAGGGATCAGCCCCTTGCTGGGATCCGACAGTGCGTAGCTGAAGAGTTCCGGTCCAAACGGGATGCCCAGGGTAATGGCAGGGTAGAGAACCGTCACCAGGCCCCAGAACACGAGCTGCGTGTAGACAGGCGTGCCGCGGAAGAACCACACCCACACCCAGCTGGTCCAGCGGAACACCGGGTTGTCGGACTGCCGCATGACGGCCAGCAGGATGGCGAGGACGATGGCCAGCACCATGGACGCGACCGTCAGCAGGAGGGTCCACCCCACACCCTGGACGACTTTTACGTCCAGGATGTAGGTGCCCACAACATCCCAGCGGAAGTTGGGGTTGGTGAACAGGCTTTGCAGGAATCCTGCAACCAGCAGAAGGATGATGATGGCGCTGACCCACCGGCCGGGGTGGCGCACCGGTACTGGGTTGTTCAGTACCGGTGTATCCCGATGTTGGTGTTCCATGTGCACGCCTGACTTGTCGTCGGTAACGCGAAAACTCAAGACTTAACCGCCGGGTTGACCTCGGACTTGCTGATGGCGCCCTCGGAGTTGCCCCAGCCGTCCAGGATCTTCTTGTAGGAGCCGTCCTGCATCAGCTTGGTGACGGTCTTCTGGATGACGTCTGCCCAGGCGGTGTCAGCCTTGGCCACGGCAATGCCCTGCGGAGCGGAGTCGTAGACGTCGCCCAGCTTCTCAAGCTGGCCGTTGGTCTGGGTCAGTGCGTAGCCGATGATGGGGGAGTCGGCGGCCATGGCGTCGATGCTGCCGTTCACCAGGCGGGTGGTGACATCCGTCTGGTTCTTCAGGGTGACGATGTCGATCGGCTTCTTGCCGTCAGCAACGCACTTCTTGTTCCGGTCGGCCAGGTCCGGGTCTTCCTGGACGGTGCCGGTCTGCACGCCGATGGACTTGCCGCACACGTCGTCCAGGGAGAACTTGTTGGGGTTGCCCTTCTTCACGGCCCAAGCGGTGCCCGCGTTGAAGTAGCTGACCATGTTCACTGCGCCCAGGCGCTCCGGGTTGATGGTGAAGGAGGAGATGCCCAGATCGTATTTGGGGCCCAGTGCCGGGAGGATGCCGGTGAACTCCGCGGTCTGGACCTGTACCTTCAGGCCCAGGGTGGCGCCGATGGCCTTGGCGATGTCAACGTCGTAGCCGACAGGAGTCTGGCCGTCCGGACCGAGGAATTCGGCGGGGGCGTAGCTGGTGTCGGAGCCAACGGTGATGGTGCCCTTGGACTTGATGGCGTCCGGCACCATGGCGGCCAGGGCGTCGTCCTTCTTGACCGTGGTGGGATCAAAACTGGTGCTGGCGCTGGCCGATGAGGAGGCCGCGCTGGAGGGACCCGTTTCCGAGGCGTTGGTGCACGCTGAGAGGGCCAGGGCGCTGATGGCGATCATAGTGGCGGCGGTCAGCTTGGTGGTGCCCAGGAGGGTACGGGGAGTCTGCATTTCTTACCTTTTGTTGCAGGGGCTATGAGGTACTAACGCGGCTTATAGTGTAACGCTCAACAAGAGAGGTACGTCACACGCAACTAAGTTTCACTATTGGATAACTGTAGTGGGGTGAAAATCAACCCCTTCCGCGACGGACTTGTCTGGCATCCCGGACTTCTTACCCATTCGGGCGGGAAAGGAACGTCAGCTGCTGATGCCCAGGGACTCGAGCATCGGCCGGAACTTGGCCCATGTCTCCGCCAGTTCAGCCTCCGGCTGGGAGCCATCCACGATGCCGCAGCCGGCATACAGCCGTACGGTGTCTGCAGCTTCGATCACGGCACCGCGCAGCGCAATGCCCCACTCACCGTTTCCTGCAGCGTCCAGCCAGCCCACAGGTCCGGCGTAGGGGCCGCGGTCCAGATGCTCCAGCTTGCGAATCAGTTCGCCGGCCACCAGCGTGGGGGTACCGCAGACTGCGGCGGTGGGATGCAGGGCGTTGATCAGGGCCAGGCAGGTGGGGACGTGGCCTTCCACCTCGGTGAGTTCGGCCTTGACATCGGACGCCAGGTGCCACACGTTGGGCAGCTCCAGGATGAAGGGCTCATCGTGGGCATTCATCGCCTCCGAGAACGGCGCCAGCTGCTTTGTCAGCGACTGGATGGCGATCTCATGTTCGTGCCGCTGCTTTTCCGAGCCGGCCAGCACGCGCGTTGCGTAGTCCATCGGCGGCCCGTCCTCGCCATGCGCGTCCCGGCGGTCCAGGGTGCCGGCCAAAACTCGGGCCTGGGCGGTGCGCCCTTCCACCTGGATCAGCATCTCTGGGGTTGCCCCCACCAGTCCGTCCACGCCATAGGTCCAGCATTCCCGGTACCTGGCGGCGAGCTCGCGCAGCACGTCTGCGGCATGTACGCCGGAAGGAATAGTTGCCACCACGTCCCGGGCCAGCACCAGTTTCTCCAGGGCGCCCGTGCGGATCTCGGCAACACCCGCGGCAACGGCCTCCATCCAGGCTTCCTCGCTCAGCGAGCCTGTATGCAGCGTTGCGCCGGCAGCCAGCGGAAGGGGGCGGACGACGGCGCCGCCTGCCTGGCCGGCCACGTCACCCAGGGAAGCGTCCCCGGCGGAGTCCGCTGCCGCCGTCGTGCCTTCCACGGCCCGGGCAGTCGCGGAACCGCCGCCCAGCCAGCGGTCCAATGCCGCGTGGGCGCTCTCTCCGGTGAGCGGCCCGCCGTCGAACGTCAACTGGGTAAGCCACGCCTGGTTGTCCCGCACGCCCACCACGATCTCCGGCACGATCAGCCGCGACTCGTGGGCGGAGGTCTTTGAGAAGGCAAAGGAGCCGAAAGCGACCGGTCCGGTGCCGGGCAGCTCCACGGAGTCCGCCACCTCGGCTTCGAGGACCAGGTGCCGCCACCAGATGTCGGCCTCCAGGAACCGGTCGGGCCCCGTGGAGGTGAAGCGTGCGATCTCGCCGAAACCCGCCAGTCCGGCTTCGCGGCGCGTCCAGCAGAGGACATCGTCCCGGACCAGAAACGAAGGCAGTCCCCCGGGGAATGCTTTGCCATCCAGGGGGACCGTCAGGGTGCGGAACGTGCTCGTCATGATGAGACAACACTACTCCCGCGTACACCGCGGCCTTCCCTGTGCCTCCGGCACGCCCGCACGGTGCCTCCGCCGTGAAGCAGGGCTGGTCAGCAGGCTGCCGAACATTTGAGACAATGTCATGGTGAACCGAGCAT
Source organism: Pseudarthrobacter sp. NPDC080039 (assembly GCF_040702335.1). Classification (NCBI taxonomy): domain Bacteria; kingdom Bacillati; phylum Actinomycetota; class Actinomycetes; order Micrococcales; family Micrococcaceae; genus Pseudarthrobacter; species Pseudarthrobacter sp. NPDC080039. Next base: position 314,676 of record NZ_JBFBKY010000003.1, on the reverse strand, counting down.
CCTTGGATAAGCGTCCGGACGAAGTAGCCACGATGTTTGACGACGTCGCACCGAAATACGACGTCGTCAACGATGTCCTGTCCCTGGGGCAGACCCGCCGCTGGCGGAAGATCGTGGTGGACGCCATGGAAGTTTCCAAGGGCCAGCGGGTCCTGGATCTGGCGGCCGGAACCGGCACCTCCAGCGAGCCGTATGCCGATGCCGGCATAGACGTGGTCGCCTGCGATTTCTCCCTGGGCATGCTCAAGGTGGGCAAGCGCCGCCGCCCCGACATCAACTTCGTCGCGGGGGATGCCACCAACCTCCCCTTCGCGGACAACACCTTTGACGCCAGCACCATCTCGTTTGGCCTGCGTAACGTGAACGAGCCCAAGAAGGCGCTGAAGGAGATGCTGCGCGTCACCAAGCCCGGCGGCCGTGTGGTCATCGCCGAGTTCTCGCAGCCCGTGGTTCCGCTGTGGCGCACCATGTACACCGAATACCTGATGCGCGCGCTGCCCGCGATCGCCACCAAAGTGGCCTCCAACCCGGACGCCTACGTCTACCTCGCCGAGTCCATCCGGGCCTGGCCGGACCAGGACCACCTGGCCGCATGGCTGCAGGAGAGCGGCTGGGAGAACGTCACGTACCGCAACCTTACCGGCGGCATCGTGGCCGTCCACCGTGCGTTCAAGCCCGCGGATTCCGCATCCAACGGCGCCGCTGCCGCCATCGCCGCGCACAAGGGCCCGGTGGCCAAGCTGCGCCGCAATATCGTCCGCTGACCTGTGAAGGTACTGATTGTCGGCGCGGGGCCGGCCGGATCCACCGCCGCGTACTACTTGGCCAAGGCCGGCATCGACGTCACGGTCCTGGAGAAGACCTCGTTTCCGCGCGAGAAGGTGTGCGGCGACGGGCTGACCCCGCGCGCCGTCCGCGAGATCCAGAAGCTGGGCCTGCCGCACCCCGAGAACGACGGCTGGCGGCGGAACAAGGGCCTGCGCCTGATCGCCGGCGGCCGCACCATCGAGCTGCCCTGGCCCGAGGTGTCCGATTTTCCGCAGTACGGGCTCATCCGGACCCGGCTGGGCTTTGACGAGGAACTGGCGCGGCACGCTGAGGCTGCCGGCGCCACCGTCCTCGAGCGGCACAGCGTCACCGATGCCCTCCGGAACGACGCCGGCCGCGTCACCGGGGTCCGCGCAGCGCTCCTTGACGGGTCCGGACGCAAGACGGGGGAGACGCGCGAGTTTCCTGCCGACGTCGTCCTCGCTGCCGACGGCAACTCCACCCGCACCGCCGTGTCCCTTGGGATCCAGAAGCGTGACGACCGCCCCCTCGGCGTCGCCGTCCGCACCTACTTCACCTCGCCGCGGACCGATGACGACTGGATGGAAGGCTGGCTGGAGCTTCCCGGCCGCGACGGGAAGCTGCTGCCCGGCTACGGCTGGGTGTTCGGCGTGGGCGACGGCACCTCCAACGTGGGCCTGGGCATCCTGAACTCCTCCAGGGAATTCGGCAAGCTCGACTACAAACAGGTCCTGCGCGAGTGGACCGCCGGGATGCCCGCCGAGTGGGGCTTCACGCCGGAGAACCAGGTGGGCGAGATCCGCGGCGCGGCCCTGCCCATGGGCTTCAACCGCACCCCGCACTACGCTCCCGGCCTGCTGCTGCTCGGCGACGCCGGCGGCATGGTCTCCCCGTTCAACGGCGAGGGCATCTCCTATGCCATGGAATCGGCGCGCTTCGCCGCGGAATTCATCATCGACGCCTCCTCGCGCTTGGCTGCTTCGGGCGGGGCGTACGACGCCGACGCTCACCTGTCGAGGTACGCGGACTACGTGCGGGGCCAGTGGGGATCGCACTTCACCCTGGGCCGGGCCTTCGCCGCGCTGATCGGGAAGCCCGCCGTCATGAAACTGGCCCTCCGGACCGGCATGCCGATTCCGGTGCTGATGAGGTTCGTGGTCCGGCTCCTCGCCAATCTCACGGACCCCGCCGCGAAGGGCTTCGAGGACCGGGTGATCCGCGTCCTGGAAGCGCTGGTTCCAGCCACATCCAATACCCCGCCAGCTCCGAACCAGCGGTATCCGCAACAAAAAGTTAGGGTTAACCCGTGACCAAATCCGCAGACCACAGCTGGACGCACGCCGGGCACGGCCTGCCGGACTCCGAACCCAGCCTCAACACCACGGCCATCGCCACCGGACTCCAGCTGCCGGCAGGCTTTGCGGCCATCGCGGGGGATGCCGAGCTGGGCCCGGCCATCACCACCAACCTGGCCAAGGTGGAGAAGAAACTCCGCGAAGCCATCGCCAACTCGGATCCCCTGGCTGACGCAACGTCGCGCCATCTGGTGGAAGCCGGGGGCAAGCGTATCCGGCCGCTGCTGACCCTGCTCTGCGCCCACCTCGGTGATGCGTCGCTGCCCGCCGTGGTGCAGGCCGCCGTCGTTGTGGAACTGACCCACCTGGCTACCCTTTACCACGATGACGTCATGGACTCCGCCCCGCTGCGCCGCGGAGCGCCCACGGCGCACGAGGTGTGGGGCAACTCGGTGGCTGTCCTTACCGGTGACCTGATCTTTGCCCGCGCCTCCATCCTGGTCTCAGAGCTGGGCGGCCGCGCGCTCGGCATCCAGGCCCGCACCTTCGAACGGCTCTGCCTGGGCCAGCTGCACGAGACCGTCGGCCCGCGCCCCGGCGAGGATCCGGTGGCGCACTACCTGTCGGTTATCGCTGACAAGACCGGCTCGCTGGTGGCGGCCTCAGGACAGTTCGGTGCCATCTTCTCCGGGGCCGACGCCGCCTATGAGGACGTGCTGGTGGAGTACGGGGAGAAGGTGGGCGTGGCGTTCCAGCTCGCCGACGACGTCATTGATGTCACCGGCGTCAAGGTCAAGTCCGGCAAGTCGCCGGGGACGGACCTCCGCGAAGGGGTGCCCACCCTGCCGGTGCTGCTCCTGCGCAAGGCCGCCGAGGATGGCGACCAGTCCGCCGTCGACCTTTTGACGCTCATCGACGGCGACCTGTCCTCCGACGAAGCCCTGGCTGCCGCCGTCGCAGGCCTGCGCGAGCATCCGGTCACCGCCGAGTCCTGGGTAGTGGCGCGGCAGTGGGCCGACGAGGCCATCGCCGCCCTGGCGCCGCTGCCCGATGGCGTGGTCAAGGAGTCCTTGTCCAACTTCGCGCGGGCAGTGGTGGACCGCGCCAGCTGATTTTCAGGCAGGAGCCCCGGTGCCGCTGGTGTGAGTTTGCCACCCGGCGCCGGGCTTCCTGCTTTAACGGGATAGCCCCGGTTCCCAGCATCCGAAGTTGCTGTGAACCGGGGCTATCTCTCCGTTCGCATCAGACCCGCCGGAGGCGTTTAGCGGATCCGTGAATAGCTTATGACAGCTTTGTCACAATATGCAAGTCGCTTTTTACCGGAGATGTCATCGGCTTTTCCCGCTGGGCATGCGGCTGTCGTGGGGCATGCGATGCGGGGCTCGTTCGGAATGCGTGACTTTTGGGCGCCGGAATTCCCAAACACGCCTGCTTACGGCTTGCCGGTCGCAGAAGAAGCGCATAAGTAACGCATTCCGGTTGGCGACGAGGCCGAAGTATCCACATACAACCGCCCTCCACCGGCGGTTGCGCGCTCAGCAGGCCACCATCGACGAATGGACATCACCGATTACCTGCGGCGGCGCGGGGGAGTGGCCCGGTCCGGGGACCTGAGGAAAGCAGGTTTCAGCCGCGCGGGGGTGAGGCAGGCCGTGGAGCTCGGTCTGGTCACCAGAATCCGGCGGGGCATCTATGGAGCGCCGGAGGGAGGCATTCTCACTCCCGCCCTGTCGGCGGGCGGCCGGCTCACATGCCTGTCCGCGGCGCCGGTCTACCAACTCTGGACGCTCACTGAGGCTACGTCAGTACACCTTTGCCGCAGCCATCCGACCAAAACGCCGGGCCTGACCGACCACGGCCGTCCAAAGCATCCCGCTCACAGTTGGCTCCCCGTGGTTGGCCTTGCAGATGTCCTGCTCCATGCTCTGCACTGTCTGCCGGCATTCGAGGCTCTTGTCATGGTGCAATCAGCTGTGGGAAGCGGCAGTATCTCGTTGGACTTCCTCTATTCAAAATGCTGCGGCCGCCGCAACGGGCGGGTGCGTTCCACCCTCGACCTGGTTATTCCACGGGCCGATTCACTGCTGGAGGTCCTCGCGAACACGCATTTCATTCGTGCAGGATTGCGGGTTAAACGGCATGTGGTGATACCCGGGGTTGGTGAGGTGGACTTCCTGGTGGAGGACCTGATTGTCGTCGAGACTGATGGCGCCACCCATTTTGAGCCAAAATCCGTCAAGCGGGACCAACGGCGCAACAACCGCAGCATTCTGGGCGGCTACTTGGTGCTGCGGTACTACTACGAGATGTTGTTTACGCGCCCGAGTCCATGGTGGCTGAGGTGATGGCAGTGCTGGAACTCTGGCGAAGCGGACAGGTTCCTGCCGGTGTGCGGCCGGAGGCGTGACCGGAATGCGTAGCTTACGTACTGCTGCTGGGCCGGCGCCCGTGCAAACTCAGTGGGCGCGGGAATCAGCAGGCCCGAAAGTGACGCATTCCGGGTAGGCGAGGCCTACTCTTCCTCTTCGTCCTCGAACGCCCACTCGAACATGTCGAAGACGAACTCCGAGAAGGTGCCTTCCTCTGACTTCCACTGGCCGCGGGCATTGTTGCGTCGGTACACGATGGGGTCCGGGACGCTGAGGTCGCCTACGCGGAAGCCCCAGGTGAACTGTTCCTCTTCATCCTCGAGGAACATGAGGAAGCCCTCGTCATCGACTTCGAGCTCCTCGGGGTCCCAGAAGTAGTGGTACGCCTCCATGAGGTCCTCGCAGCCGCCCAGGGCCAGGTAGAACTCGCGCAAAACCAGGGGGATCTGGAACTGGTGGTCGGCAAGGGCCTTGTCCAGTTCCTCGGGGGTCAGGCCGTCCGCTTCCTGCCATTCATCCTCGAGATACTTCGGAACAAGCGCTTTGAACTTCTCGAGGAACATGTCAGTCATGCTCATATCCTAGCCAATCAGGACCACCCCAAAATGACAGGCAGGATAACTCTCAGAGCCCCGAATCGGTGGCCCGCCGGTGCCAGCCCCGGACGGCCAGGGGCGCCTGCCAGGACCGGCGCCATGCCAGGACCCGGAACGTGAAAACCACGGCGGCGATTCCCGCGGCGGTCAGCACGTTGAACACGCCCAGGACCCACAGCACCGCGGTCAGGGAGGAACCCAGGAACGCCGGCAGCGCATAGATGTCTTTTGGGTTGAACAGCTCCGGAACCTCGTTGGCCGTGATGTCGCGCAGCAGCCCGCCGCCCACGGCCGTGGTCACGCCCAGCAGCACCGATGCCACAGGGTTCAGTCCGGTGGCCAGGGCCTTGAGCGTGCCAGTCATGCAGAACAGGGCCAGGCCTGCGGCGTCGAAGAGGATCAGCAGGGACGTGTACCGCTGGACGCTGGAGAACAGGAAGAACACCAGGACCGTGGCCAGTAGCGGGGGTGCCAGGTACGCGGGGTTGGTGAAGGCCGCCGGAACGATGACGAGGATGACATCGCGGATCACGCCGCCGCCCAGGCCCACCAGCGATGCCAGGAGCAGGGATCCGACGATGTCGATCTGCTTCCGCGCCGCCAGCAGCGAGCCCGAGACGGCAAAGAAGAACACGCCCAGCAGATCCAGCCACACCGGGGAGTTGTCAAAGGCGAATGTCATAGGGCGTCCCGGGTATTTCAAAGAGCGCGGACAGGGCGGCTCCAACGTTACGCTAGCCCCTATGAACAGCCCCATCATGATCGCCTGCGCCCATGGGACGTCGAACACACAAGGAGCTGCCGAGGTCAACGCCCTGCGGGCCGCCATTGCGGAACTGCGCCCCGGGCTTGACGTCCGCGAAGCCTATGTTGACGTCCAGCAGCCTGACCTGGTGGACGTGGTGGCAGGCCTGCCGGAGGGGGAGGCCGCCGTCGTTGTTCCGCTCCTGCTGAGCGTGGGCTACCACGTGAAGGTGGACATCGCACGAGCCGTGAAGAGCCGGCCGGGCAGTGCCGCCGCCGCGCCGCTCGGCCCCGACCCGCGTCTTGCCAAACTCCTGGACCAGCGGCTGCGCGAGGCCGGCACCACGGACAACGACGTGATTGTCCTGGCTGCCGCGGGTTCGTCCAATCCCAACGCTGCCGTCAGTGTCGAGGAACTGCTGGGCCAGCTTCAGCGGCTCCGGTCCAACCGGATGGTGGCAGCCTATGGTGCCTCCGCCCAGCCGTCCGTGCCCGACGCCGTCGCCATGCTCCGCGAGGAGCTCGCCGGAGGTGCCGGTGCGGGGGAGTCCGCCGGAGCGGTCGACGTCGGCGGGCGCGTGGTGGTTGCCTCGTACCTCCTGGCGCCGGGCTTCTTCCACGACCAGCTGGCCAAGGCGGGTGCCGACGTTGTCACCGAACCCCTGCTGCCGTCCCCGGTACTCGCCGAGATTGCGCTGGACAGGTACGACGCCGCCGTCGCCACCCTGAACCAGATGACCGTGGCGCCCGCTCCGGAGGTGCCCTCCCCACCCCATAACCAGGCTCCGGCCGATGCACAGCAGGGTGGGTTCTTCAAGGCCGTCCGGCGTTTCGTGACGAAATATTTCCCTAGGTGACTTAGCGTTTCCGGGCCTTTGTGACGGTATTCGGCCCCGCCCTACAGTCGATGCATGACTGATACAGCTCTAGCCGGAGCGTCCGCGGACTCCGCTGCTCCCAAGCGCCCCGCCCGCCCGTCCCGCCCCGCCGCAAAGCCGCACGGGCAGTGGAAAGTGGACGGCAAGACGCCGCTGAACGCCAACGAAACCTGGAAGCAGGAAGACGACGGCCTGAACGTCCGCGAGCGTATCGAGTCCATCTACGCCAAGGAAGGCTTCGACGCCATCCCCAGCCAGGACCTGCATGGCCGGTTCCGCTGGTGGGGCCTCTACACCCAGCGCAAGCAGGGGATCGACGGCGGTAAGACCGCCACGCTGGAACCGCACGAGCTTGAAGACAAGTACTTCATGCTCCGGGTCAGGATCGACGGCGGCGCGCTCACCACCGAGCAGCTGCGCGTCATCGGACAGATCTCCGTGGACTTTGCCCGCGACTCCGCCGACGTCACCGACCGCCAGAACATCCAGCTGCACTGGATCGAGGTGGAGAACGTCCCCGAAATCTGGCGCCGGCTCGAAGCGGTTGGCCTGTCCACCACCGAAGCCTGCGGCGACGTCCCGCGCGTGATCCTTGGTTCGCCCGTGGCCGGCATCGCCAAGGACGAGATCATCGACCCCACCCCTCTCATCGCGGAGCTGGGGGAGCGGTTCATCGGCAACCCGATCGTGTCCAACCTGCCGCGCAAGTACAAGACCGCCATCACCGGCCACCCCAGCCAGGACGTGGTCCACGAGATCAACGACATCGCCCTGGTGGGGGTCCGCCACCCGGAGCTCGGCGCAGGCTATGACCTGTGGGTGGGCGGCGCGCTGTCCACCAACCCGATGCTGGGCAAGCGCCTTGGCGCCTTCGTCCAGCCCGACCAGGCCGCAGACGTCTGGCTGGGCGTCACCAGCATTTTCCGCGACTACGGCTACCGCCGCATGCGCACCAAGGCCCGCCTGAAGTTCCTCCTGGCAGACTGGGGCACGGAGAAGTTCCGCCAGGTCCTTGAGGACGAATACCTGGGCTACAAGCTGGCCGACGGCCCGGCAGCGCCCAAGCCCGCCACCCCGGGCGACCACGTGGGCGTGCACGAACAGAAGGACGGCAAGTTCTTCATCGGCGCCACCCCGCTGGGCGGCCGCCTGTCCGGCTCCGGCCTGGTCAAGCTCGCCGACACCCTGGAGGCCCGCGGCTCCTACCGGCTGCGCACCACCCCGCACCAGAAGATCGTGGTGCTTGACGTCGATAAGCAGCATGTGGAGCCGCTCATCGCGGAGCTGGACGCCCTGGGCCTGTCCGCCCGACCGTCCGTGTTCCGCCGCGGCACCATCGCGTGCACCGGCATCGAGTACTGCAAGCTGGCCATCGTCGAAACCAAGATGACTGCCGCCACGGCCGTGGCCGAGCTGGAGCGCCGCCTGGCCGACCTCGCGGACTCGGGCCAGCTGCCCGCAGCCCTGTCGCTGCACATCAACGGCTGCCCCAACTCCTGCGCCCGCATCCAGACGGCGGACATCGGTCTCAAGGGCATGATGCTGCCAACGCCCGACGGCGATCCCTCCCCGGGTTTCCAGGTGCACCTGGGCGGCGGCCTGGCCAACAACGACCGCGAGGAAGCAGGCCTGGGCCGCACCGTCCGCGGCCTGAAGGTGTACGTCGACGACCTGCCCGACTACGTGGAGCGCGTGGTCCGGCGTTTCGTGGCCGACCGCGCCGAAGGCCAGACCTTCGCCGAATGGGCCCACGCAGCAGACGAGGAGGCACTGCAGTAATGGCAAAGCATCTCGCACCCGCACCCAAGCTCCGTTCCAAGGAAGAGCTCAAGGCCCTGGCCGAAGCCGGCGCCGGCGAGCTCGGCTGGGACGCTCCCGCCCGCGACGTGATCGCCTGGGTGGCGCGCAACTTCGACCTGCCCGCCGTCGCCGTCGCCTGCTCCATGGCCGACGCCGTCCTGCCGGCCCTGGTCGCGGACCAGATGCCCGGCGTCGACGTCCTGTTCCTGGAGACCGGCTACCACTTCCCGGAAACCTACGCCACCCGTGACGAGGTAGCCGCAAACCTCCGCGTCAACGTGGTGGATGTGCTGCCCGAGAACACAGTCGAGCAGCAGGACCGGCTGCTGGGCAAGGACCTCTTCGCCCGCGATGCCGCCCAGTGCTGCGCCCTTCGCAAGGTGGCGCCGCTGCAGCGCACCCTGGCCGGCTACGAACTCTGGTTCACTGGCGTCCGCCGCGACGAGGCCCCCACCCGTACCAACACGCCGCTGGTCAGCTGGGACGAGAAGAACGGCCTGGTCAAGGTCAACCCCATGGCCGCCTGGAGCTTCGACCAGCTGGTCCAGTACTCGGACGACAACCTTTTGCCCGTCAACCCGCTGCTTTCCCAGGGTTACCCCTCCATTGGCTGCCAGCCCTGCACCCGCAAGGTGGCGCCCGGCGAAGATCCCCGCGCCGGCCGCTGGGCAGGAACCGACAAGACAGAATGCGGACTACACGTATGAGCACTTCACTTACCGAGGAGACCCAGGTGACCGAGGCCGGCGTCTCAACCCGACTGTCCAGCCTGGACACCCTTGAGTCCGAGGCCATCCACATCATCCGCGAGGTGGTTGCCGAGTTCGAGAAGCCCGCCCTGCTGTTCTCCGGCGGCAAGGACTCCGTGGTGATGCTGCACCTGGCCACCAAGGCGTTCTGGCCGGGCAAGGTGCCGTTTCCCGTGCTGCACGTGGACACGGGCCACAACTTCCCCGAGGTCATCGCCTTCCGCGACCGCACCGTTGAGCGCCTGGGCCTGAAGCTGGTGGTGGGCTCCGTGCAGGAGTTCATCGACCGCGGCGAGCTGGCAGAGCGCGCCGACGGCACCCGCAACCCGCTGCAGACCGTCCCGCTGCTGGACGCCATCCAGCAGAACAAGTTCGACGCCGTGTTCGGCGGCGGCCGCCGCGACGAGGACAAGGCCCGCGCCAAGGAGCGCATCCTGAGCCTCCGCGACGAATTCGGCCAGTGGGACCCGCGCAACCAGCGCCCCGAGCTGTGGAACCTCTACAACGGCCGCCACACGGTGGGCCAGCACGTCCGCGCGTTCCCCATCAGCAACTGGACCGAGCTGGACATCTGGCGCTACATCGAGCGCGAAAACATCGAGCTGCCCGGCCTGTACTACGCCCACCAGCGCGAGGTCTTCGCCCGCGACGGCATGTGGCGGGCTGTGGGTGAAGTCTCCCAGCCCCGCGAGGGCGAAGAGGTCATCACCAAGACCGTCCGCTACCGGACCGTGGGCGACATGTCCTGCACCGGTGCCGTGGAGTCGAACGCCTTCACGGTGTCCGACGTCGTGGTTGAAGTTGCCGCCTCCACCCTGACCGAACGTGGCGCCACCCGTGCAGATGACCGCATCTCCGAGGCCGCCATGGAAGACCGCAAGAAGGATGGGTACTTCTAATGACCACGATTTCTGAGATCCCGGCGGGCTCAATCAACGAAGCCCTGCCCACCACCCTCTTCCGCTTTGCCACCGCGGGATCGGTCGACGACGGCAAGTCCACCCTGGTGGGCCGCCTCCTCCACGATTCCAAGGCCATCCTCGCTGACCAGCTCGACGCCGTCGCCCGCACCTCGGCCGACCGCGGCTTCGGCGGCGACAAGGGCGGGATCGACCTGGCCCTGCTGACCGACGGCCTGCGCGCCGAACGCGAACAGGGCATCACCATCGACGTGGCCTACCGCTACTTCGCCACCGACCGGCGCAGCTTCATCCTTGCCGACTGCCCCGGGCACGTGCAGTACACCAAGAACACGGTGACGGGCGCATCCACTGCGGATGCCGTCGTCGTACTCATTGACGCCCGCAAGGGTGTCCTGGAGCAGACCCGCCGGCACCTGTCCGTGCTGCAGCTGCTGCGCGTGGCGCACGTGATCGTGGCCGTGAACAAGATCGACCTGGTGGACTTCAGCGAATCCGTGTTCCGCGACATCGAAGCCGACGTCCAGCAGGTGGGCCGCGAACTGGGCCTCGGCGCGGACGGCATCTCCGACCTCCTGGTCATCCCGGTCTCGGCGCTCGACGGCGACAACGTGGTGGACCGCTCGGAACGGACCCCCTGGTACACCGGCCCCGCCCTGCTCGAGGTCCTCGAAACCCTCCCGGCCGCGGATGAGCTCGAAAGCCACCTGGAGAGCTTCCGCTTCCCGGTCCAGCTGGTCATCCGGCCGCAGGGCGCCCTGGCTCCCGACGCCGTCGCCGCAGGCCTGGACGTGGAGGCGTACCGCGATTACCGCGCGTATGCCGGGCAGATCACCGAGGGGTCCGTGAAGGTGGGGGACCAGGTCTCCGTGCTGACCCCCGGCCAGGCGCCGCGGACCACCACCGTGGTGGGCATCGACTTCGCCGGTGCCTCGCTGGCGGAAGCCGCCGCCCCGCAGTCGGTGGCCATCCGGCTGGCAGATGAGTTCGACGTCGCCCGCGGTGACACCATCGCCGCCGCCGGCACCGTCCGCGAAGCCTCCGCCGACCTGTACGCAGCCCTGTGCTGGCTCTCGCCCAAGCCGCTGCGCGAAGGCCAGAAAGTCCTGGTCAAGCACGGCACCCGCACCGTGCAGGCCATGGTCCGCAGCGTGTCCGGGAAGCTGGACCTGGCCACCTTCAAGCTCGAGGGTGCCTCCAGCCTGGAGCTCAACGACATCGGCCACGCGCAGCTCCGGCTCGCCGCGCCGCTGCCGCTGGAGAACTACCTGCACCACCGCCGCACCGGCGCGTTCCTGGTCATCGATCCGCTGGACGGCAACACGCTGGCCGCCGGCCTGGTCAAGGACCACCCGGGCGACCACGAGGACGAGCGCTACAGCATCTAGGCTCATCCAATTCGCCGGAACCCTGCGGGGTCGCCGTTCCTGAACGGCGATCCCTGCAGCGTTCCGGCGAATTGGCGGTTAAGGGCAGGACTAACCGCGCCCCTCGAGGATCGCCTTGAGCCGCTGCAGGTCCTTCCGGTTCTCGCGGCGCATCATCGGTTCCATGACCAGCCCGGCCAGCCGGGAGAAACCCGAGGGGCTCCCGCTGTTGCCAAGCGTCATCCGGGTCCCGCCGCCGTCGTCCGTCCACGTGTAGGTGGTCTGCATGGGAAAGGGGCCCTGGTCCGTGCGCATCACCAGCTTGTCGCCCGGGACGTACTCCACGAACTCGTACCTGTAGTTGAGCTCCCGGCCCAGGAACTTCGCGGTGAAGGCTACCTTCGAGCCCGGGCCCAGCGGGCCGCCGTCCAACCGCTGCGAGGAATGGATGTTCACATACCACCGGGGCGCGTTGTCCGGGTCCGCCGCGAAGTCCGCCACGTCGGCGCGCGGCCTGTCGATGTGGATTTCCGTCTGGACGTCGACCATGGCTGCTTCTCCTCTCGAAGGCGGGGTTAGCCTAGGACTTACCCTAGTCCTGGTCACCGCGGCGGGAGGCGGCAGTGGAAACCATCAGCCCCAAGCTCTTGAACTGGGCGTCCATCCTGGATGACAAGACCCGCCAGCAGGCGGTCATGACAGCGGACCTGCCGTTCATCTACCCGCACCTTGCGCTGATGCCGGACGCGCACCTGGGCAAGGGTGCCACCGTGGGGTCGGTTATTCCCACGCTCCGCGCGATTATCCCCGCCGCGGTCGGCGTGGACATCGGCTGCGGGATGATCGCCGTCCGCACCCAGTACTCCGTGCAGGACCTGCCACAGGACCGGAAGAGCCTCCGGGAGGACATCGAGCGGGTCATTCCGTTGTCCGCGGGGCACAACAACAGGACCGTCCTTCCCACGGCGGAGCCCCGGATCGCCGAGCTGAAGCGGCGGGCGGCGAGGGCCGGCTTCAACCCGGCCCAGTACGTGGCCAAGTGGGAGCTGCAGCTTGGCTCCCTGGGCTCGGGCAACCACTTCATCGAAGTCTCGGCGGATGAGCACGACGGCGTATGGCTCTTCCTGCATTCGGGCTCGCGGGGCATCGGCAACAGGATTGCCCAGCACCACATCGGCGTGGCACGGCACGTCGGCCGCAAGCATCAGGCCTACCTGCCTGATCCCGACCTCGCCTATCTGGACGAAGGCACGCCCCAATTTGACCGGTACATCGCCGAACTCCGCTGGGCCCAGCACTTCGCGCTGCTGAACCGGGAGGAGATGATGGACCGCGTCACCGCCCAGTTCAGCCGCTGGGTGGGCGGGAATGTGCGGGAGCTGGAACGGATCAACTGCCACCACAACTTCACGGAGCAGGAGACGCACTACGGCAAGCGGGTGTGGGTATCCCGCAAGGGCGCCATCAAAGCCGACCTCGGCGATCCCGGACTGATCCCCGGGTCCATGGGAACGGCGTCGTATGTGGTGGAAGGCCGCGGCCACCCGGCGTCGCTGAACTCCTCCCCGCACGGCGCCGGCAGGGAGTACTCACGCAACGCCGCCCGGAAGACCTTCACACTGGAGGAACTGAAGCGGGCCATGCGGGGGATCGAGTTCCGTGCGTCGGAGTCGTTCATTGATGAGATTCCTGCTGCGTACAAGCCGATCGACCAAGTCATGCAGGACGCCGCAGACCTGGTGACGGTGCGGCACAAGCTGCGGCAGCTGGTCAACGTCAAAGGCAACTGAATGCGTGAAACCGGGTGGCAGCGCGGCCAAATGTGACGCTAGATGAACGTGCGTGACCCCCCGTTTCCGCGTCATTGAACGGGTTTGGGCCACTCCCTATGGTGAAACAATGACTAGTTCCAAGCCCGGGATGACCCGCATCGTGGCCGGCGAAAGCGCGGTCCCGAAGCGCAAGCGCGCCATCGAGGCTGCCCTGGCCCTCGGGCTTGTCCTGCTGATCGCCGTTGGGGCCGTAGTGGCCTCGAACCTCTCGCGCAATTCCGAAGCCCAGGCCGCCGAACCCACCCCGGCAGCGGAGCTGAAACTTGGCTACTTCGGCAACGTCACCCACGCCCCGGCCCTGGTGGGCGTCAAGAAGGGCTTCCTGGCCGAGGCTTTGGGAAGCACCAAACTCAGCACCGAGACCTTCAACGCCGGACCGGCCGCGATCGAAGCCCTCAACGCCGGAGCCATCGACGCCGCCTACATCGGCCCCAACCCGGCCATCAACTCGTTCGCCAAGAGCCAGGGCGAGTCGGTGCGCGTCGTCGCCGGCGCCGCTGCGGGCGGTGCGCAGCTGGTGGTCAAACCCGGGATCACCTCGGCCGCGGACCTCAGGGGCAAAACCCTCGCAACGCCGCAGCTCGGCGGCACCCAGGACGTCGCCCTCCGCGCCTGGCTAACCAAACAGGGCTACAAGACCGGCGTGGACGGCAGCGGCGACGTCGCCATCAACCCCACGGACAACGCCCAGACCCTGAAGTTGTTCCAGGACGGAAAGATCGACGGCGCGTGGTTGCCTGAGCCGTGGGCCTCCCGCCTGGTGCTCCAGGCCGGAGCGAAGGTGCTGGTGGACGAAAAGGACCTGTGGGACGGAACCGGAACGGGCAAGCCCGGCGAGTTTCCCACCACCATCCTGATCGTGAACCAGAAGTTCGCCGCGGAGCACCCGGACACGGTCAAGGCCCTGATCAAGGGCAACGCGGACTCCGTGGCCTGGCTCAACTCGGCGCCCGCGGTTGAAAAAGCCGAAGTCATCAACGCGGCCCTGCAGGAGTCCGCCGGTGCAGCCCTGCCCGGCGATGTCCTGGCCCGGTCCCTGGCCAACATCACCTTCACCCTCGACCCGCTGGCCGGCAGCTACCCCAAGCTGCTGCAGGACGGCGTGGACGCAGGCACCACCAAGAAGGCCGACATCAACGGCCTCTTCGACCTCCGCGCGCTCAACCAGGTAACCGGCAGCGCCAACAAGATTTCAGCAGCCGGCCTCGGCCAGGACTGACCCACCCAACTAGCTAAGGACGCCACCATGCCAGTGGTACTGGAACACCTGGGCAAGCGCTTCGGCGACGGCGCCCCGGTACTGGACGACGTCAACGCCAACATCCGGCAGGGCGAGTTCGTTGCCCTCCTCGGTGCCTCCGGCTGCGGTAAGTCCACCCTCCTGAACATCATCGCGGGACTTGAAGCGCCGACGTCGGGCGCCCTGGAAGTGCCGAGCGACGGTGCCGCCTTCATGTTCCAGGACGCGGCTCTGTTTCCCTGGCTGACCGCCCGGGAGAACATCGAGCTGGCCCTGAAGCTCCGCGGCGTGGGCAAGGCCGAGCGCCGCGCCAAGGCCCAGGAGCTCCTGGAACTGGTACACCTGGGTTCCGCGGGGGACAAACGCCCGCACGAACTGTCCGGCGGCATGCGGCAGCGCGTCTCCCTGGCCCGCTCACTGGCCCAGGACCGGCAGCTGCTGCTCATGGACGAACCCTTTGCCGCGCTCGATGCCATCACCCGCGACCTGCTGCACGACGAACTGGAACGCATCTGGAAGGAAACCGGGCGCACCATTGTCTTCGTCACGCACAACGTCCGCGAGGCCGTGCGCCTGGGCCAGCGCGTCCTGCTGCTGTCTTCCCGCCCCGGCCGCGTGGTCCAGGAATGGGCCGTCACCGAGGAACACCGAACCGACGCCGGGCTCGCCGGCCAGCTGACCGGGGTCATCACCGCCCGGCTGCGGGAGGAGATTCGCCGCCATGCCAAGTAAGTCCCTGTCCGGCTCCGCGCCGAATGCCGCCCCCGCCCCTTCGCCGGACGGCTTCCGTCCTTCGGACGAAGCGTCCGGCTCCGGAAGGCCCGATGCCACTCCCTGGGCGGCAACCGGCGCTGCGCCCGCAGCCCACGTGCATGCCGCCTTGACCCGCACGTCCAGCGGGCACGAGGACCTCCGGGAGCTGGAGTCCGGCCTGGATTCCCTGCAGTCCGACGCCGACCGCAAGCACCGCATTGACTGGAGCCGCATCCTGCTGCCCGTGGCTGCCCTGGTGGTCCTGGTGCTCGTTTGGCAGTTCTACGTCTCGCTCGGCGTGAAGCGGCGGGACCTGGTTCCCGGCCCGCTGGACGTGGTGGGCCAGATGGGGCTGCTCTGGAGCGAAGGCAAGCTGCAGCAATCCATGTGGACCTCCCTGCAGCGCGGTGTGGTGGGCTTCCTGATCTCGGTTGCGATCGCCACGCCGGTCGGCCTGCTGCTGGCCCAGGTCGCCCCGCTGCGGCGCGCCTTTGGGCCCCTCATCTCCGGGCTGCAGGTCCTGCCCTCCGTGGCGTGGGTCCCGGCCGCCATCATTTGGTTCGGCCTCACGGACGCCACCGTGTATTTCGTGGTGTTCATGGGTGCCATCCCGTCCATCATCAACGGGCTGATTTCGGGCGTGGACCAGATCCCGCCGCAGTACCGCCGGGTTGGAACGGTCCTGGGTGCGTCCCGGCTCCAGATGGCCCTCCAGATTGTCCTTCCGGCCGCGCTGCCTGGTTACCTGGGCGGCCTGAAGCAGGGATGGGCCTTCTCCTGGCGCTCCCTCATGGCCGCGGAGATCATCGCCGTGGGCGGCACCATCGGCTTCGGCCTGGGCTCCCTGCTGGACCAGGGCCGCACTCTTTCCGATATGTCCGTCGTCATGGCCGCCATCCTGCTGATCCTCGGCGTCGGCATCCTCATTGAACTGCTGGTCTTCGGGCCCATCGAGAAGCGGCTCCTCCGCAGCCGGGGCCTCCTGGCCGGCAGCACCCGCTGACCCAGCCCCTCCAAACGCACCGCTAGAGCCCGACGGCGACCTCCCGCCGTCGGGCTCTTGCCGTTCCTGACGCGTTTGCGTGTCTTTTGGCCTGTCCCTATGAAGTCCACCTGCACCGGTGCGGCCGCCAGTCGGTGCAGGTGCCAAAAGTTTCGCATTTGGGTCCGGCTGATTGGGCAGGAGTGCCTCGCGCCATACCGCCCCCATGGCAGACTGGCGCCATGACCGCCAGCTTCGTATGCCGCACCGAGTCGCCCCTGGCCGTGGAAGAGCTGTTCGACAGGGCGCGCAGCATCGACCTGCACCTGGACTCCCAGAAGGACTCGGGGGAGCGGGCGGTGGCAGGAGTGACTACCGGCCTGATCGGGGACGGCCAGGAGGTCACCTGGCGGGCCCGGCACTTCGGGCTCCCGCTCACCATGACCAGCCGCGTCACCCAGCTGGACTTCCCCCGCAGCTTCACGGACGAACAGGTCAAGGGCCCGTTCAAGGCCTTCCGCCATGTCCACGAGTTCGAACCAACAGCCATGGGCAGCGTCATGACGGACCGCGTGGTGTTCACCGCCCCGCTGGGAGTCCTGGGCGGCGCCGTCGAACGCTTCGTCCTGGCCAGGTACCTCAGAAAGCTCATCACCGCGCGCGGCCACTTCCTGGCTGGCTGGAGCCAAAACCCTTTGTGACGCAGCGTTACCTTACGTGAACTGGTGTTGCTCGGCCTTTGTTGGGCAATGTGACGCGGCCATACCGTTGATCCATGGCAATTCAGGACATTTATCCCACCGCGCTGCGGCTGCTCGGCCGCCCGGTGCTGGTGGTGGGCGGCGGCCCCGTTGCTGCCCGCCGTGCCAAGGGACTGCTCGACGCCGGTGCCGTGGTCACCGTCGTGGCCCCGGTTGCCTCGCCCGCGCTCCAGGAGATGGTCGACGCCGGCCTGCTCACCTGGGAAGCGCGCCCCTACCTTTCAACTGACATCGACGGCGCCTGGTTCGTCCAGACCGCGACCGGCGACGCGGAAGTGGATGCGAAGGTCTCGTCCGACGCCGAGGCCCAGCGGATCTGGTGCGTTAACGCCTCCAACCATGAAGCGTCAGCCGCCTGGACCCCGGCCGTCGCGGAGGTGGACGACGTCAAGATCGCCGTCAACGCCGGGGGAGACCCCCGCCGCGCGATGGCCGTCCGTGACGCGGTGGCCACCGCCCTGGAGACCGGCGATCTCCCGCTGCGCCGCCGCCGCGCCCACCAGGGAAGCGTGGCGCTCGTGGGCGGCGGTCCCGGCGACACCGGCCTCATCACCGTGAAAGGCCGCCGGCTCCTGGGCCAGGCCGACGTCGTGGTCGCCGACCGCCTGGGACCCCGCGAACTGCTGACTGAACTCGCCCCCGACGTCCGCGTCATCGAGGTCGGCAAGACGCCCGGCCACCACCCCGTGCCACAGGCGGAGATCAACCGCATCCTCGTTGAGGAGGCCCTCAAAGGCCACCGTGTGGTCCGGCTCAAGGGCGGGGACCCCTACGTCCTGGGCCGCGGCGGCGAGGAGGCCGAATACTGCCGGCAGCACGGCGTCGAAGTGGAAGTGGTTTCCGGCGTTACGTCAGCCATCTCCGTTCCCGCCGCCGCCGGCATCCCGGTCACGCACCGCGGCCTGGCCAAGGGCTTCAGCGTGGTCACTGGCCACGAGGAACTGTCCGAGATCCCGGCCCGCGCAGACCACACCATCGTCCTGCTCATGGGAGTGGGCCAGCTGCGCGAATCCGCGTCCGCGCTGGGCGAAGCCGGACTGCCCCTGGACACCCCTGTTGGTATCGTGGAAAACGGCTATTTGCCGGACCAGCGCGTCACCATTGGCACGCTCGGCTCCATCGCCGACCAGGCCCACGCCGCCGGCGTCGCAAATCCTGCCGTTGTTGTCATCGGTGACGTGGTGCGCGTAAGCCCGTTCGCGCCGGCGCACTTCAAAACCGCTGACTACAGCACCACCACCCCGAACAGCCCCCGCAAGACCGCCCTTACCCCCTGAAACCCATCGATTGCTCCGTAACTGCCGTTATGAGCCTTCAAAACGGCGATAACTCAGCAATCGATGCAGAAGAAAAGGAACACAGCCGTGTCATCCAGCACTACCGTAGGTTCTGCCGAACGTCCGCTGCGCGTCGCCGTCGTGGGCTCCGGCCCGGCCGGCGTCTACGCCGCTGACATCCTCACCAAGAGCGAAGCCGTCAAGAGTGGAGAGCTGACCGTCAGCATCGACCTCTTTGACCGCTACCCGGTACCCTACGGCCTGATCCGCTACGGCGTGGCCCCGGACCACCCCCGCATCAAGGGCATCGTCAACGCCCTGCACAAGGTGCTGGACCGCGGCGACATCCGCTTCTTCGGCAACGTGGACTACGGCACGGACCTCACCATCGAGGACCTGCGCACCCACTATGACGCCATCATCTTCGCCACCGGCGCCATCAAGGATGCTGACCTGAACATCCCCGGCGTGGAGCTGGAGGGCTCGTTCGGCGGCGCAGATTTTGTCTCCTGGTACGACGGACACCCGGACGTCCCGCGCGAATGGCCGCTGGAGGCCAAGGAAATCGCGGTCATCGGCAACGGCAACGTGGCCCTTGACGTGGCCCGCGTCCTGTCCAAGCACGCGGACGACCTTCTGGTCACCGAAATCCCGGACAACGTCTACGCCGGCCTGAAGAACTCCCCCGTCACCGACGTGCACGTCTTCGGCCGCCGCGGCCCCGCCCAGGTCAAGTTCACCCCGCTGGAGCTGCGCGAACTGTCCCACTCCAAGGACGTGGACATCATCCTGTACCCGGAGGACTTCGAGTTCGACGAGGAATCGGACCGCCAGATCCAGACCAACAACCAGACCAAGACCATGGTGGGCACCCTCACCAACTGGATCGCCGAGCAGCCGGAGGACCTCTCCGAGCTGAAGGCTTCCCGCCGCCTGCACCTGCACTTCCTGCACAGCCCAGTGGAGATCTACGACGACGCCGAGACCCCGGGCAAGGTTGCGGGCATCAAGTTCGAGCGCACCGAATTGGACGGCACCGGCAACGCCCGCGGCACCGGAGAATTCGTGGACTACCCTGTCCAGGCCGTCTACCGCGCCATCGGCTACTTCGGCTCCGCCCTGCCGGACGTCGAGTTCGACCACAAGAAGGGCGTGGTCACGAACGACGGCGGCCGCGTCCTGGACGCCGACGGCCAGCACGTGCCCGGCCTCTACGCCACCGGCTGGATCAAGCGCGGACCCGTGGGCCTGATCGGCCACACCAAGGGCGACGCCCTGGAAACCGTGACCTACCTGCTGGAAGACCGCGAAAACCTGCCGGTGGCTTCCGCCCCGCAGGAGGACGCCGTCGTTGAACTGCTCGATGCCCGCGGCGTGAAGTTCACCAGCTGGGAAGGCTGGCTGGCACTGGACGCCCACGAGCTCGCCCTCGGTGCTGCGGCCACCGAGGCCGGCGGCTCGCACGGCGTCGAGGTCAAGCGTGAGCGCATCAAGGTGGTGCCGCGCGGGGACATGGTGGACATCTCCCGCGACGGCGTCTCTGCGCAGGTCTAGGACCTGAAAGCCGGTTAGCGGCTAAAAGCGAAGGAACCCCAGGGCCATTGGTCCCGGGGTTCCTTCGCTTTGACGGCTGTTTAACCCGGCCGCGCTATTTGCCCGCGCCGCCAACGGCCATGAGTTCCAGGCGCCGCAACGTCTCGCGGTTGCGCGCCGAAATCACGGGGTCGCGCAGGAACTTTGGCATGAGCCTGCCGGGCCCGCGGATGGCGTCCTCGGCAATGGTTACCCGGCACTGGTTGCCCCGGTCCTCCAGCCTGATGTCCACCTTGGCCTCGCCCATTGGCCAGCCGCGCGCCACGAGCTCAAGGGAACGGCCCGGTTCGACAGCGGTGACGCGGGTGCTGTCGTTGATGACCAACGGCCAGGCGCCTACGGAGTGGTGCAGCTGGGCTCCGGGCCCTGGCCACTCGGCGTCCACGTCCCGGATCCGGGACGCGCCCACCACCCACCCGGAGTAGAGCCAGCCGTCGGCGATGACGCGCCAGACGTCGGCAGCGGAGGAATTGAACAGCAGCGAGACAGTGGACATGGGCTTCCTTCCGGTTCCGGTGGTGCTTTTCCCGCGCTTCGCAAGGGAGCCCGGGTGGGGTACGACGGCGGGAGGTGCGGGCTGCCGGGCCGCCAGGTAGGACGGCTTCCGCAGGCGGCGCGTCCACCCGTAGGCCTCGGCCCCGGGCGGCTGGTTCGCCAGCGGATCGAAGCGCAACGGGATGTCACCGGGACTGGGGCCCGCGTTCAGCCGCAACTCGCCGCACTCGCGCCATGCGCCGCCCGGTGTGGCCCAATGCAGCCCAAGGACCCACTCCCCGGAAGCCAGTGACCCCGCCGGGAGGCTCCGCGTCCGCAGGCCCAGCAGCACGGGACCTTGCCGGCCGCGGTACGGCATGAGCGTGGTCATGGTCGCCCCGGCGACATCCAGCCGCGGCACCAGCAGGAACCGGCCGGGCAGCCCCCACCCCGTGGAGGCGAAAAGGACGTCCGCGGGCCCGGAACCATCGGACCCGGCGCCAGGGGAGCCAGGGCCGGCGGCTGCATCGCCGGACGGCGAAACGCGGAGGGCCAGGCCCAGGATGTCCGGCAGCGCCTGCGGCAAACCCAAAGACCTGGAGAACCGCGCCACCACCTGGTCGGCGCCGGGGGAGTCCAGCCAGTCGATGCCGCTGGCCCCCGCAGGGTTTCCGGTCCTGTCCAGGGTCCCGCTGAGCCCCAGGCCCTGCGGATGGATCGGCCGGTCAGGCCTGGCAATCTTCAAAAGCCGGAAGAGGGCAGCAAAAGCCTGCCCGGCACTTCCGGTGACGGCGGAATCAACGCGCAGCTGCTGGGTCATACTTTCTTCCTACCCACAAACCTCCGGACTACATGCGGCCGAACCGGGCCCGGATCAGCGCGAAGATGCCGTAGGCGATGAAACCGGCGCCGATCAGCGTCAACAGGGGTGGCCCGAAAGGGTGGCCCTGCAGGGCCTTGAGGCTGCCGTCCAGCCCGGTGGACTCATCCGGCCGGTGCTTGGCGGCGGCAACGATGAAGAGCAGTCCGGTGAGGTCCAGCGCAATACCCTTGGCCACATGGCCGGTGACCCCCAGGGTGTCGATGAGCCTGCCGCGCCGGGTGCCCTCGAAGCGGAACAGTTCCTCCTTGAAGCCCCGCCGGAATCCTTTGGCCATGAAGTAGATGCCAATGCCCAGGACGGTCAGGCCCAGGGCCACGAGGACCCACGGCCCCAAGGGGTTGGCCATCAGGCGGGCGCTGAAGTCCCGTGTGTTTTCGCCGGAGTCGCTGCGCTGCCCCAGGGCAAAGCCCGCAAAGGTCAGCCCCACACTGCCATAGGCAACGGCCAGGAACCCCGACGACACCAGTTTGGCCAGCCGCTCCTTACGCGGAAGGCTCCGGGCGCGCAAGGTTGCTTCGCTGGCCTGCCACACTGCCAGGCCGAGGCACGAGACCACGCAGAACCACATCACGGCGGGGCCCCACGCGTTGTCTGCCAGCTGGGCAATGGCACCGGTGGGTTCCGCATCGCCCGGATGGCCGAAAGCGATCGCAACGGCGATGGCGCCGACAATGATGTGGAGCAGTGCCATGACGGCAAATCCCGCGCGGGCCAGGACGTCCAGGGCCTTTGCGTTGGACGCCTCCTCGACAACGTCCGCTGCCTGGCTGAGGGTGGATTCGCCGTCGGACATCTCTTAGCCGTTCATCGGCCCTTCGGCCCGCAGCTTCTCCGCTCCCGGGCCCTCGACGAGCACGGTGCAGCGGACCACCAACTGCCCGGGGGCGTTGTCCAGCTCCACCAGGGACTCGTCCGCGCTGAGGACGGTGAATACCTCGGACCCTGCCACCACGTCCACACCCTTGGACTTCGCCGTTTCCCGGGCATTCCGCAGCGCCTCGCGCTCCAGGCCGTCCACGTAGCCGCTGTCACTTTCCCGGGCCGGGTTGCCGAAGGCCCAGCCGAACAATGTCCCTGTATTTCCCATGGCGACGATATTACGCGGTCGCTCCGCTGCCGGGACGGGCTTTCGTAATATTAGTAAGTGTGCTTACCATGGGCGCACCATACCTCGATGGAACACGGCAAGCGAAGTCCGCAGCACAGCGGCAACCGGATCCAGTTCACTACGTTAGGAATGCACATCATGGCAGGAAATCTCATTGCCCGTTCAGTTCACGACCTGACGGCGGCAGCATGGTTTGGTGGATCCCTGATGGGCGCCATTGGGCTTAACGGGGCAGCGGCCCAGGCCAAGGACCCCGCCGAGCGCACCCGGCTGTCCAGCGCCGGCTGGATGAAGTGGGCGCCGATCCAGACCGCGGCGTTCGCCTCCCACCTGGTGGCGGACCTCGCCATCGCATGGGAGAACAAAGGCCGCATCGCCAAGCAGGAAGGCGTGGCCCGCGATACCGTCATCAAGACGGCGGTGACCGTGGTGGGAGCGGCGGTGACCCTGTACTCGGGCATCCTGGGCAAGAAGGTGGACAAGCTGGCCGGTGAAGGCGCCGAAGGTGCAACGGAGCCGCACGCCGCGGCCTCGGATGAGCTGAAGAGCGCCCAGCAGCAGCTCAAGCTCCTGCAGTGGGCCATCCCCGGCTTCGCTGCCCTGGTGATCATTCTTGGTGCCAAGCACGGCGAGATGCAGCGTCCCAAGAACGTCCTGGTGGGCCTCCGCCGCGACTAGGGCGGGTCAGGAACACAGCGCTTGCGACGGCGGCCCGGTACGAAAGTGCCGGGCCGTCGCCGTGTCCCCGGGGCTACTCCGCCAGCCACTCAGCGCAGGAGTTCAGGTTCCGGTTCACGGTGGCCACGGCAGCGTCCGGGTCCCGCTGTTCGATGGCCGCCAGCAGGGTTTCGTGGCCGTCGCGGGGGAGCCCGTTGAAGCCGGGGCGGCGCTGCTGCTTGAGCAAATCCTGGTGGAACACCGTTCCGAAGCTCGCGTAGAGCTCGTGCAGGAGCGGATTGCCGGACGCCCGGGCCACCCCTTCGTGGAAGCGCCAGTCGGCGTCCGCCCAGGCCTCGAAGTCCCCGTTGTTCCAGGCCCGGTCCCGGGCGGCGAGCAGGGCGCGCAGGGAGGCGGCGTCGTCCTCCGATGCGTTGCGTGCGGCCAGCCGGGCGGCCTGGGTGTCCAGGCCCAGCCGCACCTCCAGGATGTGCTGCTCCGTGTGGTCCTGGTACATGCGGCGGGCCGCGCCGGACATCTCGCTCGTGGCGCGAACGTAGGTACCGTCCCCGCGCCGAACCTCCAGCATGCCGCCGTGCGCCAGGGCTTTGACTGCCTCGCGGAGGGTACCCCGGGAGACGCCGAGGGTGGCCATAAGCTCGGGTTCGGGCGGGATGCGCTGGTTCAGCGGCCACTCGCCGGAGTGGACCATTTCCCGCAGCTTTGCCGTCACTTCGGCGGCGAGCGGCTGCCGGACTGAAGGGCTCAGGGACATGGCGCTACTTCCCTTTCGCTGTCCGGCCGGCGGCGGCGCCCGCGGACCTGCCGGGCATCAGGGGCCCGGTGATCAAGTGGGATACCACCACCTGGGCCAATGACAGCACCAGCAGCAGCACCAGCGGCAGGGCCCAGCCGCCCGTGGCGCTGTGCAGCAGGCCCATGCCGAACGGTCCGGCGGTGGCCAGCAGGTACCCCGAGGACTGGGCCAGGGTGGACAGCGCGGTGGTCTCGGCGGTGCTGGTACCGCTCCGGCTGATCATCACCATCACCAGCGGGAAGATGCCCAGCCCAAAGCCCAGGAGGACAGCGGGAATGGCGGCCAGCGCCCCGGGGAGGGCCAGCAATGCCGCGATCCCCAGGACCATGGTGATGCTTACCAGGTAGAACGCAGGGCGCAGCATTCCCGGCCGGGCACCGATGGCGATCAGCACCATGCCTGCCGGCACGGACACCAGCTGCATCAGGCCGAACATCAGCCCGCTCGCGGACGCGTCCATGCCCATGGTGGTCAGCATGTACGGGAACCAGCTCAGCAGGGCGTAGGCCAGCAGGGCCTGAAGGGTGAAGATCGCGGTAAGGAGCTGGCCTTTCCGGCTGCGCAGCAGCGGCCACGGGGACACGTGGGCGGACGGGCCCGGGACGGTGCTGCGGTGCGCCTGCAGCGCCACGGGCAGGAAACCCAGGAAGGCGGCCACAGCCGCGATGCCCACGGCGCCCACTGCGGCGGACGGGGAACCCAGGGCCTGTGCCAGCGGTACCACCATGACCGAGGTCAGGGTGCCGCCCGTGGTCATGGTCACCGTGTAGACGGCCGTCATGAGCGAGGTGCGGGCGGCAAAGTGCTCGCGGATGAAGGAGGGCATGGCAACGTTGCAGACGGCCAGCCCGGACATGCCCACCACGCTGCCCGCCACGAGCATCCCGGTGGCGGGAATGCCTCGCAGCAGCAGTCCGCCGGCCAGCATTGCCAGGGACAGCAGGATGGCCTTCTCTACGCCGAGCCTGCCGGTCAGCCAGGAGGTGGCCGCGCCGGCAACGGCAAAGCAAAGCGTGGGGATGGACGGGATCACGGCTGCCACCAGTGCCCCGTAACCCAGTACTGCCTGGAGGTCGTGCAGCAGGGCGGATGCTCCGGTGATGCCGGCACGCAGGTTCAGCCCGATCAGCACCAGCGCAATCACTGCGGACACGACGGCGGACCGGGGCCTGGCAGGGGCCGTGGATCCGGGGGCGGCCCGGGCTGCCACTGGTGCGTCTGCGTGTGCGGGGGCGGAGGCGGGGGGACTGGCAGGCATACCCTCCACCCTAAAGGTTAGACGTTTGATGTTTCGGATTTTGTGGGCAACCTCTCGCAGGTTCCCCTCCTGGAATAGACTGCCAACGGACTGTCGGAGGGCCTGGCACAGACCAGGCAGGGCGGAAGGACGGCTGTGGAGGCATCCCGGGGACTCGAGATTGAGAAGAAGTACGAGGTCGACACCGGCGCCGAGGTGCCGGCCTTGGAGCAGGCCGCAGGCGTGGCCCGGGCCGGAAAGCCGCACACCGACCTCCTCGAGGCCGTGTACTTTGATACGCCCAGGCACCGCTTGGCTGCCCGCCGCATCACGCTCCGCCGCCGCACCGGCGGCAAGGACGCCGGATGGCACCTGAAGCTGCCCCCGTTAGTGCCCGTCCCGGGGGATGGTCCCCAGCAGCGGACGGAACTGCACGCACCCCTCGGCCGGCCGGACGTCGTCCCGGACAGCCTGCTCACCCACCTCCACGCCTACCTCCGGGGGGCGGAGCCGGTGCCGGTGGTACGCCTGGAAACCCGCCGCACCACCTACCCCCTCTACGGGGAAGACGGCGTGCACCTCGCCGACCTTGCCGACGACCAGGTCACCGCCGTGCGGCTGGAGGACGGGCATGACGACGAGGCAACGCGGCAGGAATGGCGCGAATGGGAGCTGGAGCTGGTCCACGGGGACCCGGAAATCTTCGGGCCGGTGGAGGAACTGCTGAGCGCTGCCGGGGCCCGGCCCGCCGGGCACGCCTCCAAGCTGGCCCGTGCCTTGGGCACCGGAAAGGCATCCCGGAAGCTGGGGGCGGCCGGCGCGGACGGCAATGGCGCTGCGGAGGACGAGGGCAGCCCCGCGCTCCTGGCGGGAAAACGTGCCCCCGCAGCCGCCGTCGTCACCGTTTATGTGGCCGCGCAGATCGACCAGATCCTGGCCGGAGATGCCGCCGTCCGGCTGGAGGAACTGGACGCCGTGCACGCCATGCGGTCCGCCACCCGCCGCATCCGCTCCGTCCTGGCTGCCTACGGCAGGCTCTACCGCGCCTCTCCGGTGCGGAAGCTGCGGAGCGAGCTGAAGTGGCTGGGCCAGCTGCTCGGCCAGCCGCGGGACGCCGAGGTCCTGCGGGCGGAGCTCCGCGAACAACTGGCAGGACTGCTGCCGGGAGATGACGGCGTTGCCGCTGCCACGGCAAGGATTGAAGAGCGCACCGGCGGGGATTACGACGGCGGGTACCGGCTTTTGCAGGCAGCGCTGCAGTCGCCGCGCTACTTTCGGCTCCTGGACAAGCTCGAGGATTTCCGCGACAACCCGCCGGTGCGGGCCGAGGCAGTGGCGCAGGGACGGCGGGTGGCAGCGAAAGCGGTGGACAAGGCCGCCAAGCGGCTGCGGCGTTCGCACAAGGCGGCCAAGGCAGCACGGCGGGGCACGGACCAGGAACTGGCCCTCCACCGGGTGCGCAAGGATGCGAAGCGGCTCCGCCACGTGGCCGAGTCCGCAGCACTGGTCCACGGCAAGCGCGCCGGCAAGGTGGCAAAGGCCGCCCGCCGGCAGCAAAAAATCCTGGGCAGGTTCCAGGACGCCGTGGTGGCCCGCGACCTGCTGGCCGCCATTGCCGGCGAGTACAGTGACCCGGCCACCGCGGGCATCTACGCGCAGCTGCTCAACCAGCAGGAGGAGCGGATGCTGGCCGCCCAAGCCGGGCACCGGAAGGCGTGGAAGAAGTCCCGCGACCTGCTGGGCCGCGGCGTCATTTGAGCCTTGCCGTTATTGGTCCTGCGGGACGGCCTGCCTACTTTCCCTGCCGCGCGGACAACCGGGCCACGGCCAGGGCCAGCCACAGCTGCACCCGGTCCGCGGTGACGGCGGGGTCATAACCGGTGAGCTCGGTGATCTGGGCCAGCCGGTACCGCACCGTGTTGCGGTGCAGCGTGAGTTCCTCCGCCACCGCGGCCACGGATCCGTTGTTGTTCAGGTAGCTCTCCAGCGTGGCCATCAGTTCCGAGCCGTGCGCGGCATCGAAGGCCCGCAAAGGGTTCAGCGACTCATGTGCCATGTCAGCCAGCGGGACATCCTCGCTGGCCAGCAGCAGCGACGTCAGGCTCAGCCGCTCCGGTTCGTTGACCGGCAGGCCATGGCTGGCGGCGTCGCGCGCCTCGAAGTAGCTCCAGCGCAGGCCGTTCGGCTTCGTGTACGCCCCGCCGATGCCGATCGTGGCATGGATGCCGGCTTCGGCGAGGTGGTCGCTGAGCTTGCGTGCCAGCGCAGGTGCCGTCCCGCCGTCGTCATTGACCACCAGCACCAGGTCCTTGCCCACGACGGCGGCCACGGACTTCTCCAGTTCGTGCGGCACCGACGTGCTGCCCAGGGCCTTCCCGTGCGCCGCCGAAACGGCCAGCAGCACCACGTTCTTGCGGGTGCTGTTCACCCCCACGCCCGCCAGGCGGCGCTGCGCCTCACTGGTTTCCAGCGCCCCGTGGATGACGTCCTCCAGCACCTGGCCGCACAAGGCGCGCTGGGCCTGCCGCTGCTTGACCATGTTGTTCAGCTCCACGCTGATCAGGTTCTGCGCGTAGCCGATGATGCCTGTGTCCTCGAACGGCTGGCGCACCCACAGGGTGCAGGCGTCGCGGCGTCCCGTGGGCACGGGGTAGCTGGCCCAGGTATCCGCCGACGGGTGGGCGGTGCTGCTGTTGTACAGCTGCGCCGTGAACTGGGTCAGTGCTACGTCTGTGCGCAGCATGCCGCCCAGGTTCTTCAGCAACTCCGCCAGGCCCCCGCCGGTCAGCAGCGCCCGCGCCAGCACCTGGTGGCCCGCAATCAGCCGTTCCAGTTTGGCGTAGTGGTCCGCCGACTGGGCGTCCGCCACCAGCTTGGTGATGGCGATGAAGGGTGTTTCGTAGGGCACTTCCACCACGGGCAGGCCCCACCGGTTTGCCTCGGCCAGGAGGGCGGGGGGCACCACCTCATGTGACAACCCCACCCCGAATCCGATGCCCACCGCCCCCGCGCGCTGCACTTGGCGGACAAAACGGCGCTGCTCAGGGGCGGACCGCAGCCGCAGGCCGGTGGTGAGGACCAGTTCACCCCCATTGAGGAACCGCTGCGGATCCTCCAGTTCGGTCACCGCCACCCAGTTGATGTCCTGGTTCCAGGTCGTCTCCGCCACGCCCGCCTTGGACAGCTTCAAGGAGGTCACGCCCACCAGGGCAGCAAGGGAAATGGCCATGAAGCAAGGATAAACGTGAGCTGGGCAACCGCACTAAACCCCTTCGGCAAGGGTGTGCAGGTGGCTATTCACCCGGCTTGGGCGCTGGCATAGGCTCAAGGCAGTTCCATCCATCCGTCCCGGTCTCCGCCCGGCGCCGATGGCCCTTACGAAAGAGGTTGCACACCGTGGTCCAAACCTTGCAGAACTTCATCAACGGGGAGTTCGTCACCCCCTCCGGCACCACCCTGCTGGACGTCGTCAACCCCACCAACGGCGAGGTCGTGGCACACGCCCCCGTCTCCGTGCAGGCCGACGTGGACGCCGCCATGGACGCGGCCAAGGACGCCTTCAGGACCTGGAAGCACGTCACCCCCGGTCAGCGCCAGCTGATGCTGCTCAAGCTTGCCGACGCCATCGAGGCCAACAGCGACGAAATCGTCGAGGCCCAGCACCGGAACACCGGGCAGGTCCGGTCCCTCATCGCCTCCGAGGAAGTGGCCGCCGGCGCCGACCAGCTGCGCTTCTTCGCGGGTGCTGCCCGCATCATGGAAGGCAAGTCCGCCGGCGAATACTTCGAGGGCCACACCTCCTACGTCCGCCGCGAACCCATCGGCGTGGTGGCCCAGGTGGCGCCGTGGAACTACCCCTTCCTCATGGCCATCTGGAAGATCGGCCCTGCGCTCGCGGCCGGCAACACCGTGGTCCTCAAGCCCTCCGACACCACCCCCGAATCCACCCTTGTGCTGGCGCGCCTGGCCGGGGAAATCCTGCCGGCGGGCGTCCTGAACGTGGTACTCGGGACCGGAGAAACCGGCGCCATGATGGTGGAGCACAAGGTTCCCGGCCTGGTGTCCATCACCGGGTCCGTCCGTGCCGGCATCGCGGTCGCTTCCGGGGCGGCCAAGGGCCTCAAGCGCGCCCACCTGGAGCTGGGCGGCAAGGCCCCGGCCATCGTCTTCGCGGACGCGGACATCAAGAAGAGCGCCGCGGCCATCGCCGAGTTCGCCTTCTTCAACGCCGGCCAGGACTGCACCGCCATCACCCGCGTGCTGGTGGAGGAATCAGTGCACGACGACGTTGTGGCCGCCATGGTGGAGCACACCCGGACCCTGCACACAGGCTCGCAAAACGATGAAGACAACTACTTCGGCCCGCTGAACAACGTCAACCACTTCAACGCCGTGACCTCCGTGGTGGAGAACCTGCCCGCCAACTGCCGGATCGAAACCGGCGGCCACCGGGCGGGGGAGAAGGGCTACTTCTTCGAACCCACCATCATCACGGGCGCCAAGCAGACCGACGACGTGGTGCAGAAGGAAACGTTCGGCCCCGTCATCACCGTCCAGAAGTTCAGCACCGAGGAAGAAGCTGTGGCCCTGGCCAACGACGTGGACTACGCCCTGGCCTCCAGCGTCTGGACCACCAACCACGGCACCGCCATGCGGCTCAGCCGCGACCTGGACTTCGGTGCCGTCTGGATCAACACCCACATCCTCCTCACCGCCGAAATGCCGCACGGCGGCTTCAAGCAGTCCGGCTACGGCAAGGACCTCTCCATGTACGGCGTGGAGGACTACACGCGCATCAAGCATGTGATGTCCGCCCTCGACGCCTGACCCCGCCAGCACCCTAACCTCGCTTCGCTTCGGCCAGGGAACCCGGCCGGCGTAGGCCCACCAGTAAGAGAAAGTAATCGCAATGACCACCACAGCATCAGACATCACGTACCGACTGGAGCAGAAGCGCAACGTCCAGGCCGACTTCCCGGGCCCCAAGTCCGTGGCACTGACCGAACGCCGCAAGTCCGTGGTGGCAGCCGGCGTCGCCTCCAGCGTCCCGGTCTACGTTGCAGACGCCGACGGCGGAATCATCCACGACGTCGACGGCAACTCCTTCATCGACCTCGGCTCAGGCATCGCCGTGACCAGCGTGGGTGCCTCCGACCCCGCCGTCGTGGGCGCCGTCAAGGAAGCCGTGGAGCACTTCACCCACACCTGCTTCATGGTCACGCCGTACGAGGGCTACGTGGCCGTCGCTGAGCAGCTGAACCGGCTCACCCCGGGCGACCACGAAAAGCGCACCGTCCTCTTCAACTCCGGCGCCGAGGCAGTGGAGAACGCCGTCAAGGTGGCCCGCCTGGCCACCGGCCGGGACGCCGTCGTCGCCTTCGACCACGCCTACCACGGCCGCACCAACCTGACCATGGCGCTGACCGCCAAGGCCATGCCGTACAAGACCAACTTCGGCCCGTTCGCCCCCGAGGTCTACCGGATGCCTATGAGCTACCCGTACCGCGAGGAAAACCCCGCCATCACCGGTGCCGAGGCAGCCAAGCGCGCCATCACCATGATCGAGAAGCAGATCGGCGGCGACCAGGTTGCCGCGATCATCATCGAACCCATCCAGGGCGAAGGCGGCTTCATCGTCCCGGCCGAAGGCTTCCTGCCGGCACTGGCCGCCTGGGCCAAGGAAAAGGGCATCGTCTTCATCGCCGACGAGGTCCAGTCCGGCTTCTGCCGCACCGGTGAATGGTTCGCCGTCAACCACGAAGGCGTCGTCCCGGACATCCTGACCATGGCCAAGGGCATCGCCGGCGGCATGCCGCTGTCCGCCATCACCGGCCGCGCCGACCTGCTGGACGCTGTCCACCCGGGCGGCCTGGGCGGCACCTACGGCGGCAACCCGGTAGCCTGCGCCGCTGCGCTGGCCGCCATCGGCTCCATGGAGGAGTACGACCTCAACGGCCGCGCCCGCCACATCGAGGAACTGGCCCTGGGCCGCCTCCGCGACCTGCAGGCAGAACTGGCCGGTGCGGGTACCGCCGTGATCGGCGACGTCCGCGGCCGCGGTGCCATGCTCGCCGTCGAACTCGTCCAGGCCGGCTCCAAGGAACCGAACCCGGACCTGACCAAGGCCGTGGCCGCCGCCTGCCTGAAGGAAGGCGTCATCATCCTCACCTGCGGCACCTACGGCAACGTCATCCGCCTGCTGCCGCCGCTGGTCATCACCGATGAGCTGCTCTCCGACGGCCTGGAAGTCCTCGCCGCCGCCATCAAGGCCCACGCCTAACCGGGACGACTCCTCCCGGCAACACCAGGAGGGCGGCCCCGCAGATGCGGGGCCGCCCTCCTGCTTTAAACGTTTCTATTCAGCCGGCCCGGCGGAGCGCGGCCCTGCGCGCCAAGGAGTTCCTGCGGGCGGCGCCCAGCATGTCCAGGGTCAGCAGCAACAGCGCCAGCCATACCACCCCGAATCCGATCCAGCGCTCAACGGTCATTGACTCGCGGAACACCAGCAGGGCCACCAGGAACTGCAGGACGGGAGCAAAGTACTGGAGGAGCCCGATAGTGGTCATGGGCAGCCGCCGTGCGGAAGCGCCGAAGAAGAGCAGCGGCACAGCGGTGATCACGCCGGAAGCCAGCAGCAGCCAGAAGTGTCCCGCACCCTGCGACGTCAGGGTTGAAGTGCCCCCGGCCGCCAGGACCACCATGGCCACGGCGGCCAGCGGGGCGAGCACCATGGTCTCCACGCTGAGGCTGGTGATGGCATCCACCTTCGACCCCACCCGGTTCTTTACGAAGCCATACAGGCCAAAGCTGAACGCCAGCGTCAGGGCGATCCAGGGCAGTTTTCCGTAGGAGTAGGTCAGGACGCCCACAGCCACGAAGCCGACGCCGACCGCGGCCCACTGGAGCGGGCGGAGTTTCTCCTTCAGGACGAGTACGCCCAGCAGGACCGAGACCAGCGGGTTGATGAAGTAGCCCAGTGAGGTTTCCACGGCCTGGCCGGTGGTCACGCCATAGGTATAGGTCAGCCAGTTGATGGCGATCAGGAAGGCGGCCAGCGCCAGGGAACCGAAGACCCGCCGGTCCTTCAGCGCCGCGCCCAGCACCCGCCACGCCCTGGTGACGGTGATCAGGAGCGCGCAGAACAGCAAGGACCACACCACTCGGTTGGCGACGATTTCGACGGCGCCCGCGGGCATGAGGATGAAGAAATACAGGGGCAGCAGCCCCCACAAAACGTAGGCGCCGATGCCGAAGAGCATTCCCGTCGTCGTGTCCTTCGCCGCCGGCTTGGGACCCTTCGCTGAAGGGTTATCCGCCGGGGAGCCCGGCGCCGGTGAAGCGCCGGTAGGGGAGGTGGCTACGGACGTGGCGGGGATTCCTTCTGGCATGGGCACGATGTCCATAACAGCAGCCGCCGGACAGGTATTCCAGCACGCAGGCAGCAATCCGGAAAATAATCAGTAGGCTTGCTTTCATGAAATGTGCGCCTTTCCCGGAGCCCGCCCCATGAGGCTCCGGCGCAGCAACGCTTCCGGCCGCGGCTACCGCCGGGTGGCCGCCGGCACGGGCTTCAGTTATCGGGACCTGGATGGATCCACCCTGCCGCCCGGTCCCGTCCGGGACCGGCTGGAAAGCATCGGCATCCCGCCGGCATGGACGGACGTCTGGATTGCACCCTTTGAGAACGGCCATATCCAGGCCACCGGGGTGGACGCGGTGGGCAGGCGCCAGTACATCTACCATCCGGAGTGGCGCGAGCGTAAGGACCGGGTGAAGTTCGACCGGTCCCTCCAGCTGGCTGAATCGCTGCCCGCAGCCCGCCGCCGCGTCACGATGGACCTCCGCAGCGACGGGTTCACCCGGGAGCGCGTGCTGGCCGGGGCGTTCCGGATGCTGGACAGCGGCTCCCTCCGGGTGGGGTCGGAGCGGTACACCAACGAGAACGGCAGCCGCGGGCTGGCCACCTTGTTGTGCGCACACGTCCAGGTGCGGAAGGACCGGATCCTGCTGCGGTTCCCGGCCAAGAGCGGCAAGGACTGGGAATCCGAAATCCGCGACCCCGACCTCGCCGTCCTGCTGCGGCTGCTCAAGCGCCGCGGGCCCAACGCCCGGCTTCTTGCCTACAAGGAGGGCAGGAGGTGGCGTCCGGTCACCAGCGCTGACATCAATGCCTATGTGAAGGAGCGCACCGGCTCCGACTTCACGGCCAAGGACTTCCGGACGCTCCGCGGGACCGTGGCCGCTGCCGAAAGCCTGGCCCGTACCGGCCCGCAGCGGACGGCCGCCAAACGGAAGCGCGCCATCAGCCGGGCCATGCACGACGCCGCAGAGACGCTGGGAAACACTCCTTCCATTGCCCGGAAGAGCTATGTGGACCCCCGGGTGGTGGATCATTACCACGACGGCGAAACCATCGATCCCAAGCGGCTTGACTCGGCGGAAGCGGAACTGCGGGCGCTGCTGTACCGCGAAGGCAAGGTGGTGGCGCTTGCCGCCAACTAGAATGGGGGACTGTGCGGGGCACCATGCTGCGCACCCTCATGGATCATGAGCAGGACCAGTTCAGAAGGGCTCCCGGTGTCCAACCACAGCGAAACCGCCGCCAACCGTCCCCTCCGCGTCGCCATCGTCGGCGCGGGACCGGCAGGAGTCTATGCTGCGGACATCCTCACCAAATCCAGCGGGGTGAAGGACGGCGACTTCCAGGTCAGCATCGACCTCTTCGAGGCCTACCCGGCCCCTTATGGCCTGATCCGGTACGGCGTTGCCCCGGACCATCCCCGGATCAAGGGCATCGTCAACGCCCTGCACAAGGTTTTGGACCGGGGGGACATCCGCTTCCTGGGCAACGTGACCTACGGCCGGGACCTCACGCTGCACGATTTCCGCGCGTTCTATGACGCCG
Organism: Pseudarthrobacter sp. NPDC080039; assembly: GCF_040702335.1. NCBI lineage: Bacteria > Bacillati > Actinomycetota > Actinomycetes > Micrococcales > Micrococcaceae > Pseudarthrobacter > Pseudarthrobacter sp. NPDC080039. Next base: position 280,650 of record NZ_JBFBKY010000003.1, on the reverse strand, counting down.
TGATCTTCTCCACCGGCGCCATCAAGGATGCGGACCTGGACATCCCGGGCATCAACCTGCGGGGCTCCTTCGGCGGCGCGGACTTCGTGTCCTGGTACGACGGCCACCCGGATGTCCCGCGCGAATGGCCCCTGGAGGCCAGGGAAATCGCCGTCATCGGCAACGGCAACGTGGCGCTGGATGTGGCCCGCATGCTGGTCAAGCACCCCGAAGAACTGCTCACCACGGAGATCCCGGACAACGTCTACCAGGGCCTGAAGGCCTCGCCGGTCACCGACGTCCACGTATTCGGCCGCCGCGGACCGGCCCAGGTCAAGTTCACCCCGCTGGAGCTGCGCGAGCTCAGCCACATGGATGACGTGGACATCGTCCTGTACCCGGAGGACTTTGAATTCGACGAGGCCTCGGACGAGGCCATCCGCAGCAACAACCAGGTCAAGACCATGGTGAACACCCTCACCAACTGGCTGGTGGAGGAGCATGCGGAGTCGGAAAACCCTTCCTCCCGCAGGCTGCACCTGCACTTCCTGCACAGCCCCGTTGAAGTGCTCGACGACGGCACGGGCAAGGTGGGCGGCATCAAGTTTGAGCGCATGCAACTGGACGGGACCGGCAATGCGAAGGGGACGGGGGAGTACGTCGAGTACCCGGTCCAGGCCGTATACCGTGCCGTTGGCTACCATGGCTCGGCCCTTGATGAACTGGAGTACGACGCCAAGCGCGGCGTCATCCCGAACCAGGGCGGCCGCGTCCTGGACGCCGCGGGCAACCCGGTTCCCGGCATCTACACCACGGGGTGGATCAAACGCGGTCCGGTCGGGCTGATCGGCCACACCAAGGGCGATGCGCTGGAGACCATTGGCTTCCTGCTGGAGGACCGGCTGAACCTCCCGGCCGCGCAGAACCCGGACCCGCGGGCCATCATCGACCTGCTCGAGGAGCGCGGCATCGAGTACACCACCTGGGAAGGCTGGAACAAGCTTGATGCCCATGAGGCAGGGCTTGGCGCGGCCTGGACCGGGCCTGAGGGCCTGGACCATGTGGTGCGCGAACGTATCAAGGTGGTGCCGCGCGAGGACATGATCCGCATCTCGCGCGACTGAGCCCTATCCCGGGACCTTGTGCCCTGTCCCGTGAGCCGTATTCGAGTTAATCTGATTAACATGAATATGGCCGCGGCAAAGAGCCGAGCCTACGATTCGCCCAAGCGGGCTTCTTCCGCCGCCCAAACCGGGCGCCGGATCCTGCAGGCCACCGAAGACCTCTTCGTTGAGCGGCCGCTGAGCGAGGTCACGCTCAATGCAGTGGCGGAACGGGCCGGCGTGACGGTCCAGACCGTCATCCGCAGGTTCGGTGACCGGACACGCCTTATCGGCGCCTGCGCCAAAGCCGCCATGGACCGGGTGGGCAGCCAGCGCAATGCTGCTCCTCCCGGGGACGTGCCCGCCGCCGTCGGGAATCTCCTGGAACACTACGAAACCACCGGACGCCTGGCCTTGAAGCTGCTGGCCGAGGAGCAGGCTTCACCCGAGCTGGCGCAGATCACCGAGGCCGGCCGCAAGCTGCACCGCCAGTGGTGCGCGCGGGTCTTCGCCCCCTTCCTGGACCCCGTGTTCCTGGCAAGCCTGCAGGGCAGCCCGGACCGCGGCCGCCGGCTGGCCCAGTTCGTCGCGCTTTGCGACGTCTACACCTGGAAGCTGCTCCGCCTCGACGCAGGGCTCAGCCGCGACCAGGTGGGACAGTCCCTGCTCGAAATGCTGGAACCCTTCACCCGGAGGTCCTGATGTCCACCGTCCTTGCCTACACCTCACCCGCCATCGGCCACTTGTTCCCGATGGTTCCGCTGCTCCAGGAGCTCAAGGCCCGGGGCCACGCAGTCCACGTCCGTACCCTCGGCCGGCAGGTTCCCGTGCTCCGGAAGGAAGGGTTCCAGGCCGAAGCCGTGGATGAGCGCATCCTGGCGATCGAAGCCACCGATTACCGTGCCGGAAGCGCGAAGGCGGCGCTCGCTTCCAGTGTGGAAACGTTCACGGCCCGCGCACGCTTTGATGCACCTGACCTGCAGAAGGCCATCGACGCCGTTCGCCCGGACCTGCTCCTGGTGGACATCAACGCATGGGGAGCCCGCATCCAGGCTGAGTCCTCCGGCCTGCCATGGGCCACTTTCAGTCCGTACACACCCCCGCTGCAGTCGCGGGGGACACCCCCGTTTGGCCCCGGGCTGGCCCCGATGTCCGGTCCGCTCGGCATGGCCCGGGATGCGGTGGTGCGACGCCTGGTGATTGGCGCGGTCGAAAAGTTGATGCTGCCGCGCATCAACTCCCTGCGGGCGGACCTGACCGGCGGCAGCCTTCGTCCGGTCAGCGGTGCGGACGACATGTTCCGGACCGCGCCGCTCATGCTCGTTGCCACATCCGAACCGTTCGAGTACCCGCATCCTGACTGGGGTCCGGACGTGCGCATGATAGGCGCGCTTCAATGGGAGCCGCCGGTGGAACCTCCCGCCTGGCTGCGGGACGGAGCGGATCCTGTCGTGCTGGTGACCACCTCCTCCGAATACCAGGCGGACCAAGCCATTGTCAGGGCCGCGCTGACCGGCCTCGCTGCCGAACCCTTCACCGTCGTTGCCACCGTTCCGGCGGCGGAAGCCGGATCGGCCGGAGCGAACCGGGCATCCGGGACCGATGGCTTCGGACCGGTGCCGTCCAACGCCCGGCTGGAACACTTCGTCCCGCACGGGCCCGTCCTTGACCGCGCCGCCGTCGCCATCACCCATGGCGGGATGGGGGCAACCCAGAAGGCGCTCTCCAAAGGGGTGCCCGTGGTGGTGGTTCCGTTCGGGCGCGACCAGCACGAGGTTGCAGCAAGGGTGGTAACGGCCGACGCCGGAGTGCGGCTCAGCCGGAAGCACCTCACCCCGGAGCGGCTCCGGGCCGCCGTTCACCAGGCGCGGACCAAAGCCCCGGGCGCGCGGCGGGTCGCCCAGGGCTACTCTGCGGCAGGCGGTGCGGCAGCAGGAGCGGATGCCTTGGAGGCGCTGGTTCGCGTACACCCATGACACCGGGTTTTTGTCCGGCTATGCTGGCTTGGCCACCCCCAGCCCTGCAAAGCAGGGCAAAAATTCCGGAACGGGAGTTCGATGACGAACCTGCTCCATCCTGAACCCCGCCAGCGCGCCGCGCTGGCCGGCCATGAGCGCCTGGACGGTGCCATTTACGAAACTGCGGGCCGTGGCGATGCCACCCCGGAAATCCCCGGCCTCCGCAACCTCATCCGGGAGTCCTGGCAGCGTTCCGCACGCTTCAAAGCCAACCCGGACAACGCGGCCGCCCCGCTCGCCTTCGACTGGGACGAGCTGGAGGACTACCGCCGGCGCCACCCCCTGGCTGCGATCATGCCGGTCATCAACAAACTCCTGGTCCAGCCCAGCCATGACAGCGGGCTCCTGGTTGCCGTGGGTGATGAGGTGGGCAGGCTGTTGTGGGTGGACGGCGACCCCGCCCTCCAGCGCCGCGCAGAAGGCATGATGTTCGTTCCCGGTGCAGACTGGTCCGAGGCCAGCGTAGGCACCAGCGCGCCGGGCACCGCCCTTGCCCTTGGCCGGGGAATCCAGATCGCCGGAGCCGAGCACTACCAGCGGGCTGTCCATCCCTGGAGCTGCACCGCCGTCCCCTTCCACGATCCGGATTCCGGTGCGGTCCTCGGCGTCGTGGACATCACCGGGACGGCCACGGCGGTGGCGCCGCACACCCTGTCGCTGGTAGAGGCCACAGTGGCCGCAGCCCAGGCCCAGCTGCGGGTGGAGCGGCTGCAGCATGCTGCGGAGCTGGCCAGGAAGCCCGTACGACGCCGGACCCCGGCTGCCGCCGGCACGCAGGGCAAGAGTGCCGGGGCAGGCAGCCGTGCCAGGGAAGGCAGCCTGTACCGGAACAGCCTGCAGTTGCTGGGCCGCGACCAGGCGCTGCTGAGCCTGGGAGGACGGACGGTGTCCCTGTCCGCACGGCACAGTGAGATCCTTGCCCTGCTCAGCACGCACCCGGAAGGGCTCAGCGCCGAGGAGCTTGGCACGCTGCTGTACCCGGGGGAGGGCTCCACCATCACCCTCCGGGCCGAGATGGTGCGCCTCCGCAAAGTCATCCAGGAATTGAGCCCGGACGCGATTCCCGGTTCGCGACCGTACAGGCTGCCGCTGGACCTGGTGCCGGACACGGGCCAGGTGCTCAGTTGCCTGCAGCGCGGTGCGCACCGGATCGCCCTGGAGATTTACCGCGGCGAGGTGCTGCCCCGCTCTGAGGCGCCTGGGATCGTGGAGCTGCGGAGGAGGGTCTCATCCCTGCTCCGGGAAGCGGTCCTCACCGACGGCAGTGCCGAGTCCCTGCTCAAATTCGCCGCGCTGCCCGAGGCAAGGGACGACGTCGGGATCCGCCGTGCGGCGCTCCGCCTCCTGCCGCCGCGCTCACCCAAGCGGGCCGCCGTCGTGGCCGACCTGGAACGGCTGGAAGCCGAACTGCGCGCCTGACCGGCGACCGGTGGTTGAGCTTTTCGAAACCAGGTTCCGGCACCTTCAACCATGTGTTGTGATTCAGCTCTCACCGTTGCAACCTTGCTGCAACCTCCCCGCTCCTACGCTGGCTTCATTGGCGAGCGCCCCTACGGGCCAGCCTTCTGCACAGCAAAGGAGCTAAGCAATGACCGTTTACGCACAGCCGGGAACCGACGGTTCGAAGGTCACCTTCAAGGACCGGTACGAAAACTGGATTGGCGGCGAATGGGTGGCCCCGGTGAAGGGCGAGTACTTCGAAAACGTCACCCCCGTGACGGGCAAGGCGTTCTGCCAGGTGGCACGCGGCACGGCTGAGGACATCGAGCTCGCCCTGGACGCGGCACACAAGGCCGCACCCTCCTGGGGCAAGACCTCCGTGGCGGAACGCGCCGCCATCCTGAACAAGATCGCCGACCGCATCGACGAAAACCTCGAGATGCTCGCCGTGGCCGAAACCTGGGACAACGGCAAGCCCATCCGGGAAACCCTCAACGCCGACCTGCCGCTGGCCTCGGACCACTTCCGCTACTTCGCCTCAGCGGTTCGCGCCCAGGAGGGCAGCCTGTCCCAGCTCGATGACAACACCACCGCCTACCACTTCCACGAACCGCTCGGCGTGGTGGGCCAGATCATCCCCTGGAACTTCCCCATCCTGATGGCCGTCTGGAAGCTTGCGCCCGCGCTCGCCGCCGGCAACACCGTGGTCCTCAAGCCCGCAGAGCAGACGCCGTCGTCCATCTTGGTGCTGATGGAACTGATCGGGGACCTGCTGCCCGCCGGCGTGATCAACGTGGTCAACGGGTTCGGCGTGGAGGCCGGCAAGCCACTGGCATCCAGCTCCCGGATCCGGAAGATTGCCTTCACCGGTGAAACCACCACCGGGCGGCTCATCAGCCAGTACGCCAGCCAGAACCTCATCCCCGTCACCCTGGAACTGGGGGGCAAGAGCCCCAACATCTTCTTCAACGACGTTGCCCAGGAAAACGACGCCTTCTACGACAAGGCCCAGGAGGGCTTCGCGCTGTTCGCTTTCAACCAGGGCGAAGTCTGCACCTGCCCGTCGCGGGCACTGGTCCAGGAAGACATCTATGAATCCTTCATGGCCGACGCCGTGGCACGGGTGGAGAAGATGATCCAGGGCAACCCCCTCGACACCGAAACCCAGGTAGGCGCGCAGGCCTCCAACGACCAGCTGGAAAAGATCCTGTCCTACATCGACATCGGAAAGCAGGAAGGTGCCAAGGTGCTCACCGGCGGCGCGCGTGCAGAACTGCCGGGCGACCTCGCCGGCGGCTTCTACGTCCAGCCCACGGTGTTTGAGGGCCACAACCGGATGCGGATCTTCCAGGAGGAGATCTTCGGCCCGGTGGTGGCGGTGACGAAGTTCAGTGACTACAACGACGCCATGGGCATCGCCAATGACACCCTCTACGGCCTGGGCGCGGGCGTCTGGTCCCGCAACGGCAACGTGGCCTACCGCGCCGGCCGCGAGATCCAGGCCGGACGCGTCTGGGTCAACAACTACCACGCCTACCCGGCAGGGGCCGCGTTCGGCGGCTACAAGTCCTCCGGCATCGGCCGCGAGAACCACGCCATGATGCTGGACCACTACCAGCAGACCAAGAACCTCCTGGTCAGCTACGACGAAAACAAGCTCGGCTTCTTCTAGGCCGGCCCGTACCACTACAACGACGCAAGGATTTCGCCAATGACGACGACAATGCAAGCAGCAGTAGTAACCGAATTCGGCACGGACCTGCAGGTCCAGACCCTCGACGTCCCCACGCCGGGGCCGGGTCAGGCCTTGGTCAAGGTCCTGACCACCGGGGTCTGCCACACCGACCTCCACGCAGCGGAAGGCGACTGGCCGGTCAAACCCTCCCCTCCGTTCGTGCCCGGGCACGAGGGCGTGGGTGAAGTAGTGGCCCTGGGTGAGGGGGTTTCCGGCCTCGCCGTCGGCGACCTGGTGGGCAACGCGTGGCTGTGGTCAGCCTGCGGCGACTGCCAGTACTGCCGCACCGGGTGGGAAACACTTTGCGAGGCGCAGCAGAACGGCGGGTACAGCGTGGACGGCTCCTTCGGGGAGTACATGCTGGTGGACTCCCGTTTCGCGGCGCGCATACCGGCGGGATCCGACCCCGTCGAAGTGGCGCCGGTGCTTTGCGCCGGCGTCACCGTCTACAAGGGCCTGAAGATGACCGAGGCCCGGCCGGGCCAGTGGGTCACCATTTCCGGCATCGGCGGCCTGGGCCACATCGCCGTCCAGTATGCCGTGGCCATGGGACTCCGGGTTGCGGCCGTGGACATCGCCGACGACAAACTGGCCCTGGCCAAGGCCCACGGTGCTGAACTCACGGTCAACGCCCTGCATGAGGACCCGGCGGAGGTGATCCAGCGGGAGACAGGAGGCTGCCATGGAGTTCTGGTCACTGCGGTGCACCCGTCAGCGTTCGGACAGGCCATTGGGATGGCCCGACGCGGCGGCACCATCGTGTTCAACGGACTGCCGCCGGGGGATTTCCCGGCGCCGATCTTCGAGATTGTGCTCAAGGGACTGACGGTCCGCGGCTCGATCGTCGGCACCCGGCAGGACATGGAGGAAGCCCTGGACTTCTATGCGCGGGGGAAGATCCACCCCACCGTGTCCGTGCGGGAACTGTCGGAGGTCAATGCCGTGCTCGATGAGATGAAGCACGCCAAGATCGACGGCCGCGTGGTTCTGAGGTTCTGATGCCGGCGGAAGGACTCGACGCCGCCGTGACGCTGCCCGGGGAAGATTTTTCCCGGGTTGCGCTCGCGCCGGCCGCGGTGGACCTGCTGCGGATGCTGTGGGACCGGCACGGCCCGCTCATGTTCCACCAGTCCGGCGGCTGCTGCGACGGGTCCTCGCCCATGTGCTACCCGGCCGGGGAGTTCATCACGGGCGACTCGGATGTCCTGTTGGGGCTGTTCGACCTGTCCGGCGGCCTCCAGCCCATGCCGCTTGAGTTCTGGATGTCCAGGGAGCAGTTCAACTACTGGAGCCACACCCACCTCACGGTTGACGTGGTGCCCGGCAGGGGGAGCGGCTTTTCCGTTGAAGCGCCTGAAGGTAAACGCTTCCTGATCCGGTCAACACTGATGGACTGGCCTGCCTAGGAAGTTCGATCAACGACCACTCGGGGCTCTCCATTCGGAGGGCCCCGAGTGCGTTGGCAGAAGAATGTTCGGCAAAGGGGCCGTCTCACTATTCGGGACGATTGGGGCCGTCCAGTGGATGGACACTATCGTTGATAGGTCTGTTTCCCTCACAAACCAGGATTGTGACCCCTATGAATCTTCTGCGGACAAAATCCATCGAGCAGTCGATCGCCGACGCCGATGAGCCCGGACGCAAACTCAAGCGTTCCCTCAGCACCTGGGACCTCATGATCATGGGCGTCGCCGTTGCTGTCGGTGCCGGCATCTTCTCGGTTGGCGCGAAGGCCGCGGCCAACTTCGCCGGCCCTGCCGTGACGCTCTCCTTCGCCATCGCAGCTGTAACCTGTGCGCTGGCCATCATGTGCTACGCCGAGTTTGCCACCGCCATCCCCGTGGCGGGCTCCGCCTACGTCTTCACGTACGCCACCATGGGCGAACTCCTTGCCTGGATCATCGGCTGGAACCTGATCCTTGAGCTGTTCACCGCCGCGGCCGTGATCGCCAAGTACTGGGGCATCTACCTGAGCAAGGTCTTCGCCCTCACCGGACTCGACGTCCCGCCGTCCATCTCGCTGGGCGGGGTGGACCTCTACTGGGGCGCCTTCCTGATCGTGGCCATCTTCACCGTGCTGCTGGTGCTGGGCACCAAGCTGTCCGCACGCGTGGGCAACATCTTCACCCTGATCAAGATTGCCGTGGTGCTGTTCGTGATCGTGGTGGGCTTCACCTACGTGAAGTTCGAGAACTACACGCCGTTCGTTCCCGCTGCCGAGCCCACCGCCGGCACCGGCGCCGCAGACGTTCTGAAGCAGTCCTTCTTCGGCTTCCTCACCGGCGCAGCCCCCGCACAGTACGGCACCATGGGCATCTTCGCCGGTGCCGCACTGGTGTTCTTCGCCTTCATCGGCTTCGACGTGGTGGCCACCTCAGCCGAGGAGGTGAAGAACCCGCAGAAAACCCTGCCGCGCGGCATCTTCGGCGGCCTGGCCCTGGTGACGCTGCTGTACATCCTCGTCTCCCTTGCCCTGACCGGCATGGTCTCCTACACCAAGCTGGCCGAAGCCAAGAGCCCCACCCTCACCACCGCCTTCGAAGCCGTAGGCGACACGTCCGCCGCCAAGGTCATCGCCTTTGGTTCCCTGGTGGGCCTGACCACCGTGATCATGGTGCTCCTCATGGGCCTGTCCCGCGTGGTGCTGGCCATGAGCCGCGACGGCCTGCTGCCGCGCGCGCTGTCCAAGACCAGCGACAAGCGTTCGACCCCGGTTCGCCTGCAGATCATCTGCGGTGCCGCGGTTGCCCTGGTGGCCGGCCTCACCAACGTGGACCTGCTCGAGGAAATGATCAACATCGGCACCCTCTCCGCCTTCGTGGTGGTCAGCCTGGGCATCCTGGTGCTCCGGAAGAAACGGCCGGACCTGAAGCCTGCCTTCCGCGTGCCGTTCGGCAAGGTGCTTCCCATCGTCTCTGCCGTGCTGTGCCTGTACCTGATGACCAACCTGGCCGTGGAGACCTGGATCTTCTTTGCCTTCTGGCTGGTCCTGGGCCTGGCGATCTACTTCGCCTACGGCCAGCGCCACTCACGGCTCAATGAGCGCTTCGCCGGCGCAACCGCGAGCGTCAACGGCACCGCTCCCCGCGTTGCCGCCGAGTCTGATGACGAGGAGGAGCTGAGCCGCACCTGACGGCCCGCAGCTCCTGCTGTTGAACTGCCCGTCCGGCCTGTGCCGGGCGGGCAGCGGCATCTCCGGCCGGTCCGCAGTTCCGGCCCATCCCTGTATCCCGGGCCCGGGGTGTTCCCGCTGGGTCAGAGTTCCGGGCCGGTTACGGCGCCGCATGCCTGCCCACCCACTCCACCAGCGGACGCAGCTGCCGCCAGCGGGCCGCAATCTCCTCCGCGGCCGCTTCCGAGGACACCCACCCGGGCACGCCCAGCTGCGATCCGGCGTACAGGGTCTTGTGCTTGAGGAGCTCGGCGCGGGGGTGTTCCCGGTCGAAGCCGCGGGGGACCGTCTTGAGCTTTTCGCCCTCAATGCTGAAGCCCGCGGCTGCGATCGACTCCACGATCTCCTGCAGCGCCGCACCGCTTCCGGAGGCATCGGCGGCAGCCCGGAACCTGGCGAGCTGCGCCGGCGTGTGGGAGCGGTAGCCGCCTCCCACCAGCAGGCCGTCCGCGCTGACCTGAAGGTAATAGCCCACCCCTTCCTGCCGGGTGGCGAAGGCGCCCTGGGCGGTCTTATAAGGCGACTTGTCCTGGGAGAACCGGACGTCGCGGTAGGGGCGGAACAGTTTGGCCGCCCCGAACTCCGGCTCCAGTCCAGTAAGCAGCCGGGCAAGGGGTTCCTTGACAGCGGCCTGGTACGTGTCCTTGTGCGCCAGCCACCACTCGCGGTTGTTGTTGCCTTCCAGCTCCTCATAGAAGCGGAAGGCTTCCGGGGGAATGCCTGCAAAAGTGTCCATGCCTGGAGCCTAGGGCCGGGCCCGCGGGCAGGCCAGGGAACCAGGACCGTATGTGCAAAACGCGGCAGCAAAAAGACCACCCCGCCACGGAAAACCCGTGACGGGGTGGTCTTTCAGTTCAGCGGACAGGAAGCCTGGTCAGCCAACCTTGTTGGCGGACTCCGCGTCCGAGGTGGGAGCCGAGGGTGCATCAGCTGCGCCCAGGTTGGCGCGCAGCTTGGCGCCCAGTTCGGCGTCGACATTGGTCCAGTACTGGATGGCGCGCTCCTTGATGTCGGAGCGCTTCACGCCGCCCACGGCGCCGGTGATGGTCTCCAGGAAGCGGGCCTTCTCGGCTTCGTTGTAGACCTCGCGGTACAGCGTGCCGGCCTGGACGAAGTCGCCGTCCTCGGCGTGGAGGGAGTGCGCGGAAAGGGTCAGTTCGCCGTCGTTCTCCCAGCCGCCGGCCGGGTTCTGCGGCTCAAGTGCAGCCGGTCCACCAAACGTGTTGGGGGCATACACGGGAACGGAAGGGGCGTTGAACAGGAAGCGTCCCTGGCCGTCCTGGCTGTAGTTGTTCACCTGGTTCTTTGGCTGGTTCACCGGGATCTGGGCGTGGTTGGTGCCCACGCGGTAGCGGTGTGCGTCCGCGTAGGAGAAGATGCGGGCCTGCAGCATCTTGTCCGGGGAGGCGGCGATGCCGGGCACGAAGTTCGACGGCGCGAAGGTGGCCTGCTCGATCTGCGCGAAGTAGTTCTCCGGGTTGCGGTTCAGCTCCATGGTGCCAACCTTGATCAGCGGGTAGTCGCTGTGCGGCCACACCTTGGTCAGGTCGAACGGGTTGAAGCGGTAGGTCTTGGCGTCCTCGTAAGGCATCACCTGGACGTGCAGGTCCCAGGACGGGAAGTTTCCGGCCTCGATGTTCTCCGACAGGTCGCGGATGTAGAAGTCCGCGTCGGAGCCGGCAAGCTGTTCGGCCTGCTCGGAGCTCATGGAGTTCACGCCCTGGTTGGACTTGAAGTGGTACTTCACCCAGAAGCGCTCACCGGCTTCGTTGATCCACTGGTAGGTGTGCGAACCGTAGCCCTGCATTTCACGCCAGGAGGCGGGCAGGCCGCGGTCGCCCATGAGCCAGGTGACCTGGTGTGCGGACTCGGGGGAGAGGGTCCAGAAGTCCCACTGCATGTCGGCGTCGCGCAGGTGGGTGCCCGGCAGGCGCTTCTGGGAGTGGATGAAGTCCGGGAACTTGATGCCGTCGCGGATGAAGAAGACGGGCGTGTTGTTGCCCACGAGGTCGTAGTTGCCCTCGGTGGTGTAGAACTTCACGGCGAAACCGCGGGGGTCGCGCCAGGTGTCCGGGGAGCCGTTTTCGCCGGCCACGGAGGAGAAGCGGATGAGCATTTCGGTCTCGGCGCCGGGCTGCAGGAATGCAGCCTTGGTGTACTTGGAGACGTCCTCGGTGGTCTTGAACGTGCCGAATGCACCGCCGCCCTTGGCGTGCACTACGCGCTCCGGGACCCGCTCACGGTTGAACTGGGCGAGCTTTTCGACAAGGTAGTGGTCGGTCAGAATGATGGCACCGTCGGCACCAACTGACTTCGAGTGTGCGTCGGATGTAACCGGCGCGCCTGACTGGGTTGTGGAAACGGCAGTCATTGTTCTCCTATTTCTCTTTTTCTTGCGAGGGACTATGGGGAGGAAGTTGCTGGGCCTGCTGGCATTCCTGGCAGATGCCCTGGTACATGACATCCGCGATCTGGATGGTCATGGGCTTGGCGTCCGGGTTCCAGTGCGGCGTGAGGCAGGGGGCATGGCCGACGGCGCAGTCCACGTCCTCCACGCGGCCGCAGCTGATGCAGATGGCGTGGTGGTGGTTGTCGCCCACGCGCGTCTCATACAGTGCGGGGGAGTGCGGCGGCTCAAACCGGCGCAGCATGTGCAGGTCCGTCAGGTCACCGAGCACCACATATACGGACTGGGCCGTCAGTTCCGGCAGCTCGGCGCGGGCGGCGGCAAGGATGCTTTCGGCAGGGGAATGCGGGTGGCGTTCGACGGCGGCGAGTACAGCGAGCCGCTGCTTGGTCACCCTGCGGCCGTGGGCACGCAGGGCTGCAGCCCACGCTTCCTGGCCGTCAAAGTGCTCCATCATGGCTCCATTGAAACACTTATTATTACTAACTCACAATAAGGCTTGGCTTACCTTCCCGTGTCGCCCGCTAGTGTTGCGGGGTGGGGAAAATACTTGCCGATGTCACGCCGCTCAAGGAAAGCCCCTCCTTCCGCCGGCTGTGGCTCGGATCGGCAGTGTCCGCCGTCGGCAGCCAGCTCACGTTGGTGGCCGTCAGCCTCGAGGTGTACCGCCTGACCCAGGACAGCTTCTACGTGGGACTGCTGGGCATCTTCGCGCTGGTTCCCCTGGTTGTGGGTGGACTGATGGGCGGCTCCATCGCCGACGCCCATGACCGCCGGCGCATCGCCCTCCTGGCCTCGACGGTGCTGTGGCTGACTACAGGGCTGATCGCGCTCCAGGCCTGGCTGCACCTGGGCAACGTATGGGTGCTGTACCTCCTGGTGGCACTGCAAAGCGGCGCCCAGGCCATCAATCAGCCGGCCCGCAGCGCCATCATCCCCACGCTCATCCGCAAGGAACTCCTGCCGGCGGCCAACGCGCTGAGCATGCTCTCCCTGGGCCTTGCCATGACGGCAGGGCCGCTGCTGGCCGGGCTCCTGGTGGCGTGGGTCGGGTTCGGCTGGACCTACACCGTCGACTTTGTCAGCTTCGCCTTCGTCCTCTGGGCCGTCTACCGCCTCCCGCCCATGCCTCCCGCCGGCACGCGCAGCAAGGTGGGGCTCCGCTCCGTCATTGAGGGGTTCCGTTTCCTGGGGACGCGGCCCAACCTCCGGATGACCTTCATCATCGACATCGTGGCCATGGTCCTTGCCCAGCCGCGGGCGCTGCTCCCCGCCGTCGCCGCACTCATGATCGGCGGCGGCGAGGCAACCGTGGGCATCCTGCTGGCCAGCACCGCCGTCGGGGCCTTCCTGGCCGGCCTGTTCTCCGGTCCGCTGGGCATGGTGCGCCGCCAGGGGACCGCCGTCGTCATCTCCGTGATGGGCTGGGGCGCGTCCATTGGTGCGTTCGGCCTGGTGGTGCTGCTTGCCGGCCGGGCGCCGGACGGCACGGTGACGGTGTGGCTGCTGCCCGCCGCACTTTGCTGCGCCCTGGCCGGGATCGCCGACTCGATCAGCAGCGTCTTCCGGAACACCATCCTGCAGGCGGCAGCCCCGGACCACCTGCGCGGACGGCTGCAGGGCGTGTTCATTGTGGTGGTGGCCGGCGGACCGCGGATCGGTGACCTGCTGGCCGGCGGCGCGACTAGGATTTTGAGTGAGGGCTGGGTCCTGCTGTTCGGCGGTGTGCTGTGCATCGCGGTGGCGTGGCTGGCGGCGAAGCTGCAACCGGGCTTCCGGAAATACGATGCGCGGAACCCGGTGCCCTAGCCGGCCGTTCCCTTAGTAAGGAGGAAACGTGCACAACCATCACAACGGCCTGAAGACGGCGGCACTGTTCGGGGTGCTCTGGGCCGTACTCCTCGGCCTCGGCGGCCTCATCGGCGTCGGTACCCGCAGCTCCGCGCCCATCTGGATCATGGCGCTGGTCGGCGTCGGCACCACGTTCTACGGCTACTGGAACAGCGACAAGATCGCCATCCGGTCCATGCAGGCCTTCCCGGTGACCGAAGCCCAGGCCCCGCAGCTCTACCAGATCGTCCGCGAGCTCTCCATGCGCGCCAACCAGCCCATGCCGCGCATCTACGTCTCGCCCACCATGAACCCCAATGCCTTCGCCACCGGCCGCAACCCGAAAAACGCGGCCGTCTGCTGCACGGAAGGCATCCTGCAGCTCCTGGACGCGCGCGAACTCCGCGGCGTCCTGGGCCACGAACTGATGCACGTCTACAACCGCGACATCCTCACCTCATCTGTTGCGGCCGCCGTCGCCGGGGTCATCACGTCGGTTGGCCAGATGCTGCTGTTCTTCGGCGGCGGGGACCGGCGCAACGCGAACCCGCTGGCCATGATCGCCATGGCGCTGCTGGCGCCCTTCGCGGCGTCGTTGATCCAGATGGCCATCTCCCGCACCAGGGAGTACGACGCCGACGAGGACGGTTCGCAGCTCACCGGCGATCCGCTGGCACTCGCCTCAGCCCTGGGCAAGATTGAGCGCGGCGTCAGCCTTGCCCCGTTGCCGCAGGACCAGCGGCTGGTCAACGCCTCGCACCTGATGATCGCCAACCCGTTCCGCGGGGGCGCGATGAACAAGCTCTTCGCCACCCACCCGCCAATGCGGGACCGCATCGTCCGGCTGGAGCGGATGGCGGGCCGGCAGGTGTAGCCGGGATCCCGCCGTCGGACGCCTGCGTGGCGACGCGCACCTTTGTTTCGACGCGGACCCTCGCTTTCGCTGCACAAAATCCCTGGCGCACCTGGTATTCCGGGGGCGCCGGGTTATTTGCGCAGCGGTTAACCTTTTGCGCGTCGGGAACGACGGCGGGGCGGGGCCGGCTTGAGCGGTCCGGCTACGTGAACAGGCCCTCGCCGATGTACCCGCCGGGCTGGACCCCGCCGGGAACCGCGAACAGTCCCGAGCCCGTGTGCTTCAGGTACTCCACGGCCAGGGTGTCGCCCTTGGCCATCGCCATCTGCATGGGGATGTAGTGCGTCCGCGGATCGGTGACGAACGCGATGAAGAGCAGGCCGGCGTCGAGGTGGCCCACGCCGTCGGAACCGTCGGTGTAGTTGTAGCCCCGGCGCAGCATCCGCACTCCGCTGTTCTGGTTGGGGTGGGCCATCCGGACGTGGGAATCGATCGGGATGAGCGGTTTGCCGCCCTTGCCCTGCCGGTTGAAGTCCGGCTCGGTGAACTCCTCGCCACCAGAGAGCGGTGCGCCCGTGCCCTTGGTCCGGCCGATCAGGCCTTCCTGTTCGCCCAGCGAGGTGCGGTCCCACGTTTCGATATGCATCCGGATCCGGCGCGCCACCAGGTAGCTGCCGCCCGCCATCCAGGCATCCTGCGGGCGGGCGGCTTGGGCCCACACATGCTGGTCCAGCAGTTGCTCATCTTCCACTTTCAGGTTGGCGGTGCCGTCCTTGAAGCCGAAGAGGTTCCGCGGGGTCTGCTGGGCACGGGAGGTGGAGGATGTCCGGCCGAACCCGAGCTGGGACCAGCGGACCCGGACCCTGCCGAAGCCGATCCTGGCCAGGTTCCGGATGGCGTGGACGGCCACCTGCGGGTCGTCGGCGCACGCCTGGACCACCAGGTCGCCGCCGCTGCGGGCCGGGTCCAGGTCGTCGCCCGGGAAATGCGGCAGATCTATCAGGGCCTCGGGCCGCCTGCCGTCCAGGCCGAACCGGGCCACGCGGTCGCGCTCGAACAGTCCGGCGCCGAAACCGAACGTCAGGGTCAGCTTCCCGGCGTTGAGGTCCAGGGCTTCGCCCGTGTCCTCGGGAGGAGCGCCGTAGGGGCCATCCACTGCGCCGGTCGCACCAGCGGGGCGGCCCCCGGTCAGGGCTTCCGCTGCCCGCGTCCAGTCCTTGAGCAGCTGGATGAGCTCCTCACGGCTGCTGGTGGTGACGTCGAACGCGGCCATGTGCAGGCGGTCCTGTGCCGGGGTGGTGATGCCGGCCTGGTGGTCGCCGTGGAAGGGGACCACGTCGCTGTCCGCGGCCATAGGTGCGGCAGTAGCCGCCACCGCGTCGCGTCCCAGGAGGCCTGCGGCGAGTCCGACGGCGGCGCCGCCCAGTCCGGCGACGCCAAACAGGCCCCGCCTGCTCAGGCGGGCTCCCGCCGTCGGGCGTTCCCCGTCCCTGGAATCCAAAGACGCCCCGACGGCTGCGTCGGCGAGGTCCGCCCCGGAAGCGTCCTGCGCGCGGCCACCAAAGGGGCAGCCGGTCACAGGACCACCGCCGCGGTCAGCCGGGACAGCGGCTCCCCGAGCGCGTCCACAAGTGAGGCGAGCCGCTGGACCTGCTCAGGGGACAGCTTGTCATAGGACGTGAAGCCCGCGCCCTGGGCATGGGTGGCAAGTTCGGCCTGCAGCGCGGCGAACTTCCCGTCCAGCGAGGCGGCCAAAGCGGCGTCCTTCAGCTGCAGGGCCGGCTTGAGGTTCTCGAACGCGATGCGGGCGCCGTCCACGTTCGCCTGAAAGTCCCAAAGGTCCGTGTGGGACCAGACTTCCTCTTCACCGGTCACTTTTCCGGTGGCAACCTCGTCCAGGAGTTCCTTGGCGCCGTTGCCCAGCATGTCAGCGGAGATTTCCACGGTGCGGGTGCGTTCCACCAGGTCCTTGGTGTCGGCCACCAGTTGGTCCGCGATGGCCGAGCGCCCGGCAGCGGTGAGGGCCGTGTAGGCGGCCGGCGGGAACAGGTCCTTTTCGGCACGGTGCCAGCCGGTCCACTCCTGGCCGGGTTCCAGGTCCGCCTCGCGTGCGTCAAGTTTCGGGTCCAGGTCGCCGAAGGACTCGGCGACGGGTTCAATCCGTTCCCAGTGCTGCCGCGTTGCCGCGTAGAGGGAGCGGGCTTGGTCGGTGTTGCCCGCTGTGAAGGCCGCGGCGAACTGCTCGGTGCCGGCAAGCAGTTGCTCGCTCTGGTCCTTGACGTAGGACGCGTACTGCGTGCTGGCCGTGTCCAGGAGTTTCTGGAAGTCCGCGTCCGCCGTCGGCTGGTCTTTTGACGGGGTCACTTCGAGGGCGGCCCGGATCCCGTCGCCCTCCATGCCTGGCTTGCACGCGGTGGTGTAGGTTCCGGCGGGGGCGGTGACCACCAGGTTGCGGCTCAGTCCCGGGCCGATGTTTTCCACCTCGCCCATGATGCGCAGCCCGTCCGCCGCCAGGAGGTAGAACTCGGTGACTTCGGTTCCTTCGTTCTTGACCGAGAACGTGAGGTTGCCGCTGGGCACGCTGGCGGCGGAGACCTTGCAGTCGGTATTGGAGCTGACCACGTCGATGGTGCCTCCGGAGGTGTCCGCCGCCCGGGTATTGTCAGTGCACCCGGTGAGGACCAGCGGGACGGTGACGACGGCGGCAGCCAGGGCGGGAAGCCGGGTGCGGAAGGCGTAGGGGCTAATTTTGGGCAGGCTGAAGCCAGGCATGGGGATTTCCTTAGGTGCGGGTGAAGGGGATTTAGGCGGCGGCCGCGGCCTTGGCGGCGGCGGTGGTGCCGGAGCCGGCAGGGGTAGCCGGAGTTTTGCCGTTGGTGCGCAGGTACAGGAACAGCACCGGCAGCACGTAGAGGAGCCAGGCTGCGGCTTCCAGCCAGGTGGTGGCGGAGGAGAAGTTGAGGGTGCCCTTGAGGAGCGTGCCGTACCAGGACGACGGCGGGACGGCGCCGCTGATGTCGAAGGCCAGGGAATGCAGGCCCGGAAGCAGCCCGGCCTCCTGCAGGTCATGGAGGCCGTAGGACAGGACGCCGCCCGCGATGACGATCAGGGCGGCCCCGGTCCAGGTGAAGAACCGGGAAAGGTTCACTTTCAGGACGCCCCGGTGCAGCAGGTAGCCAAAGCCGGCGGCCGCGGCCAGGCCAAGGAGGGCCCCGACGAGCGGCTGCGTGGATTCGCCCGTGGCCTTGGCAGCCGCCCAGAGGAAAAGCGCCGTCTCCAGGCCTTCGCGTCCCACCGCGATGGCAGCCACTACGGCCAGCCCCCAACCGGCCCCGCCGGCGGATCTGTCCACGCGCGTCTTCAGGTCGCTGCCGAGGGTCCTCGCGGTGCGGGCCATCCAGAAGACCATCCATGTCACGAGGCCGACGGCGGCGACGGACAGGGTGCCGCCGATCGCCTCCTGCGCTTCAAACGTGAGGCCCCTGGGCCCGAAGGTGAGGAGGGCGCCGAAGGTGACGGACACTGTAACCGCTGCTGCCACGCCCACCCAGAGCCGGGGGATGAGGCGGCGGCGGTCCGTTTTCGCCAGGTAGGCCATGAGGAGGACCACCACCAGGGTGGCTTCGAGTCCTTCGCGCAGGCCGATCAGGAAGTTGGCAGTCATGATGTTCTTTCAGTCAGGTAATCCTTACTTAGGAAGGCCTAAGAAAGAGATTACCCGGCGTCGGCTATTACGCAAACTAACTGTGCCGTAATTGCATGCCGTTACGCCCGAGGGGTACCGTACCGCGGGGCAGGCAACCCTCGTGTTAGCACTGTGCAAGGGCGTCCGCGACACGCAAAAAGGCTGGCGTACCCGGGATATCAGGTGCGCCAGCCTTTCTGCGTAGCGGGAATCCTCTTGCGCGTCGAAAACGACCGCGGGAGGGCTAGCTGCGGAAGTTCACGAACTGCAGGTCGGCTTCGTCAAAATCCTTGAGGAGGGCCATCGTGGCCTGCAGGTCGTCGCGGGACTTGGAGGACACCCGGAGTTCATCGCCCTGGATCTGCGACTTGACCGACTTGGGGCCTTCGTCGCGGATCAGCTTGTTGATCTTCTTGGCCAGGTCCTGGGCAATGCCTTCCTTGATGGAGGCCTCCAGCCGGTACTCCTTGCCGGAGGCGTAGGGCTCGCCCTCGTCCAGCGACTTCAGCGAGATGCCGCGCTTGATCAGCTTGGACTGGAAGACGTCCAGGACAGCCTTGACGCGTTCCTCCGAGTTGGCCTTCATGAGGATCTTCTCGCCGCTGAAGTCGATCTCGGCGCCCACGCCCTTGAAGTCGTAGCGCTGGGCGATTTCCTTCTGCGACTGGTTGAGCGCGTTGGCCACCTCCTGCTTGTCCACTTTGCTTACGACGTCGAACGTTGACTCGCCTGCCATGACTCTCCTTTGTTGATGGGAGCCCTGTGCGGGGACAGGGCCGGGATCTCTGCCATCCAGCCTAGTACGGATGCCCTGCCGGGTGGGGGTGCGGGATTCACAGTTCCCTCTCAGCGGACGTAATGGCGGAATGAAGGAGGGGTGGCGAGAGTTGGAGAAGCAGTACCGCAGTTGAAGGGAACCCCATGCACCGCAAAGCCGCCCAATATGTCACCCGGACCACAACCGCAGCGGCAGGGGCGGTGGCCACGGCAGCAACCTCGGTGGCGGCGGCAGCGGTGGCGGCCTCCATCGTCCTCAGCCCGGTGGCGGATGCCTCCTCCCGGCTGGACGGCGTCCGGGCAGACCTGCAGAGGGCGGTCCAGCTGAACCAGATCACCCAGGAGCAGGCCATCAGCTTCGAAGCCAAGCTGGCCGGACGCATTCTTGGTGAGGCGTAGGGTCTGACTTTTGCCGACATTCCGGGGCATTTGGCGTGGTGCGGGACCCGATTCGATTCTTCGCCGGAAGTTCTGTAAAGTTGTCTTGCCCGCGGTTACTGAAGCGGAAAGCGCCGGAAACGGATGCTTCCCAACACTGCATCGGCGGGTACTTCTTTTGAAGTTCGGCAGATTACCCGAGCGGCCAAAGGGGGCTGACTGTAAATCAGCTGGCAACGCCTACGGGGGTTCGAATCCCTCATCTGCCACCCAAGGAAAAACCTCCGGAACCACCAGGTTCCGGAGGTTTTTTTGTTGGCCGGCACTCCTCGTGAACACTCCGAAAGAAGCCTCCACCCGCCGTCGACACCCTGTTGGCACGGGCGTAGGCTGGCAGGATCGGCGCATGTGCTCCGATGCCCTGCGTCGATATTCCATCGATGAAGGAGGATTCAATGAGTGCCGTACGTGAATTCATGACCACTGATGCGCGATGCATTGGGGAAAACGAGTCCCTCGCGGACGCAGCCCGGATGATGATGGACCTCGACTGCGGAGCCCTCCCCATCTGCGGTGATGACGGCAAATTGAAGGGCATGATCACTGACCGTGACATCGTGCTCAAATGCGTCGCCGCCGGCCGCGACCCCGGCCAGATGATGGCCCGGGAACTCGCTTCCGGCAAGCCCTACTGCATTGACGCCGACGCCAACGTTGATGCAGCCATCGACATGATGGAACAGCATCAGGTCCGCAGGCTTCCGGTGATCTCCGACCACAAGCTCGTGGGCATCATCAGCCAGGGCGACATTGCCCGCAATTACTCCGAGCAGCGCGTAGGCGAACTGGTGGAGCATATTTCAGAGCGCCACGGCGTGTAGCTCCGGCAGCGCGTCATGGCCTTGTCCGCGGATCCAGGCCCCGAAGGTCCGGACCCGCGGACAAACTTTTGAATGCCGGCTTCAGCCCACCCGGGTCAGTTCAGTGCGATCAGGAGCATCTGGCTGGTGCCCGGGATGCAGGTCTGCAGGATTGCCCGGGGGAAACCGCCGAAGACCGCGATCACATCGTTGGTGGTGCCGGGATTGGGGACGGTGCCGCGGCCGGTGGCTGTGAAGGTTCCGTAGCCGGGAATGCTCACGGTCTCACCCACGCTGATCCCGGAGAACCGGGCCCATCCGCCGCAGAAATCATGCTCGGTGATGAAGAGCGAGTAGCCGTCATTGGGGGTGTAGTGGATGGGCCCGATGCAGGCGTCCACCATGGACTGGCCGCCGGAGCCCGCCACGTAGATGGTCCGTACCGCAGGCGCTGCGGGAGCGGCCGCGGGAGCCGGGGCCGGCGCAGCAGCGGGAGCCGGTGCCGGTGCAGGGTCGGGAGCGGCCATGGCGACAGCCGGGCCGGTCAGCAGGAGGGTCTGGCCGGGGTAGATGGTGCTGTAGGCAGAGAGCCCGTTCGCGGCAAGCATGCCGTTCATGTCCACGCCGTGGCTGGCGGCAATCGCGCCCACGGTATCGCCGGGCACCACCGTGTACAGGTTTGGATCACCTGCAGGTTCGGGGGGCGGCGCAGGTGCTGGTGCCGGAGCGGGTTCGGCCGCTGCCGGCGCTTCGGCGGCCGGCGCAGGCGCTGCCTCTGCAGCTGGTGCGGCAGCTGAGGCGGCTCCCTGGGCCGCGACCGCGGCCACGGCGTCGCCGGCGGCGGCGGCGCTTGGCGCCGGTGGTGCGGCGGTCTCTGCAACCTGGACTGCCGGCGTCGTGCTTGCGCTGAGGGAGGTGGGCGGTGCGGCCATGGCGCCCACACCTACAGCTGCCACAACGGCCGCCGCGGCCATGCCGGCCCACAATTTGTTGCTGATGAGCGGACGGCCGGTGCTGAGGTCCGTGCGCGGTTCGTCGGTGACGAAACTCCGGCTGGAGCCGTCGGGGGAGGTGGAGATCTTCTGGTTCATGGGTAGCCCATCCGGGGACGGTCCGGCCAGGCAGTGCCTTGCGGGCACGCCAGGTCGCCGGACGGATCGAGATGTTAAGGCGCCGCAGGCCCCGGCAGCTGCCGGTGGCCGCGGGCGGCGCCGGATGGAGGCCTCCGCATACCCAGAAAATACGGAGCTCCGCATGAAGGCCGGTTTCCCGGAAGCCACCCGGGAGAACCTGCCAGACGTGTCGGTCCTAGGAATCCCGAGTCTAGGAATCACGCCAAGCAGGCAGCACCAGTAGGAATTACCCGAGTTTTGCGGTCTGCTACTCGCCCGTCCCGGCCCCGCTACTCAAGCCAGGGCGGTCCAATACTTGCGGCGGCTGCATGCGGTGTTCCCGCAGGTCTGCGATTTCACGACGCAGCAATGCGATCTCGGCCACGAGCTCCGCAACCTCCACCCGGACCGGTTCCTCCACGGCCTCTGCCACCGACTCGGCCGTATCCTCGACCCGCTGGACGAGCCAGGAAGCGATGGAAGCGGTGACCACACCCAGCACCGCGATGCCGCTCATCATCAGCGCCGTGGCCACCAGCCGGCCTATGGGCGTGACCGGGTACATGTCCCCGTAGCCCACGGTGGTAATGGTGGCCGTTGCCCACCACAGGGCATCGCCGAACGATGTGATCTTGGCATCCGGCGCCCACTGCTCCACATCCAGCACGGCCAGGGCGCCCACAAAGACCAGAAGCGCCGCAGATGCCGCCACATACGTCACCACCCGGCCGCGCAGCGTCTCGCCCACGGTCCGGTGCAGGACGGACAGCAGCGTCACCAGCCGCAGCAGCCGCAGGGGCCGGAAGAACGGGAGGGCCACGATCAACAGCTCATGCAGGTTCCGGACGAACCATTGCCGGCGGTCCTCGGCCAGCCACAGCTTCGCCGCATAGTCCAGGACGAACACGCACCAGGTCACCCACATGACGGTCTCGAGCCAGTCAGCCCCGCTGCCCTCAACCCTGCCGATGACCTGCCACGCGTACGCGCCCAGGAACACCAGCGTGGTAGCCATCAAGGGCCACTCGGCAAGGGCCCGGTAGCGTTGCTGCGTCATTCAGGAAATCATACGGCGGTTGGCGTGCCGCCCCGGAGCCTGCAGGATGTTACCCGCGGGTAGCATTGGTCCATGCACCTGCTTCTGAGAACCCTGCTTCTGCTCTTCCGGTCCAAACGGCGGACGCCCGTCACGGTGTGGGAGGCGTCGTCGCTGCCGCTGCGCGTCCTGCCCACGGACATCGACATTGCCATGCACGTAAACAACGGCATGTACCTCTCGCTCATGGACCTGGGCCGGTTCGACCTGATGGTCCGCAGCGGCATCTGGCAGCGCATGCGCCGCCGCGGCTGGAGCCCTGTGGTGTCGGCCGAGACCATCTCCTTCCGGAAATCGCTGCAGCTGTGGCAGGACTACACCATCGAGACGCGCGTCATCGGACTGGACAGCAAGGCGATCTTCTTCGAGCAGCGCATGGTGGCCGACGGCGAAATTTACGCCCGCGCCTACATCGCCACCCGGCTGGTCACCAAGGCCGGCCCGGTCAGCCAGGAGGACATCCTCACCGAGTTCGGGGCCCCGCCGGCGGACCTCGTGCTCCCCGTCTGGATCCACAGGTGGCGCGCCTCCAGCGCCCTTCCCGGCAGCCGCACCCGCGCCCCGCACCTGTGGGACACCAACGCCTGAACCCTGGTGCCGCCGTCGTACCTCCCGTTATTCCCAATGACGCGGGGAGCGAACACCCGCGACATGGCCCGGGCCGGGCGCGTAGCGTGGACACATGGCTACCCTTGACATCACAGGTGAACAGTTCGCATCGACGATCGAAGGCAACGACATTGTCCTGGTCGATTTCTGGGCAGAATGGTGCGGCCCCTGCAAGCAGTTCGGCCCTACGTATTCGGCAGTATCCGAGAAGCACCCCGACGTCGTCTTCACCAAGGTGGACACCGAAGCGGAGCAGCAGCTCGCGGCAGAGGCCGGCATCACCTCCATCCCCACGTTGATGGCCTTCCGCGAAAAGGTGCTGGTGTTCTCCCAGCCCGGCGCGCTGAACGCCCAGCAGCTGGAACAGGTGGTGGACGCGGTGAAGGCGCTGGACATGGATGAGGTCCACGCCCACGTGGCCCGCCAGCAGGAGGAGGCAGCGGGCAAGCCGGCCAGCCCCCAGGGCGGTGCCCAGGACGGCACGCAGATCCCGGACTTCTAAAACCCAGTAGACGCAGAATGCGGGGCCTCCGACAGGGAGGCCCCGCATTCTGCGTTTAACGGGTGCGCTAGACGCGTTCCACCTTGACGGGTTCGGCCAGCAGCGCGCTCAGTGACTCGTTCAGGTCCTGGACGGCGATGCCCTTGGAGTGCCTGTCCAGGTCTTCCTCGGATGCCCACTGCTCGGTCAGGACGAGCTTTTCCTCGGTGGCTTCAGTCAGTTCGTACTGGATGCAGCCTGGTTCCTTCACCACCTCATCGATGGCGATTTCCAGGGCCAGCTTGACGCGGTGGAACTCGCCTTCGTTGGGGATGAACGTTGCTGTCAGGTCAATCGGTGCACTCATGAATGTCACAATACCGGGCGCCGCCTTGCCGTCCCGTTCCGTTGCGCGCGTTCCCGGCCCCGTCCTCCTTCTCCAGCGCCGTTCCTGTTGGTAGCGTGCCCTCATGCGTGCTTATACAGCCGGGGACACTGACGTCCCGCTCCTGGCGGAAACCATTGGCGAGAACTTTGAGCGCACCGTTGCGCGGTTTCCGCTCCACGACGCACTGATCGAGGCAGCGCCGGTGCCTGGCGGTGACGCCCGCCGCTGGAGCTACACCAAGATGAACGACGACGTCGACCGGCTGGCGCGGGCACTGCTCGCCATGGGCGTCGGCAAAGGGGAGAGGGTGGGCATCTGGAGCCCCAACTGCGCCGAATGGACGCTGCTGCAGTACGCCACGGCGAAAATCGGCGCCATCCTGGTCAACGTCAACCCGGCCTACCGCAGCCATGAACTTGAGTTCGTGGTCAAGCAGAACGGGATGCGGATGCTGGTCACGGCACCGTCGGACACCAACAGCGATTACGTGTCCATGGCACGCCAGGCGCTCCTGACCTGCCCGGACCTGCATGAGCTCGTGTTCCTGCCGGACCATGGACTGGACGCACTGGATGCCGGCAACCCCCAAAGTGACGCGGAACTGACCTACGCCGAGCTGCTCAGGCGGGCGGACGGCGTCGCCCATGCGCACCTGTTGGCCCGCATGGCCGAACTCCGGCCGCACGATCCCATCAACCTGCAGTACACCTCGGGCACCACAGGATTTCCCAAAGGCGCCACGCTGACGCACCACAACATCCTGAACAACGGCTACGCCATCGGCGAGCTGCTCGGCTACACCGAGCATGACCGGGTGGTTATCCCCGTGCCGTTCTACCACTGCTTTGGCATGGTGATCGGCAACCTCAACGCGCTCAGCCACGGCGCCGCCACCATCATCCCCGGGCGGGGCTTCTCGCCCGCTGCCGCGCTTGAGGCAGTGCAGGATTTCGGCGGGACGTCCCTGTACGGGGTGCCCACCATGTTCATCGCCGAACTGGCGCTGCCCGATTTCGGCTCCTATGACCTGTCCACGCTCCGCACCGGGGTGATGGCGGGTTCGCTGTGTCCCATTGAGGTGATGAACCGGGTGATCTCGGAGATGCACATGGTGGACGTGGCCATCTGCTACGGCATGACCGAGACCTCACCGGTGTCCACCATGACCCGGAAGGGGGACACCCTCCAGCAGCGGACCGAGACCGTGGGCCGGACCATGCCGCAGCTGGAGAGCCGCATCGTGGACCCCGTCACCGGGGAGGAACTGGAGCGCGGGCAGATCGGCGAGCTCTGCACCCGTGGCTACGCCGTCATGGCGGGGTACTGGAACCAGCCGGAGAAGACGGCCGAGGCGATCGATGCCGACGGGTGGATGCACACCGGCGACCTCGCCCGGATGGATGAGGACGGGTATGTGGTGGTGGAAGGCCGGATCAAGGACATGGTGATCCGCGGCGGAGAAAACATCTACCCGCGGGAGATTGAGGAGTTCCTCTACACACACCCATCAATCCAGGACGTGCAGGTCATCGGCGTACCGGACCCCAGGTACGGCGAGGAACTCATGGCGTGCATCATCCTCAAGCCCGGCGCGGAACCGCTGGACGCTGCGGCGCTTGCGGACTTTTGCCGGGGGAAGCTGGCGCACTACAAGATCCCCCGCTATGTCGAGGTCCGCGAGAGCTTCCCCATGACGATTTCCGGGAAGATCCGCAAAGTCCAGATGCGCGAGGAAGCAGTGGCCCGGCTGGGACTCTAGGTGTCCAGCCGGCGGCGCCGGCCCGTTCCCGCCCTGGCCACCAGCACGGCTGCCAGGGCAACCGCGGCCAGCGCCGCCATGGCGGGCACAGCGCTTCCTTTCCACCGGTCCGGGGACGTGGTCCGGTTGCTGCCGACGGCGGCGTCGCTGCCCGGAATGTTCCAGTCGGATGGAGCGGGAAAGATGCCTGCCGGGAGCTTTTCCTGCTGCAGCTGCCGCCGTGCGGCGAGGCGCTCGCGGACCTCATCGTTCGGCGCGGGCACGATGGTGTCCGCGATGGCCGCGACCGAAAGGTCAACGATGTAGGGCTCGCCGTAGTACGCCGAGGAGGCCACTGATTCCAGCCAGGTGCCCGGCGGTGTCGCCACGCGGTGCCGGGCAAAGGCAGCGCGGAGCATCTCCTGGATGTCGTCCAGGCTTTTGCCGTCGGCGTCCCGGGTGACCTCGAAGATGGCCAGCTGAAGCCGAACCTTTTCATCCGCCATGGGGTCCGTGGCTGACGGGTCCAGGCCTGTGACGTCCTGCCCCGTGGGATCCTGTGCGTCGGGTGTGACAGCCACCAGCTCCGGAGCGGCCGGATCTGCGTTGCGTTCGTTGGTGCTCAATGGATCCCTTTCAGTACGTCATGCCCGGGCGGCCGGGCAACAGGCCAGTGTCAGCGTCGGCGGCCGGCAGGCTCAGTCCGTTACCGGGTCTGTCTTCGTGCCGTACCCATCCGCAGTCCGGCTCAAGCGTTCCGTCGAAGAACAGGTTCTCGATCCTGACGTGGTCGTGAACCATTCCAGGTGGCGGAAGTTGGGTGTGGCGGCGGCCGTCAGGTTGGGCTGGGAATGGGCTTGTTGCTTTGTTTGGAACGTCCCTGGTGGAGCTGCAGGGCGCAGTGGATGAGGGGAAAGTGGCTGAAAGCCTGAGGGGTGTTGCCCAGCTGGCGCTGGTGCTTGGGATCCCATTCTTCGCTGAGTAATCCAAGGTCGTTGCGGAGGCCGAGCAGGCGCTCGAAGAGTTCCTCGGCTTCATGTTGGCGTCCTATGCCCAGCAGGGCGTCGACAAGCCAGAAGGAGCAGGCGAGGAAGACGCCTTCCGTCCCGGGCAGGCCGTCGTTACTTGCTTGCGGGCGGTACCGAAGGACGAAGCCGTCTTCGGTGAGGTGCTTCTGGACGGCATCCACAGTACCGACCACTCGCGGATGGTCGTGCGGCAGGAATCCCACACGGGGAATCAGCAGGAGGCTCGCGTCAAGCTCTTTGCTCCCGTAGGACTGGACGAAAGTGTTGCGGTCGCTGTCGAAGCCATGTGCCATGACGTCTTTATGGATGGTGTCGCGCAACGCAGACCAGCGATCGACCGGGCCGGGCAGGCCGTAATGCTGGACTCCCTTGACCATGCGGTCTGCTGCCACCCAGGCCATGACCTTTGAGTGGGTGTTGTGGCGGCGGGGACCTCTCATTTCCCAGAGTCCGTTGTCGGGCTGGTCCCAGGCCCCCTCGAGGTATTCCATCAAGGCGACCTGGATATCCCAGGAATCGTCTCCCGCTCCGGCCGGCCCGGCGGCGCGGGTCAGGGAAAGCCCGTCCAGGACCTCGCCCCATACATCCAGCTGCAGCTGCGGAGCCGCGGCGTTTCCTGTCCTGACGGGTTTGGATCCCTCGAATCCGGCGAGCCAGGGCAGTTCTGTTTCGGGAAGGCGGCGCGTGCCGTCAATCCCATACATGATCTGAAGGTCGGCCGGATCGCCGGCGACGGCCCGCAGCAGCCATTCCCGCCAGGCGCCCGCTTCATCGACATAGCCCGCGGCGAGCAGCGACTGAAGCGTCAGCGTCGCGTCGCGGAGCCAGCAGAACCGATAGTCCCAGTTCCGCGTCCCTCCCGGATCCTCCGGCAGGGAAGTGGTGGGAGCTGCCACGATACCGCCGGTCGGCGCATAGATCAGCCCTTTGAGGGTTATGAGGGAACGCTCTACGGCATCCTTGTACTCACCGTCAATCCTGCTGCGGGAACTCCACCGTTGCCAGTAATCTTCGGTTACCTGCAGCGCCTGGTGGGAGTCGGTTTTCCGCGGGGCCGGTTTGCTGCTGGGGAACCACCTCAACACGAAAGGCACCTGTTCTCCGGCCCGGACAGTGAACTCGCTGATGGTTCGCATGTCCCGGCCCTCGAGTGGCGCTGCGGTGTTGAAGTAGGCCGCGTCAGGACCGGCTATGGCGCTGAGGCCGTGCTCACCGCGCCTCACCCACGGCACGATGCGTCCATAGTCAAAGCGCAGGCACAATTCTCCGTACATCTGCACGGTGCCGGTCAGGCCTTCCACAATCCGCACCATGTCGGCGGCGTCGTCGCGGATCGGCATGAAGTCCGTGACCTTGACGCTGCCCTGGGCAGTTTCCCATTCGGTTTCGAGGATCAGGGTGCCTGGCCGATACCTCCGGCGGGTGCACTTTTGTGCCCCTGCGGGTGCCAGGAGCCACCGGCCTGCGGCGGGGGTGTCCAGCAAAGCTGCGAAGCAGGCGGGGGAGTCGAACCTCGGCAGGCACATCCAGTCGATTGACCCGCTGGTGCTGATCATCGCGGCGGTGTGAAGGTCCCCCACGAGTGCGTAATCACTGATGTCTGACATTGTTCCCTTCCTGATCCGTTGTGGTCAGCATTAGCGGACCCGGAATTTGTCGGCCTCAGCGGTACGCAGCGACAGCCCGTTGCCGGGCGCAGCACCGGGCCGCAGCCACCCGCCGTCGGGGTCCAGCGTTCCGTCGAAGAACAGGTTCTCGATCCTGACGTGGTCGTGGAACCATTCCAGATGGCGGAAGTTGGGTGTGGCGGCGGCGACGGCGGCGCTGAGGTGGGGTGCGCAGTGGCCGGAGAGTTCCAGGCCGTTGGCTGCGGCCACTGCGGCGATACGCAGCCATTCGGTGATCCCGCCGCACCTGCTGACATCGGCCTGCAGGCAGTCGATGGCATCGGCCGCGCACAGGCGCTGGAAGTAGGGGAGGCCCGTACCGTATTCACCGGCTGCCACGTCCGCGTCCACAGCGTCCCGCACCACCCGCAGCCCGGCCAGGTGGTCGCTGGAGACGGGCTCCTCGAACCAGGTCACAGCCTCGGCGGCCACCTCCCGCAGGACGCGGACCGCCTGCTTTGCGGTGTAGGCGCCGTTGGCGTCGACGAACAGTTCCGTTCCGGGGCCGACGGCGGCACGCGCCTGGCGGATGCGTTCCAGGTCGCGCGGGACGTTCGTTCCGTTGTCCTGGCCGATCTTGATCTTCACCCGCGGGATGTTTTGGCTACGGGCCCAGCCTTCGAGCTGGCTGCGCAGCTGGTCTGCCGTGTAGGTGGTGAAGCCGCCGCTGCCGTAGACCGCCACCTTGTCCCGGACGCTGCCGAGCAGCTTGTGCAGCGGCAGGTCCAGGAGGCGGGCTTTGAGGTCCCAGAGGGCGCAGTCGACGGCGGACACGGCGTAGGAGGCCAGCCCTGTGTTTCCGGGGTTGCGGACTGCCCTGGCCATGGCGGCGGCAGCAGCCGGGACGTCAATGGCATCCACGCCGCTCACGGCGGGACTGAGGAGTCCTTCCACCAGGCCTGCTGCCGCAGCCGGCGCGTAGGTCCAGCCCAGGCCGGTCTTCCCGCCGGCGGCGGCCTGCACCAGCACCATGGTGGTGGAGTCCCAACTGTACGTTCCGTCCGCTTCGGGACCGTCGGTGGGGACCGTGTAAGCGGCCGCCTGGACGGCGGTCACGGGAGCCTCCGCAGTGGCCCTGGCCGGCCTCATGGTTCAGCCCTCCTTGTGCGGCAGGAATTCCTGGATTTTGGTCTTGACCCCTTCCTTCACCACGCCCCAGGCGCTGTCATCGCCCTGGACCATGGCTTCTGCCGTCTTCCTTGCCTGCTCCAGGGTGGCGTGCGGCGGGATGGGCGGGATGTTGGGGTCGGTCCGCACGTCCAGGAGGGTTGGCCTGTCCGCGGCGAGGGCTTTCTCCCAGGCCGGCCCCACGTCGTCGGGGTTGTGCACGTGGATGCCCTGCAGCCCCAGGCTTTCGGCGAACCCGGCGTAGTCCACGTCCGGGAGGGCCTGCGATTCACGGAAGGCCGGAACCCCGCCCATGGCCCGCATTTCCCAGGTGACCTGGTTGAGGTCGTTGTTGTGGAGGACGGCCACCACCAGGCGGGGATCGTCCCATTCGGGCCAGTAGTGCTTGACGGTGATCATCTCGGCAAGGCCGTTCATCTGCATGGCCCCGTCGCCTGCGAAAGCGATGGCGGGGCGCCCGGGATGGGCGAACTTCGCCCCGATGGCATAGGGAACGCCGGGGCCCATGGTGGCGAGGTTTCCAGACAGTGAGCCCCGGACTTCGCCGCGGAACTTCAGCTGCCGGGCATACCAGTTGGCTGATGACCCCGAGTCCGCGCTCAGCATGGCGTTCATGGGCAGGCGGGTGGAGAGCTCGGCAAAGAGGCGCATGGGGTTGACGGGATCCGCGCTGACCATGGCCTCGTCATGCATGGTTTCCCACCACCGGCTGATGGAGGACTGCAGGCCCTCCTGCCAGGAGCGGTCCTGCTTCCGGTCCAGGTGCGGGATCAGTGCCCGCAACGCTGTGCGGGCGTCGGCCACGATGTTGAATTCGTTCGTGTACCGCAGCCCGATCATTTTCGGGTCAACGTCGATCTGCACGCCCCGGGCCTGTCCCGGCTCGGGAAGGAACTGGGTGTAGGGGAAGCTGGAGCCCACCGTCAGCAGCGTGTCGCAGTCACGCATCATTTCGTAGCTGGGCCTGGTGCCAAGCAGCCCGATGGAGCCCGTGACGTACGGCAGGTCATCGGGAAGGGAGTCCTTGCCCAGCAGGGCCTTGGCCACGCCCGCGCCCAGCAGTTCCGCCACTTCCCGCACCTCGGCGGCCGCCTCCCGGGCACCCTGGCCTATCAGGATGGCCACTTTCGAGCCCTCGTTGAGGAGTTGGGCGGCACCGCGGATGGCCGCGCTGTCGGGCTCGATGTCGGGCCACTTGATGCCGAGGCTGGAGGGGACCATCTTGAATTCGTGGGTGGGGGCGGCGTATTCGAGTTCCTGCACATCCGCCGGGATGATGATGGCCGTGGGGGCCCGCTGCGCATCGGCAATCCGGATGGCCCTGTCCAGGACATTGGGGAGCTGCTGCGGGACGGTGACCATCTGGACGTAGTCGGAGGCCACGTCCTTGAACAGCGTCAGCAGGTCCACCTCCTGCTGGTAGGAGCCGCCCATGGCGCTGCGGGCGGTCTGCCCCACGATGGCCACCACCGGAACGTGGTCCAGCTTGGCGTCGTAGAGCCCGTTGAGCAGGTGGATGGCCCCGGGCCCGGAGGTGGCCATGCACACCGCCACCCGGTCGCCGAACTTGGCGTAGCCCACCGCCTCGAACGCGGCCATCTCCTCGTGCCTGGCCTGGATGAATTTCGGTTGGTTCCCCGCTTTGCCGAAGGCTGCGAGGATGCCGTTGATGCCGTCTCCGGGGAACCCGAAGACCTTGTCCACACCCCACTCACCCAGCCGGGAGAGCAGGTAGTCAGCCACTGTAGTTGCCATGATCAGTCTTCCTTCGTGCTCATCGGGGTGCCCCTGCGGGCACCTTGGACCAGGACGCCCGCGGCACGGGCCGCAAGCGCCATGATGGTCAGTGCGGGATTTGCGCTGCCTTGGGTGGGCAGCACGCTGCCGTCGGTGACCAGGAGGTTGGGTACCGCGAAACTGCGCAGGTTGCGGTCCACCACCCCGTCCTGCTCGCCCGCGGCCATCCGTGCACCACCTACCAGGTGCGCGTAGCGGTTGATGGTGATCACTTCCTGTGCTCCCGCGGCGGTGAGGATCCGCTCCATGACCTGCTGGGCCGCGGACATCAGCTGCCGGTCGTTGTCGCACTGGCTGTAGATGAAGCGGGCCACGGGAATGCCATGGCGGTCCGTTTCCTCCGCCAGCGTCACCCTGTTCTCCCGGAGGGGGAGGAACTCGCAGAGGGCACCCAGGCATGCCCAGTGCGGGTAGTCGCTCATGTAGCGCCGAAGCGCGGCGCCCCAGTGTCCCTGTGCTGCCACGTGCTCCGCCCACGTGATGGGAAGCGGGGAGACGCACTGGATGGAGAATCCGCGCTTGTACGGCTTCGCCGGGTCAGTTTCGTAGAAGTCCTCCGTGCTGACTTCCGGGGGCGGCGCCTTCCACATCCGCACCTCGGCCTGGAACCGCCCGGCGGTTTGGGGTGCGCCCTGCACCATGAGGTACCGGCCCACCTGGTCAAAGTCGTTGCACATGCCCTCCGGGAAGCGCGGCGAGGTGGAGTTGAGCAGGAGCCGTGGTGTTTCGATCGAATACCCTGCCACGGCAACAATGCGGGCGCGCTGGAACCTGTTGATTCCGTCGCGGACATATTCGACGCCGGTGGCCAGGCCGGTACGCTCGTCGAACCCGATCCGCGTGGCCATGGAGTCGGGGCGGATTTCGGCGCCGTGGGCCAGGGCGTCCGGGACGTGCGTGATCAGCGGCGAGGCCTTGGCATTGACTTTGCAGCCCTGGAGGCAGAAGCCCCGGTAGATGCAGTGCGGCCGGTTGCCGAAGCGGCCGTTGGCGATGGCCACCGGACCCACCTTTGCGGTGATCCCGCAGGCGTTGGCGCCTCTCAGGAAAAGTTCCCCGTTCCCGGAGACGGGGTGCGGCCGGTGCGGATAGCCGTGCGGATCGCCCCAGGGCCAGCGTTCGCCCGAGACTGGAAGTTCGGCCTCGATGTCCTCGTAGAAGGGCCGGAGTTCCCCGTACTCCAGCGGCCAGTCGGCTCCGACCCCGTCCCAACTGAAGGTACGGAAATCGCTGGGATGGAACCGTGGTGTGTAACCGGCGAAATGCACCATGGATCCGCCCACGCCCCGGCCCGAATTGTTCGACCCCAGGGGCACGGGGTCTGAGCCGCCGATCACCCGCGGCTCAGTCCAGTACAGGTGGTGCGAGCCGGCTTCGTCACTCACCCAGTCCTGCTCGGGGTCCCAGAACGGGCCGGCGTCCAGGCCCACCGCCCGCCAGCCTGCGCGTGCAAGGCGCTGGAGCAAGGTGGCGCCCCCGGCACCGCAGCCCACAATGACCACGTCCACCTCATCGTCGTCGGCATACCGGCGCATCCGGTCCCGCAGTTTCGAGTTCGTGCCTGGACCCGCGGGCAGCAGCCAGGCAGATTCGTTCCGCTCACGGAGGCCGCTCATCTGTCAGCCCTACGGGTCGGATCCGCTTCAGGCCGCACGTCCCGCACTTCGAACGGTTCCAGCCGGTCCACACCCAGGTTCTTGTAGCCGCGGGGATAGGCCGGACCGGCGAAGCCGATCTCGTCCCACGCCAGGGGATGGGAGTAGAACGCGGTGCAGGCGTACCGCGTCCACAACCCCCACACCCGGTCAGCCGGCAGGCCGTGCCAAAGGTCCTGGCCGCGGTCGCAGATGTCCTGCAGCAGCCTGGCCTGCCCGTCCAGTGGGAGCAACGCGAACGTGCAGCCTTCCCGCGACTGCGCCTCCCGGTCGAGTGCACCGAGGGATGCGCGCCAGGCCGCACCGTCCCGGGGCATGTTGTCGTAGTGCCAGCCGTCGGTTTCATCTTCCGCCAGCCGCGCGTCCACCATGTTCACTACCGGCACCCTTGGTTCGGCATGCTGGTCCAGCAACTGGTCGAAGAGGGCCCGCGCCGCGGCTTCCTCCGCAGGGGTGAAGAAGCGGACGTCCGGAGGCAGGGCCATCCTGCCCTGCACGACGGCGGCCGTCACCGGGTCCCAGTGCGGCGCCTGGGCGAGGGCACTGAAACCAGGGTAACGGCCGCCGCCATCGGCATCTGCCAGGGGGAGGCCGGTCACGGTTCCCTCCTCAGGACCGCCGCCAGCAAGCCCATGCCGCCTACCATCGTGACCAGCAGCGGTGCGAACAGCGGCGGCCCCATCTCCAGGTTGTAGCGCAGGTTGGACAGGCCACCCGGCTTCTGCCGGATGCCCCGCAGGTGCAGCCACGTGCCCTGCAGGCCGTTGGCCACGATCGCCGCGCTGGCCAGCGGCAGGGCTGTCTTGGCCATACGGCGGCTGAAAACTCCGGCAACCCCCGCTGCCGCACCCAATGGGCCCAGGGCAACCGGGGCCCACATCCATTTGTTGCCGAAGCTCGCCTTGTCATGCTCAAGGAAAATTTCCGCCGCCGTGACCAAGGCGCCGACGGCGGTCAGGGCCGACAGCGAGCGTTCAAACCGGCCTGTCTGAACGTTCCTGACCAGCCGGTCGATACCGTGGACGGTCTCCGCCACGGTTCGCTGTGCGGGGTGTGTTCTCACGATTTTTCCTTTCTGCCGGGCGGTCCCGTCACCGCGGACCGCGTGCGCACCCGCAACCTTTGCGGAGCATCAACTATCGGAGGAAACTGGTGTCATGGATATTTCCCCAGCAACCAACGGAGTGCCCTCCAGCCGCGAGGTCGAAGCAGTGATGGGCGCGGCGGATGTCCTCCTGCGGGTTGTGGCCCACTCGGTTGCTGAGGTGGAGGACGTCGTGAGTACCCCGCAACTGCGGGTGCTGGTGCTGATTCACTCCCGGGGTCCCCAGAACCTTGGCGGAGTGGCCGCTGAACTCGGCGTGCATGCATCCAATGCCACCCGCATTTGTGACCGGCTGGTGATGGCCGGTCTGCTTGAGCGGCGGGAGGACCCGGCTGACCGCCGGTACATCCGGTTGGAGTTGAGCAGGAAGGGCAGGGATCTGGTGGATACCGTGCTGGAGCACCGGCGGCAGGCTATTGCCGAGGTGGTGTCGAGGATGCCTGCCGGCCGGCGCCCTGCGCTGGCCGCGGCCCTGGAGGCCTTCGCAGCCGCCGCCGGGGGCCAGGGGACCTCCGACGGTCGCTTTACGTTGGGAGCCGGGATCTAAACTGGCCGGCATCCGGTGCGGCAACCCCATACTCATCATTCAACGCCTACACTTGCGTTAGCGCAATAGTTGTTGTGCTACGGAACGGAGCACGCTTCGTTCACGGCTGGAGCACGGGGTTGGGGTTGATGCCCCATGCCGCGCTGTGGGACTGGCCGGGTTCCAGCGTGATCAGGCCTTCGCCGGAGTTGAAGGCATCCGGGGCGCAGGTCATTGGTTCCACTCCCAGCCCGGTCCGCCGCCGGTCCGGCTGCGGCAGGGTATCGCCGGTGAAGATTTCCAGGTAGGGGTAGGCCCTGTCCACCCAGAGTTCCACGCCTGACGAGCGGTCCGCGTGTACCAGCTTCACCCTGGCGACCCCGTCCTCATCCCGCAGCAGGTCCGTGTAGGCCACATCGATGTGCCGGCCACCCAGCTGCTGCAGTTCCCTCACGTCATACTCCGTGCCGTCCACCCGCTCGTGTCCCGTTGGAATGCCGCGCCCGTCCACCGGCAGGAAGGTGCGCCCGGGCACCTGCACCAGGCCGGCGTCGATCGCTCCGGTGACGGGGGCGGGGCCTCCGGTCCCGCCCCGCACACCAAGGCTCAAGTATGGGTGCGCGCCCGTGCCGTAGGGGCAGGGCGTGGGACTCCGGTTTACCGCCGTCGTCCGGACGCTGAGCCCCTCGGCGCCAAGCCGGTAGTCCAGCCGGCAGTCAAGCACCCAGGGCCAGCCCTGGCAGGCATGCAGGGTGTACGCCAAGGAAATGGCGTCCGGGGTATGTTCCAGGACGGTCCAGTTCCGCCAGCGGGTGAGTCCATGGATCGCCCCGCCCTTGTCCGGTTCGCTCAGGTCCAGCTGGAGGCGTTGGCCTTCCCACTGGTAGCTGCCGCCCCTGATCCGGTTGGGCCATGGGATCAGTAACTGCCCCCGGGCGCCGGTGCAGGTGTCCTCCGGGCCGTACCCGTCCACCAGGTCTCTCCCGTCCTGGCGGTATTCCCGCAGTGCCCCGCCCACTTCGGTCACCGTGGCGGTCTGGCTGTCGAAGGAAATGCGGTATTGCCTGCCGGAGGGGAGCAGGGGCGTTCCGCCGGTCTGCTGTGAGTCGGCCGGGGTGGTCATGGCTGCTGGTTTCCATGACCGGTGGCCTTTAGGTCCAGGACCACCTTGACGTCGTCGGACTGGTGTTTGAAGGCGTCCGCGTAGCTTTCCAGCGGAAGGCGGCGGCTGATCAGGCGCCGAAGCCAGTCCCGGTCCGCCGCCGCCAGTGCCTGCGCGGCCGCGTCGTAGTGGCGGCGGTTGGCGTTGACGCTGCCGAACACCACGCCGTTCATCAGCACTTCCTCACGGTTGAGCGCACCCACGTCCACCCCTGTTTGCTTGCCCGTTCCGGACACGCCGGTCAGGCAGGTGACGGCGTCCTGGGCCCGGCATGTCAGGGCCTCCAGCACCACTGGAGTGACGCCGGTGCATTCCACCAGGACGTTGGGCTTGATTCCGGAATCCGGCAGCGGTTCGCTGTGGTAGGTGGCGCCCAGGTCCCGGACAAGCTGCGGTTTGGGTCCGTCCGTGACGACGTCGAAGACGTGGACGTCCAGGCCCTGCTGGACTCCCAGCAGGGCGGCAAGCAGCCCAACGGGCCCCGCGCCGGTCACCACGGCTGTATGGGGATCGAAAAAGGCCCGCTTCCCGATCCGGTTGATCTGTTCCCAGGCCTTGGCCACGATGGTGGTGGGCTCCAGCAGGACGCCCACGTCCTCCAGGTCGGGGTCCAGCTTCACCATTGCCTCCGCATCCGCCCGCCAATGTTCCCGGGCAAAACCGTCGAGGCCCTTGATGCCGTGCTCGGTGTAGTTGCCGTTGAGGCACATGTCCCATTCCCCGGCGGCGCAGGCTTTGCAGGGCTCCGGGTCCGGCCTGCGGACGATGCCCACCACCAGGTCACCCTTGGCCAGTCCGCAGTCCGGGGGAGCGTCCAGCACCCGGCCCAGGTTCTCGTGCCCCAGCACCAGGTAGTCCTGGCCCGGGGGCGCCTCACCGTAATCCGCAGCGATGATTTCGCTGTCGGTTCCGCACAGGCCCACGGCCAGCGCCTCCACCAGCACGCCGCCGTCCCCCTCCGCGGGCTCCGGAACCTCGCGCAGGCTGAGTGAGTCTTTCTTTCCGGGAGTTACCGTCAATGCACGCATCGTTTCTCCTCAAGCAGAAGCCGTACTGCCAGTCTCTTTCATTACTTGCGCAGACGCAACGGTTTTAGGAGGGTTTGGGGCTACCCGGCATTCACCGGAGGGCTGGGTGCATGGTCGGGGGGGGTGCGGCAACTCGCCGGAGGCAGGTCAGTGCGCCCGGTGGTCCTGGATGGTCATCCTCGGGCCGAACGTGGGTTTGCGGAAGCCGGTGGACTGGATCATCCGGACTACGCGCTGCCGGTGCCCGCGCCAGGGTTCGAGCAGCCGCAGCATCCCGGCGTCGTCGGTCCTCCGCCCGGTGAGCGCAGCGCCCACGTAGGCCGCGAGATGGTAGTCGCCGACCGAAATCGAATCGGGACAGCCGTGGGTACGCTGCACCACTTCGGCCGCAGTCCAGACCCCGATGCCCGGGATCACCTGCATCTTCGCAGCTGCCTCCAGCGCAGGCGCCGCAGCGAGGCGTTCAAGCGCCGGGGCGGAGCGCAACGCCCGCATCACCGTGGCCGAGCGCTGGGGTCCCACCCCTGCCTTGTGCCACTCCCAGCTGGGGACCTGCAGCCACTGCGCAGCCGCTGGTGCCACCACCAGCCCGGGCGGCGTGGAAATTCCGGCGCGGGGTGCAGGGGTCCCGAACCGGTGCACCAGGTAGCGGTAGGCGCGCCGCGCCTCAAGGACCGTCACCTTCTGCTCCAGGATGATTGGGACCAGCTGGTCCACCATGCGGCCGCTTGACGGGAGCCTGACGGCCAGGCTGCGCCGCCGGGCTTCCCGGACCATGCGCGGCAGCGTGGCATGGAAAGCCGGGTCATCGAAATCCTGCCAGTCGTCGTCGGATCCCAACAGCCGGGGCGCCGCCTTGGTGGCGGCGGCGGCGCCCGGGCCCCACGCCTGGACGTCCACGAACGGGCCGCCCGCGTCCCCGCCGCCCGCGGGCGCGAGCCGCATGGTGGCCGGACCGTCCGCCGTGGTGAACGCGTTCCAGATGACGTCCCCCTGCACGCAAAAGGAGGGATCGCTGTTGCCCCGCAGGAGGGGCGCGAGGGTGCGGGAAAGGCTGTATGGCGCCTCCGGATACCAGCGCAGGGACATGTCCGCCGCGGCTGCCAGCCGGGGAGGTGCCTCTGCGATCGTCATGCCTTCCATCGTCCCACGCCCCGCCGACAGCGGCGGGACCATGGGCCCTTATCCGCTTCCCGTCCCCGCGCTAGGATCGCCGCGTGTGGCACCCGGGCAACCGGCACGCAGGGGTGCCCAAAAGAACTGCGACCCACAGAAACACGGAGGGCAGCCATGGGCGGCGTAGTGCATTTCGAGATCCCCGCTGACGACCAGAAGCGGGCCAGGAAGTTCTACCGGGAGGTGCTCGGTTGGCGGATTGAGCCCGTCCCGGGCATGGACTACAGCATGGTCATCACCACGGACATGGATGATGCCGGCCAGCCCACGGCGCCGGGTGCCATCAACGGCGGCATGATGGCCAGGGGAGGACAGATCACCGGCCCGGTTGTGACGGTCGATGTGCCGGATATCAACGCCACGCTCAAAAGCGTGGAGGAGCAGGGCGGCGCGGTGGTCATGCCCAGGAACGAAATCCCGGGCATGGGTTACACCGCCTACTTCAGGGACCCTGAGGGCAACGTCATGGGCCTCTGGCAGAACCTGCCCGCCGGCGACGGCGGCGAGGCCGCAGGCAGCTGACCCGCAACCCGGCGGCGTCAGGGCATACCGGACGCCGCCCAAAGAGCAAGGACGGCGAGCGGCAGCGTCAGTATCACGGCCACCAGCCCCGCAACCGCGAACCCGCCCCACCTGATGGGGACGTTCAGCACGCGGAGCCGCTCATGCCACAGCAGCGTGGCAAGAGAGGCCCAGGGAGTCACCAGCGGACCGAGGTTTACCCCGATGAGAAGGGCGGCGAGCCTGGCCGGCGACCCCGCCACGGGTTCCAGCGCCAGGTAGGCGGGAAGGTTGTTTGCTGCGTTGGCCGCGCCTGCGCCCAGGGCCGCCAGCTGCAGCAGGGCAGGCAGCCCGTCACCGGTTCCCGCCACGCCTGCCAGCAACGCCGTCAGGCCGTGCGAGTGCAGGGCTTCCATGAGCATGAACAGGCCTACCGTCAACATCAGCGGCCGCCAGGGGACCATCGACCACCGGAGCGCGGAGGGCCGGCGGCGCAGGAAGCCCGCCAGCAGCACGGCCGCGGCTGCCAGCGCCGGGTATTGGACCGGCAAACCGGACACCAGGGCCGGCAACAGGACAAGGAGTGTGATTGCGGCAGCCTTCAGCAGGGTGCGGTCCCGGACGGGATGCGCCGGCTGCGGCCCGTAGGTTCCGCGCAGGTCCCGCCGGAACGCCAGCCACAGCAGGATAAGGGGAACCAGCAGGCCAACCAGGGCTGGAGCCCACACCAGCCCCGCGAAGCGCCACGGACTGAGGCCCAGCCGGTCCTGCGCCAGGAGGTTCGTCAGGTTGGACACCGGCAGCAGCAGCGAGGCGGTATTGGCCAGCCAGATGCTGGTCAACGCGAACGGCAGGGGCGGAATCCGGGCATGGACGGCCAGCAGGACCACCACCGGGGTCACCAGCACCGCCGTGGTATCCAGGGACAGGAACACCGTGGACACCGTGGCCACCGCAACCACCAGGAGCCACAGCAGGAAGACCCGTCCGCGGCCCAGCCCGGCCAGCCGGTCCGTCACCACCTGGAACAGCCCTGCCTCGTCCACCAGTTCCGTGACCAGGGACATGGCCAGGACGAAGGCCAGGATGGGAAGGGTACGCCCGGCCAACTCACCGAAAGCCCGGACGGGGAGGGCGCCGGCGGCGAGGGTGGCCAAACCTGCCGCCAGGGTCGCGCCGGGCAGCAGGTAGCTCCGGGCGGCTTTCAGCCATGCGAACTGCTTCACCGGCCTATCCTCGCACCCCGGACGGGGAAGGGCGTGCAGGAAGCGGTAGCTTTGTACCTATGAAGTACGCCCAGTCCATCCTGGACCTCATCGGCAACACCCCGCTCATCAAACTCAACCACGTGACGGAAGGCATCAAGGCCACCGTCCTGGTCAAAGTGGAGTACCTGAACCCCGGCGGATCCATCAAGGACCGCATCGCGGCGCAGATGATCGAGGACGCCGAGCGTGACGGCAAGCTGAAGCCCGGCGGCACCATTGTGGAGCCGACGTCCGGGAACACCGGTGTGGGGCTGGCGCTGGTGGCGCAGCAGAAGGGCTACAAGTGCGTCTTCGTGGTCCCGGACAAGGTGGGCGAGGACAAGCGGGCCGTACTGCAGGCCTATGGCGCCGAAGTGGTGGTCACCCCCACGTCGGTCCCGCCGGAAAGCCCGCAAAGCTACTACGGCGTTTCGGACCGGATCACCCGGGAGACGCCGGGCGCCTTCAAGCCGGACCAGTTCTCCAACCCGGCAGCCCCGGGCAGCCACTACAAGACCACCGGTCCCGAGATCTGGCGGGACACCGAGGGCAAAGTCACGCACGTGGTCATCGGCGCCGGCACCGGCGGCACCATCACCGGCACCGGGCGGTACCTCAAGGAAGTTTCGGCTGACCGGCCGGAGTCCGACGGCGGTGTGGTCAGGATCATCGGCGCGGACCCCGAAGGTTCGGTCTACTCAGGCGGCACCGGACGCCCCTACTTTGTCGAGGGCGTCGGCGAGGACATGTGGCCGGCGAACTACGACAAGTCCGTCCCGGACCAGGTAATCGCGGTCAGCGACGCCGACTCCTTCACCATGACCCGCCGACTGGCGCGCGAAGAAGGCCTGCTGGTGGGCGGCTCCTCGGGGATGGCCGTAGTAGCCGCATTGCAGGCGGCGCGCGATCTGCCGGAAAGTGCCGTCGTCGTCGTCATCCTGCCCGACTCGGGCCGCGGCTACCTGGCCAAGATCTTCAACGACCAGTGGATGCGCTCTTATGGTTTCCTCTCCGGGGGCGAGGAAACCTCGGTGGGGGAGGTCATCAAGTCCAAGAACGGCGAATTGCCGGACCTGGTGCACATCCACCCCAACGAATCAGTCCGCGACGTCATCAACATCATGACCGAGTTCGGCGTCAGCCACATCCCGGTCCTGTCGCAGGAACCGCCGGTGGTCATGGGCGAAGTCCTCGGCGCCGTCGATGAGCGGACGCTGACCGCCAAGCTGTTCCGCGGCGAAGCGAAACTCACGGACAAGATTTCCGAGCACATGGGCCCCAAACTGCCCGTCATCGGATCACTGGAAACCATCTCCGCGGCCAGGGAACTGCTCTCGGACTCGGACACCCTGATGGTCACGTTCGTGGGCGCGCCCGTGGGCATCCTCACCCGGCACGACCTGCTGGCCTACCTCAGCAACTAATTTGCGTTACCCCGTAAAGGAGCACCCATGACTGCCTCTGAAAACCAGGGTTTCAACACCCGTGCCGTGCACGCCGGCCAGGCGTTCGAGCCCCGTACCGGCGCCGTGGTCCCGCCGCTGCACTTCAGTTCCACGTATGCCCAGGACGGCATCGGCGGCCTGCGCAGCGGCTACGAGTATGGCCGGGGCGGCAACCCCACCCGGGACGCCCTGCAGGAACAGCTCGCTGCGCTGGAACTCGGTACGCACGCGTACAGCTTCAGCTCAGGCCTTGCCGCCGAGGATGCCCTCATCCGTGCACTGACCCGCCCCGGGGACCACATCGTGCTCGGCAACGACGCGTATGGCGGTACCTACCGGCTGATCAACCGCGTGCTGGGAGACTGGGGGATCGGCAACACACCGGTGGACATGGCGAATTTGGACCGGGTCCGCCACGCCGTGGCAGCGCACAAGACCCGGTTCGTCTGGGTGGAGACGCCGTCCAACCCGCTGATGAAGATCACCGACATCGTGGCGCTCGCGGACATAGCCCACGACGCCGGTGCCCTCCTGGTGGTCGACAACACCTTCGCGTCCCCGTACCTGCAGAACCCGCTCGCCCTGGGTGCCGACGTGGTGGTGCACTCCACCACGAAATACATCGGCGGCCACTCCGACGTGGTGGGCGGCGCCGTCGTGGTCAAGGATTCAGAG
The DNA here is from genome assembly GCF_040702335.1 of Pseudarthrobacter sp. NPDC080039. NCBI lineage: Bacteria > Bacillati > Actinomycetota > Actinomycetes > Micrococcales > Micrococcaceae > Pseudarthrobacter > Pseudarthrobacter sp. NPDC080039. The sequence goes on along the minus strand of NZ_JBFBKY010000003.1, from coordinate 238,846 downwards.
CTGGCGGAAAAGATCGGTTTCGTCCAGTTCGCCGTTGGGGCTGTGTCCGGCCCCATGGACGCGTTCCTCACCACCCGTGGCCTGAAAACGCTGGGCGTTCGCATGGACCGGCACAGCGAGAACGGCCAGGCCGTGGCGGAGTGGCTGCTGGAACGTCCTGAGGTGGAAGCCGTGCTGTACCCGGGCCTGCCCACGCACCCGGGCCACGAGCTGGCCAAGCGCCAGATGCGCAAGTTCGGCGGCATGGTCTCCGTGCAGTTCAAGGGCGGTGAAGCAGCTGCCCGCAAGGTGGCCGAGTCCACCTCCGTGTTCACGCTGGCGGAGTCCCTGGGCGGGATCGAATCGCTGATGAACTATCCGTCCGAAATGACCCACGCCTCGGTCAAAGGCACCGAGCTGGCCGTCCCGGTCAACCTGCTGAGGCTCTCCTGCGGCATCGAGGACGCGGAGGACCTCATCGCGGACCTGGACCAGGCCTTCTCCAACATCCCGTAGCCGCCCCCGGGGAACCCTGGCTTTCTTGAAAGAAGTCAGCTAGGGTTCCCCTATGCCTCTTCGATCCGACTGGTCCCAGCGCAGCTGCAGCATGGCGCGTGGCCTGGACATCCTGGGCGACCCCTGGTCCATCCTGGTCCTGCGTGAAGTCTTCTTCGGCAACGGCCGCTTTGACGCGATGAAGGCCCGGCTGGAAGTGGCCGACTCGGTCCTCACCAAGCGGCTGGCAGGCCTGGTGGAGTCCGGGCTGCTGGAGAAAAAGGCCTACGACGACGGCGGCCGCACCCGTCAGGAGTACGTGCTCACCCCCATGGGTGAAGACGCCCTCCCGGTCCTGAACGCGGTGACTATCTGGGCGGAGAAACACCTGCCCGCGCCCTCGGAGCAGGCCCACCTCCAGGTCATCCACGCCGGCTGCGGGAAAGTGACCAGCTCGGCGGACACCTGCACCGAATGCGGAGAACGGCTCACCGCCGCGAACACCAGCTGGCACAGCCGCGCACGGTCAGAGCGGCCCGTCCCGTTGTCCACCGCTTCCGGGAAAGGAACAGCCGCGTGAGTGCCGTGCCGAAGAAGGCAGCTGACGTTGCCGCCGAAACCACCGCCGGACCGGGCACCGGACAGCGCCGCCGGCTCCATCCCGCCTGGATCGTCGCCGCCGTGGCGTTCCTGGCCCTGGTGGGGGCCGCCGGCTTCCGGGCCGCCCCCGGCGTCCTCATGGTCCCGCTCCAGCAGGAGTTCGGCTGGTCAACCACGGTCCTGTCGGCAGCCGTCAGCATCAACCTGGTGCTGTTTGGCCTGACAGCCCCCTTCGCCGCCGCACTGATGGAAAGATTCGGCGTCAGGGCCGTCACCGCGACAGCCCTGGTCCTGATCGGCATGGGCAGCGCCCTCACCGTGCTGGTGAACCAGTCCTGGCAGATCCTGCTGACGTGGGGGCTGCTGATCGGACTCGGGACTGGTTCCATGGCCCTGGTCTTCGCCGCCACCATCGCCAACACCTGGTTCACCAAAAGCCGCGGACTGGTGATTGGCATCCTCACCGCCGGCAGCGCGGCCGGGCAACTGGTCTTCCTGCCGTTCATCGCCCTCCTGGCCCAGGATCCCGGCTGGCGTCAGGCGTCCCTGCTCATCGCCGCCGGTGCCCTGGCCGTGGTCCCGCTGGTGCTGAAGTTCCTCAAGAACTCGCCGGCCGATGTCGGGGTCCTGCCGTACGGTGCGGATCCTGCAGCCCTCGAAGCTGAAGAGCCGAAGGCCGCCAGCGGCGCCAACGACAGCGGGCCCCGCGCCAACGCCGCCGTCCGCGCCCTCCAGGTCCTCCGCCGCGCCAGCAAAATCCGGACCTTCTGGGCACTGGCCGCCGGGTTCGCCATCTGCGGCGCCACCACCAACGGCCTGATCGGCACCCATTTCATCCCCTCCGCACACGACCACGGAATGCCCGAAACCGCTGCTGCGGGACTGCTGGCCGTCGTCGGGATCTTCGACATCATCGGCACCATCGCCTCCGGCTGGCTGACGGACCGCTTCAATCCCCGCGTCCTGCTTGCCGTCTACTACCAGTTCCGCGGGATCGGCCTGCTGGTGCTCCCGCTGCTGCTGAACGCCGAAGTGCAGCCCAGCATGATCGTGTTCGTTGTGATCTACGGCCTGGACTGGGTGGCCACCGTTCCACCTACGGCAGCCATCTGCCGCGAAACGTTCGGAGCTGACGGCAGTGTGGTGTTCGGGTGGGTCTTTGCGGCGCACCAGCTGGGAGCTGCTGCGGCCGCCATCGCCGCGGGCGCCCTCCGCGACGCCACCGGCCACTACACCTACGCCTGGTTCGGTGCGGCGGCCATGTGCACCATCGCCGCGGTCATCAGCGCCACCATCCGCAAGCAGCGGGCAGAGGCTGCCACGGCGGGGGACGCGGAACCGGCGGCCGCCTGAACGCCGGTGCTCCAGCCGGCCGCTAGGCTGGTCCGATGGAACCCGACGCACCTGCCCCCGCCCGCCCCGTTGCCCTGGTTACCGGCGTGGGGCGGATGGCCGGCATCGGCGCAGGCATCGCGCGCCAGCTCGCGGCCGACGGCTGGGACCTGGTGCTGTCCTACTGGTCCGACTACGACGCCCGCATGCCGTGGGGGAGTGAACCCGAAGACGTGGTCCGGCTGACAGCGGAGCTCGAAGCCATCGGCGCCAAGGTCCACGTCCTGTCGGCCGATCTACAGGATCCGGGCGTGCCGGACCGGCTCGTGGCGGAGGCAGCGCAGGCGGCCGGTGCCCTGCAGGGCCTGGTGCTCAGCCATGCCGAGTCGGTGGATTCCGGGGTGCTGGATACCACCGTTGAATCCTTCGACCGGCATTTTGCGGTTAACACGCGCGCCAGCTGGCAGCTGATCGCCGCCTTCGCACGGCAGGCCACGGGCGACGGCGGCGCGATCGTTGCGCTGACCAGTGACCACACCGCGTTCAACCTTCCCTACGGCGCGTCCAAGGGAGCCCTGGACCGGATCGTGATTGCGGCCGCCCGCGAACTGGGACCCCGGGGCATCTCCGCGAACGTCCTGAACCCGGGCCCCGTGGACACCGGGTGGATGACCCCGGATGTCCGGGACGAGCTCACCGCCCAGCAGCCCACCGGCCGCCTGGGCACCCCTGCCGACGTCGCCGGAACCGTGGCCTTCCTGCTCTCGCCGGCTGGCCGCTGGGTGTCCGGGCAGCTGATCAAGGCCGACGGCGGCTTCTCCGCCTGAGCCCTTCCGGCCGCGCCTATCTCAGTGGAAGGCGTCAAGGCCCGTGATGTGCCGGCCCAGGATGAGGGTGTGGACTTCGTCGGTGCCTTCGTAGGTCCGGACCGATTCGAGGTTCGCGGCGTGCCGCAGGGGTGGGTAGTCCGTGGTGATGCCGTTCCCGCCCAGGATTGACCTCGCCTCCCGGGCGATCGCGATGGCCTCCCGGACGTTGTTCAGCTTGCCCAGCGAAATCTGCTCCGGACGGATGGTTCCAGCGTCTTTCAGCCGGCCAAGGTGGAGTGCCAGCAGGGTGCCCTTCTGGATTTCCAGCAGCATGTTCACCAGCTTCTCCTGCGTGAGCTGGTAGCCGGCCAGCGGCTTGCCGAACTGCAGCCGGTCCATCGAGTATGCCAGTGCGGCCTCGTAGGAATCCCGGGCTGCACCCATGGCACCCCATGCGATGCCGTACCGCGCCTCGCTCAGGCAGGTGAACGGGCCGCGCAGCCCCCGCGCCGCCGGCAGCAGGGCTTCGGGACCCAGCCGGACGTCGTCGAACACTACATCGCACTGGATGGAGGCGCGCATGGACAGCTTCTGCGCGATGGGTGTCGCCGTGACGCCCGGGGTTCCTGCCGGTACCAGGAAACCGTGCACGCCGTCGTCCGTCATGGCCCACACCACCATCACGCCGGCCACGGAGGCCAGCCCGATCCAGCGTTTGGCCCCGTTCAGCACCCAGCCGGCGTCGTCCTCGGTGCCGTCCCGCCGCGCGAAGGTGGCCATGGAGGCAGGGTCTGAACCGGCGGTCGGTTCAGTCAGCGCGAAGCAGCCGATCACCTCGCCCGCGGCCATCCTGGGCAGCCACTCCTGCTTTTGCTCCTCCGAGCCCCAGGTGTGGATGGCGGTCATGGCGAGGGAGCCCTGGACGGACACAAAGGTACGGATTCCGGAGTCGCCGGCCTCCAATTCCATGGCTGCCAGGCCGTATTCAACGGCGGACCGGCCCGGGCAGCCGTAGCCGTCCAAGTGCATGCCCAGGACGCCCAGCTCACCCAGTTCCGTTGCCAGGTCGAAGGGGAAAACGGCATCCTCATACCAGCGGGCGATGCCGGGTTTGATCCGCTGCCGGGTGAAGTCGCGGACCTTTTGCCGGAGCTCCAGTTCCCCCGCCGACAGCAGGGAGTCCAGGTCCAGGACGTCCGACGCCCCGGTGGCCAGGACTTCAGCGGTCATTTCTTCAGCCGTCACTTTGTCATCCTTCATTTCTTCGCCTGGTCATTTCGTCCCCAGGAAGTAGCCCCGGGTGGCGGGGAGGAGCCGGCAGGCCGCGGCGAGCACCACGCCGCTCACAAAGGCACCGCCTACGCCGAAGGTCCGGGTGTCACCGTACGCCGGGTCCCACATCTGGATCGCCGAGATGAAGAATGCGGCGGTCAGCAGAAGTGCGCCGGCCAGCGGCAGGATGCCGCGGAACCACAGGTTGCGTACCGTCCTTGTGTAGTTGGGGGCTGAGGCCGGGTTCTGGCCGATGCACGGAACGCTGGCCCCGCGCGAGTAGAAGTACCAGGCATAAATGCCGCCACTGCGGCTGGCGGAACTGTCGCAGTTGGTTTCCGCCACGCGCTCGCCGGTTTCGTCATTGAAACAGACCTGTGCGTACTCAGGGTCGTCCTCGTTGCTGGCAATCACCGCCGTGATGGTGCCGGTCAGGAACGCTGTTACGCCGAGGCCAACCACCATGGTGCGCCGCTGGGACCGCTTCTTCCGGGCCGCTGCATCGTTGAGCTGTTTCTCCCGTTCACGGGCAAACGGGTCTACTGGGGTAACTGGTTCGTTGGGGAGCTCAGGACGCAGGTCCGGCTTGGGGACCTGCCAGGGCGGCGGCTTGGCGGTGTTGCCGGCGCCGGCCGGCCCGGGCAACGGCCCGTTCCCGGCATCCTCTTCCGGATCTTTCTGGTTCGAGTCCACGGCGTCCCCTTCATTTGTCCACGCGAACCGGGCCCAGCGCTGCACCCCAATGCAAGTCTCGAATCAGAGTAGTCCCTGCGGGTTCCGCCTGCGAGCACAAACCCCTCCCGGCAGTGGTGGAGAACTGCCCATCACCCGGCCCGGGCACCCTGCCGGAAAACCCTAGACTGATGCCATGCAAACAGGTTCCGTCCTTGCCGTCTGCCGCGTCCACCAGCTTGTCGGGGACCAGGGAAACGTGGGCGTCACGGCCATCGACAAGCGTCCGGCCGCTGGTCCGGTGAAGGTGCACAAGCTGGGCCTCCGCGGGGACATCCAGGCCAACCGGGCCCACCATGGCGGTTTGGACCAGGCCGTTTATGCCTATTCCCAGACGGACGCCGATTTCTGGGCGGCCGCCCTGGGACGGGAGCTGCCGCCGGGCATCTTCGGTGAGAACCTGCGGGTATCCGGTATCGAGGCCACCCATGCGGTAATTGGGGAGCGCTGGACACTGGGCTCCGGCGTCGAACTCGAAGTCACGTCCCCGCGAACCCCCTGCGCCACGTTCCAGCGGCGGATGAAGGAACCGCAGTGGGTGAAGCGGTTCACCGAGGAGGGGCGGGTGGGGGCGTACCTGCGGGTCATACGTACCGGCAGCATCCAGGCCGGAGACGCCATTGAACGCACTTTCGTTCCGCGCCACGGCATCACCATCGGAAAGTGGTTCAGCGAGCCGGACGCCGGCGTCATCGAAGCGCTCCGCCGTGCAGAGGCCGACGGCGAGATCAGGCTCCAGGATGAATACCACACCAAGTTTCAGGCACTGCTGCGGCGCCTGGGGGAGTAGCAGCGCCCTCGGGGCGGCCCGTGTGCGCAAGCTCACCGCCGCCGTGGCCCGTTCCGATTAACGCTGAGGCACCTCCGTGCCCTACACTGGAAACATCCCCCACTCCGGAAATCCCTTATTCCTGCCCAATTTTTGAGGCAGGACTGGCAAGTGTTGGGGCCCGCGCAAGCGATGCGGGCATTTTCATAGGGAGAGCCGGCTAAAGAAAACGCTGTACAGACTGCTGGGATAGCAGCCAAGAGATGCAGCGCGAAGTCCTGCCACGGGATTGCGAAAGCGCCGGACTTCTGTGACCGGCCGGTCAACGTTTGCCCGGCACCATCGGCACGTGTACTGCGGCTCCGCTCACCTTGGGTAGTGCCGCCTGGCCCCCTATGGATGAGGAATATCCCTATGCCCGAAAACCTGAACGAAACCACCGCCGTCATTGAGGAAGCCCCCGCTGCTGCCGTGACGGACGCCGCCGACGAAGTTGCCGCCGCTGACACTGCCGCTCCTGCTGCGGAGCAGAACGACGACGAAAACACCGTGAAGTTCGCCGATCTCGGCATTGACGGCCGCGTCCTGGCCGCCCTGCAGGATGTCGGATACGAAAAGCCGTCCCCCATCCAGGCAGCCACCATCCCGCTGCTGCTCGAAGGCCGCGACGTAGTGGGCCTGGCACAGACCGGTACCGGCAAGACTGCAGCATTCGCAGTGCCGGCACTGTCCCGCCTGGCCGAACTCCACGACCTCAACGGCCCGTCCCGCAAAACCCAGGCCCTGGTCCTGGCCCCCACCCGTGAGCTGGCCCTGCAGGTTGCCGAGGCCTTCACCTCCTACGCCAAGCACATCGATGACTTCACCGTGCTGCCCGTCTACGGCGGCTCCGCCTACGGTCCCCAGCTGGCCGGCCTGCGCCGCGGCGCCCAGGTGGTTGTTGGCACCCCCGGCCGCGTGATCGACCACATCGCCAAGGGATCCCTTGACCTGTCCGAACTCCAGTACCTGGTGCTGGACGAGGCCGACGAGATGCTGCGCATGGGCTTCGCCGAAGACGTGGAGCAGATCTTCCAGCAGACCCCCGAGGACCGCCAGGTTGCCCTGTTCTCGGCCACCATGCCCAGCCAGATCCGCCGGATGTCCAAGCAGTACCTGAACGATCCCGCCGAGATCTCGGTCAAGACCAAGACCTCCACGGGGACCAATATCCGCCAGCGCTACCTGCAGGTCATGGGCCCGCACAAGCTGGACGCGCTGACCCGCATCCTTGAGGTTGAGGAATTCGACGGCGTCATCGCCTTCGTGCGCACCAAGATGGCCACCGAGGACCTGGCTGACAAGCTGAAGTCCCGCGGTTTCCAGGCTGCCGCCATCAACGGCGACATCCCGCAGCAGCAGCGTGAGCGCACCGTTGACGCGCTGAAGGAAGGCCGCATCGACATCCTGGTGGCCACCGACGTCGCCGCCCGCGGCCTGGACGTGGAGCGCATCAGCCACGTGGTCAACTACGACATCCCGCACGACACCGAGTCCTACGTGCACCGGATCGGCCGCACCGGCCGCGCGGGCCGCAACGGTGACGCGATCCTGTTCATGACGCCGCGTGAGAAGTACCTGCTCCGCGCCATCGAAAAGGCCACCCGGCAGCCGGTGGAGCAGATGCACCTGCCCACCGCCGAGACCGTGAACACGCTGCGCCTGGGCAAGTTCGCCGAGCGCATCACCGAGACCCTCGAGTCCGAGGACGTTGCGATGTTCCGCGACCTGATCGCTTCCTACGAGGAAGAGCACAAGGTGCCGGCAGCAGAAATCGCTGCGGCCCTGGCCGTCATGGCACAGGGCGGGCAGCCGCTGCTGGTCAAGGAACTGCCTGCTGCTCCCGAGTTCCAGAAGCGCGAACGCTCCAAGGACGGCTTCGGCTCCCGCGGGCCGACCCGCGCCCTGACCGAGGGCAACGCCACCTACCGCATTGCGGTGGGCCGGCGCCAGCGGGTCATGCCCGGGTCGATCGTGGGCGCCATCGCCAACGAGGGTGGCATCTCCTCCGCCCAGATCGGCGGCATCGACATCCGCTCGGACCACTCCCTGGTGGAGCTGCCCGCGGACCTGAGCCAAGACCAACTGCGCGCCCTGTCCCGCACCCGGATCGGCGGCGAGCTGATCCACCTCGAACTGGACAACGGCCGCAGGCCTTCCGGTGACCGTGGCGCCTACCAGGGCAGCCGCGGCGGCAACTTCAAGGGCAACGGCGGGTTCAAGAAGGAATTCCGGAAGAACGACGGCGAGCGGTCCTCCGCCGACCGCGGCGGACGTTCGTACAGCGAGCGTTCCGAGCGTTCCTTCAGCGGCCACGGTGACGGCTCCCGCAAGCCCCGCAGCGGCGGCGACTTCAACCGCAAGAGCAAGTGGTAAACCTTCGCGCAGTTTGACCAACTGACGACGGCGATGGGCCGGCTTTCGAGCCGGCCCATCAGCATTTAACCCAGGAGTGAATGTGGGGCTGGACACATTCTCTGCCCGGCGCGGTGGTGGGGGGCCCAAGGAAGGCGCCTGCCGGCGTCGTCCGGTCCCCTCGTGGGGCCCTTAAAGCCCCGGAATTCCGCGGAAAATGCGGTCTTTACGCCAGGCGGAACCCAGCATATTGCGGGCCTCTCAACGCTTGGAGCGCCGATTTGTTGGTGCGTAAATCTTCCGGTAGAGTATTTACTCGTTGCCCCCCTAGCTCAGTGGTAGAGCGCGTTCTTGGTAAGAACGAGGTCACCGGATCGATTCCGGTGGGGGGCTCTGAATGAGGGCCTGCGTCAAGGCGGTTTGACCGGCTTGACGCAGGTTTTTCTCATTCGTGGCGGTGTAGCTCAGTTGGTTAGAGCGCACGACTCATAATCGTGAGGTCGGGAGATCGAGCCTCCCCACCGCTACAGGCTAAGCCCCCGGAATTCCCGAGATTCCGGGGGCTTTTCTGTTTAATTCCCGAACTGTCCTTCCCCTCACCCGGCCGACACGCGGCATGCCCCCCGATTGGCCAGTTGCGCTTGGTACAAAGTAACGTTTAGGTCACCGGTTGGCGCACACGCTTGGGGGAGCACTCCGAATGCTCTTGCGTGTGGTAAGTCCCAGGCCCATGGGCCTTGCGTTCCGCAGGCCGCGACCCAGCCCGGGCAGGGCATCTGACGTGCCGCTGCCCCGTCCGCACTCCCATGAAGAGGCTTAGTTTTCCATGCGCAGGAACCATCTGCTCGCCGCCGGTATGCTCTCGGCAGCCCTCGCCACCACCGCGTGTGGCGCCATCACTGCTGCTCCCGGTGTCCCCGCACAGTCATCCAGCCCGGCCCCGGCAGGTGTTGAGGCCAGCGCCGGCACCCGGGGCGACGTGTCATCCGACGTGGTGGGCGCCTCCCAGCGGGTTGCCGCGGAAAAGGCTGCGGCGGCATCCCGCGCCGAAGCAGCAGCGGCTGAAGCTCAGAAGGCCGAAGAGGCTGCTCCTGCCCCCAAGGCTCCCACCGCCGATCCTGCGGCTGCCGCTGCTGCCCCGCAGGCCGCCGCCGGTGCCCCGGGAGCGGGCACAGGAGCAGCGGTGGCTCCCGCCGCCGCTCCGGTCCTTCCCCCGGCCCCGCATCCTGCCGTGGCGCCCGCAGCTCCGGCCCCAGCCGCGGCATCGTCCCCGGAGCGGGTTGTCACCACCACGTACACCACCGCCTACACCTGGTACGACAACACCCCAGCCGGTTCAGCCACCATCAGCCACCCCGTGCTGCACACCACGGCCGGCGGCAAAGGCACGTATGAGGAGCCCATCACCATTGCGGTGGGCCACTCACTCGCAACAGGCCAGGACGTCCTGGACTTTCCCGCCGGCACCCGTATCTATCTCCCGGACGTCCGCCGTTACTTCATCGTCGAAGACACCTGCGGCGACGGGAACGATCCCCAGAACGGGCCGTGCCACCAGGGCGTCAACGCGAACGGAACCAACTCCACCATCTGGATCGACATGTGGATCGGTGGTCAGGGTGTCAGTGCCGGTGCCGCCGACGAATGCGCCGGGAGGGTGACAAACGTCAATACCGCCGTCTTCAACCCGGCCGCCAACTACGCCGTGGCACCGGGGACAGGCGTTATCCATGACGGCAAATGCGATGCAGGCTATGGCAACGCGCTCGTGAAGCAGTAGGGCTGGAGAAACCCACCAGTTCCTATCCAGACGGGATTCCCGGCGGAAGAATGGGCCCATGGCGCAGCTGATCTACTCCGCAATCATGTCCCTGGACGGTTACACGGCGGACAAGGACGGCAACTTTACCTGGTCGGCGCCGGACGAAGAGATCCATGCCTTCGTGAACGACCTGGAGCGGGGCGTGGGCACGTACCTGCTGGGGCGCCGGATGTATGAGGTGATGTCCGTTTGGGAAACCATGGAAACGCAGGATGAGCCCCCCGTGATCAAGGACTACGCCGCCCTCTGGCGTGGGGCGGACAAGGTGGTGTACTCCAGCTCGCTGGGGAGCGTGGCCACCGCCCGGACACGGCTGGAGCGGCAGTTCCTCCCGGACCGGGTGCGGGACCTGAAGGAGTCCGCAGACAAGGACATCAGCATCGGCGGCCCGACTCTTGCCGCGCACGCCCTGAAGGCCGGCCTGGTGGACGAGTGCCAGCTGTTTATCAACCCCGTCACAGTGGGCGGCGGCCTCCGCTTCCTGCCGGCGGGGCTGGAGGCACGGCTGGACCTGCTGGACGAGCGGCGGTTCGGCAACGGCGTGGTGTACCTTCGTTACCGCGCCCGCTGAGTCGCTGACCCCGCGGTATCACTGGGCCCGCTGGACCGCCGGCGCCCCGGCCCGGGGCTGTACTGCGAAGAGGGTGAACACCAGGGCCAGGAGGGCGGTGCCCACCAGCAGGAGCAGCCCGATGGAATAGCTGCGCGTCGCCGCGTCGTACGTGGCGCCCATGACCAGTGGGGGGAAGTAGCCGCCCAGGCCGCCGGCGGCGCTCACGATGCCGCTGATGCTGCCCATCTTTCCTGCCGGCGAGAGGACGCCCACCCACGCGAACACGCCGCCCGTTCCCAGTCCCAGCGCCGCAGCCATGGCAACGAAAGTGGCACCTGCCGGGACCTCGCCGTCGGGCCGCAGGTTGACCAGCCAGCCCAGGAGGGCCACGGCTCCCAGGGCAAGCAGCACCACGGGCTTGGGGCCGAGCCTGTCGGCCAGCACCCCGCCCACGGGACGGGCGAGGACGGCGGCAAGGGCGAACCCCGCCGTCCGGGCACCGGCACCGGCGGGGTCGAAGCTGTAGACGTCGCGCAGGTAGGTGGGCAGGTAGGTGGCAAAGGACACGAAGCCGCCGAAGACCACGGCGTACAGGAAGCACATCTTCCAGGTGACGGCCGTCCTGGCGGCGTCCAGGAGCTTGGGCAGCACCGGCGCGTGGTTGGGGGCCCAGTCCGGGGCTTCCTTCATGAGGAACCAGACCAGTGCGGCCATGAGGGCCAGGACGCCGGCGATGAGCAGGTGGGTGGGGAAGTAGCCGATCCCCGCGACAAGCCGCGGGTTGAGGAACGCCGCCAGCGCCGTCCCGCCCATTCCTGCCCCGAAGACGCCGGTGGCGAAGCCGCGCCGGGCGGGGACATACCAGGCGCTGACGAACGGAATCCCGACGGCGAAAACGGTTCCTGCCACGCCGAGCACCAGTCCTGCCCCGAGTACCAGGGCGAAGGAACTGAGGAGGCCCCCCACGGACACCAGCAGAATGGGCGGGATGGCGGCCAGCAGCACAAACGTGAACATGGCCCTGCCCCCGTACTTGTCCGTGAGTGTCCCCACCACTATCCGTCCCAGCGATCCGACGAACACCGGCATGGCCACCAGGACCCCCGTGGTGGCGGGCTTCAGTTCGAGGTTCTGCGTGTAGAAGGCCCCCAGGGTTGCCACCGAGTTCCACGCCCAGAAACCTGCCACGGACGCCGCCGTCGCCAGCGCCAGGTTCAGTGCCCTGCCGCTGTTCAGCGCCCTCCCGGTGCCTGGTGTCGGGATTGTTCCGGCCACTGCCTGCTCCTCACCACGTATCGAAAACGCCCCGCCGGTCAGCGGTTGCGGGTGTCCCTGTCGGGCGTGCCGACGGCGGACCAGCCCCTGCCTTTGGTCTCCCTGTCCCGCGACCGGTAGACGATGTACGGGCGGAACAGGTAGTGCAGGGGCGCGGTAAACGCATGCACAAGGCGGGTGAACGGCCAGATGACGAAGAGTGCCATCCCCACCAGCGTGTGCAGGTGGAACGTGAACGGCGCGTCGGCCATGGCGGCGATGTCCGGCTGGAAGATGAACAATGACCGGAACCAGGGCGCCACGGTTTCGCGGTAGTTGTGGCCGTGTTCACCTTCGAAGACGCTGGCCAGCGTGGTCCACAGGCCGAACACGATGGCCGCGGTCAGCACCACATACATGGTCTTGTCGTTCTTCGTCGTGGCCATGAAGACGGGGCCGGTGGTCCGGCGCCGGTAGATGAGCAGGGCGATTCCCCCAAGCGTTGCGACACCCGCGATGCCGCCCACCAGGAGGGCATTGAAGTGGTAGAACTCCTGGCTCATGCCCACCGCCTGCGTCCAGGCCATCGGAATCACCAGGCCGAAGAAGTGTCCGGCAATGACAGCCAGCAACCCGAAGTGGAACAGCGGGGAGGCGATCCGCAGGAGCCTGGACTCGTACAGCTGGGAGGACCGGGTGGTCCAGCCGAACTGGTCGTACCGGTGGCGCCACACCAGGCCGCCCACCAGCACCACCGCCATGACGTACGGCAGGACGCCCCACAGGACAATGTCCCAGGCGTTAAGGACGACGGCGGGTGCGGGCTCCGTCTCCAGCGCCATCCAGGGTGCGGGCATGGTCAGCCCTTCCTGACCGGCAGCAGCCGCGGGTCGTAGGGGTCCAGGCCCACGCTTTCGGTGGGTGGACCGAATCCGGCCATGCGCATCACTTCCTGCTCGTCCTGCGGCGACTTTCCGGGCAAGGTGGCGCACAAGGCCGACAGGACAGCGGCGTGCGGCAGGGTGTCCCGCAGCAGGCCGAGCCGCAGCATCTCCAGGCTGGCCCGGTACCGCTGCAGCAGTTCCCGCCCGGCCCCGCCGTCGACCCTGGCGGCGAATTCCAGCACCATGGGCAGGTAATCCGGAAGTTCCCCGTCCAGGTCCACCAGGACGCCGCTGCTCCGGTAGGCCGCCTTGAAGGAGCCCAGCACCTCGCCGCGGCGCCGGGTGTCCCCGTCCGTCCAGTAGCTCAGGTGCAGGGCGTGCCGCCTGCCGAGGTCGAACTCTCGGACGTACTGTGCCTGCAGTTCCAGGGGCGGGGTGGCTTCGAGGAGGTCCAGGACCGGGGAGAAGTCCGCCGGCGCTCCCGGAAACTCGGACAGCGCGGCCCTGATGAGGGGAACCCGCCCCACCAGTTCCTCGTCCGGGTAGGACAGGCACCAGGCTGCGGCCAGGTACACCACCCGTTCGCGGCGGTTCAGGGCTGGCCCGTTCAGGGATGGACGTTTCATGACTCGTCCTCGGCGGCCGCCAGGGTGTCCGGGGAAAGCCTGTCCGGGTAGGTCTTGTCCGGGAAGAGGCCGGGCGGAGCGCCGCGGCCGTCCCAGTTCAGCAGGTTCACCCGCCCTTTCAGGCTGGTTCCCGCCGCGATCGTATCGGTGCTCTGCCGGTCGCGCAGGGCGTTGAACGTGTCCACGGCCACCGGGACGGGCCGGCCACTCGCTTCGCCGAACGGTGCGGAGTCCTGCATGCCTGGTCCGCCGTCGAAATCCAATGAACAGCCCAGCTCCTCAAGGTCGTGTGCCTGTTCCAGATGGGCCGTGGGAATGACGTAGCGCTCGCCGTATTTGGCGATGGCCATCAGCCGGTACATGTCGTACATGCTTTGGCCGTCCATGCCCACGGATTCCGGGATGGCCTCGTCCGGGTCCTCGCCCATGCTGATGCCGCGCATGAAGGACCGCATGGCCGCGAGCTTCCGCAGCACGGCGGCGACCCGTTCGGCGTCCCCGGCGGTGAAGAGTTCGGCCAGGTACTCCACCGGGATCCGGAGGGCATCGATGGCACCGAACAGGTTGCCGGCGTCCTCGCCGTCGTGGCCCTGGTCGCGCAGGAGGTCCACCACGGGTGACAGGGGCGGCACGTACCAGACCATGGGCATGGTGCGGTATTCCGGATGCAGCGGCAGGGCCACCCTGTAGACCTTGGCGAGCGCATAGACGGGGGACCGGCGGGCCGCATCGAGCCAGTCCTCCGGGATGCCCTGGGCCCGGGCTTCGGCCTGGACGCGGGGATCGTGCGGGTCCAGCAGCACGTCCATCTGCGCATCGTAAAGGTCCTGCGGGTCGGCGACGGACGCTGCCGCGGTGACGGCGTCGGCGTCGTACAAGAACAACCCAAGGTACCGCAGCCGCCCCACGCAGGTCTCCGAGCAGACGGTGGGCAGGCCAACCTCCACCCGGGGGTAGCAGAAGGTGCACTTCTCGGCCTTGCCGGTCTTGTGGTTGAAGTAGATCTTCTTGTACGGGCAGCCTGTGACGCACTGCCGCCAGCCGCGGCATCTGTCCTGGTCCACCAGTACGATCCCGTCCTCCACCCGCTTGTAGATCGCGCCGGACGGGCAGGACGCCATGCAGGACGGGTTCAGGCAGTGCTCGCAGATCCGGGGCAGGTAGAACATGAACGTCTGCTCGTAGGCAAACTTGATCTTGTCCTCGGACTCCCGCCGCACCTTCTCCACGATCGGATCCAGGTGCCCGTGGTCCTGCGAGCCGCCCAGGTCGTCGTCCCAATTGGCGGACCACGTGATCTTGGTGTCCTTCCCGGTGATCAGCGACTTGGGCCGCGCCACCGGGAAATCGTCGCCCAGCGGCGCGTCCACCAGGGTCTTGTAGTCGTAGGTCCAGGGTTCGTAGTAGTCCTTGAGCTCGGGCTGGACGGGGCTGGCGAAGATGCCGAACAGTTTTTTGACCCGGCCACCGGCTTTGAGGACCAGCCTGCCGCGCCGGTTCAGCGTCCAGCCGCCGTACCAGCGCTCCTGGTCCTCGTACCGGCGCGGGTAGCCCTGCCCGGGCCGGGTCTCCACGTTGTTGAACCACACGTACTCGGTGCCTGCCCGGTTGGTCCAGGCCTGTTTGCAGGTCACGGAGCAGGTATGGCAGCCGATGCACTTGTCCAGGTTCATCACCATGCCCATCTGGGCCATCACGCGCATCAGTACTGCACCTCCTGCGAGCGCCGGCGCACAGTGGCTACCATGTCGCGCTGGTTTCCGGTAGGACCGAGATAGTTGAAGGCGTAGGCAAGCTGGGCGTAGCCGCCTATCAGGTGCGAGGGTTTCACCAGCAGCCGGGTGACCGAGTTGTGGATGCCGCCCCGCCGCCCGGTGGCCTCGGATTTGGGCACGTCGATGGTGCGCTCCTGGGCGTGGTGGACGTACACCACACCGGCAGGCATGCGGTGGCTGACAATCGCGCGGGCCACCAGGACGCCGTTGACGTTGGTGCATTCAACCCAGTCGTTGTCCCGGACCTTGATGGCATCGGCGTCCGCCGGGCTCATCCAGACGGTCGGCCCGCCGCGGGACAAGGACAGCATCAGCAGGTTGTCCTGGTATTCGGAATGGATGGACCACTTGGAGTGCGGCGTCAGGTACCGGACCGTCACCTCCATGGCGCCATCGGACCCCAGCCGCGGCTCGCCGAACAGCCGGTGCATGTCCAGCGGGGGCCGGTAGATGGGCAGGGATTCGCCGATGTCGGTGATCCAGTCGTGGTCGAGGAAGAAATGCATCCTGCCGGTCAGGGTGTGGAAGGGCTTGAGCCGTTCGATGTTGATGGTGAACGGGGAGTACCGCCGTCCGCCGGTCTCGGATCCGGACCATTCCGGCGAGGTGATCACAGGGACCGGACCCGCCTGGGTCTGGGCGAAGGTGATGAACTTTTCCTCCGAGCCTTCGGCCAGGTCAGCCAGCCTTTGGCCCGTGCGTATTTCCAGGTCCTTGAAGCCCTGGACGGACAATGCCCCGTTCGTGGTGCCGGAGAAGGCCAGGATCGCTTCGGCCATCTTCGCGTCCGTGTCCATGGCAGGCCGTCCGTCCGCCGCGCCGCCCAGCATCACGCCATTGGAGTGGCTGAGCCTGGCCACCGGCTGGGCCACGTTGTAGGTTACGTTCTTGACGGTGAAACCCAGCTTGTCAGCCAGGGGTCCCACAGCCGCCAGTTTGTCCGCGATGGCCGTGTAGTCGCGTTCCACCACGGCAAAGACGGGCATGTTCTGACCGGGTACCGCCCCGATGCCGGCGTCCCGCCAGTCGCGGACCCGCCCGCCGGGCTGGGCCAGCTGACCCGGGGTGTCGTGCATCAAAGGCACGCTGACCAGGTCCTTCCGGACGCCGAGGTGTGTCCGGGCCTGGCGGGAGAATTCCCGTGCCAGAAGGTGGAAAGTGTCAAAGTCCGTCTTGGTTTCCCACGGCGGGTCGATGGCGGGGCTGAAGGCGTGCACGAACGGATGCATGTCCGTGGAGGAGAGGTCGTTCTTCTCGTACCAGGTGGCGGCAGGGAACACGACGTCGGACAGCAGCGTGGTGGACGTCATCCGGAAGTCCGCGGACACCAGGAGGTCCAGCTTTCCCTCGGGCGCCTTGTCGTGCCAGGCAACGTCCCGGGGTTTGAGTTCCCCGGCGCTGTCCGCTCCCAGGACGTTGTTGTGGGTCCCCAGCAGGTTGCGGAGAAAGTACTCGTTCCCCTTGGCGGAGGAGCCGAACAGGTTGGACCGCCACAGCACCAGGGTCCGCGGCCAGTTGGCAGGAGCGTCCACGTCCTCAATGGCGGGGTTCAGCGAGCGGTTCTTCAAGGCTTCGGCAATGTAGGACGGCGCATCGGCCGCGGTGCCGGCAGCGACCGCGGCGTCCGCCTCGTCAGCCACATCGAGGGGATTGCGGTCGAACTGGGGATAGAACGGCATCCAGCCCAGCCGCGCGGACTGGGCGATGGCGTCCGCGGTGTGCATTCCGTCCAGCTTGCCGGTGGACAGCGGGGACTTGAGGGCGTCCGCCGAATACCCGTCCTGCCGCCACTGGTCCGTGTGCATGTACCAGTAGCTGGTGCCGGTCATGGTCCTTGGCGGCCGCGACCAGTCCAGGGCGTTGGCCAGGGACACCCAGCCCGTCACGGGCCGCGTCTTTTCCTGGCCCACATAATGCGCCCACCCGCCGCCGTTGCGGCCCATGCAGCCGGTGAGCATCACCAGCGCGAGTACCGCCCTGTAGGTGGTATCGCCGTGGAACCACTGGCAGATGCCGGCGCCCATGATGATCATGGAGCGGCCCCTGGACTGCTCGGCGTTGCGGGCAAACTCGCGCGCCACGCGGATGCAGGCCTGTGCCGGAACGCTGGTGATTTCCTCCTGCCAGGCGGGCGTGTACGGGGTGGCAGCGTCTTCGTAGCCGGCCGCCCACTCGCCGGGCAGGCCTTCCCGGCCCACCCCGTACTGGGCCAGCATCAGGTCGAACACGCTGGTCACCAAATGGCCACCTATCTCCATGACGGGGACACCGCGGCGCAGGATGCTGCCTTCGCCGCCTGCGTCCTCGAAGCAGGGGAGCAGGATTTCGGCGCTGTCCCCGGACACCTCCCGGAGGGACAACGCAGGTTCGATCCCCTCAAGGTCCAGGTTCCACTTGCCTTCTCCGCTGCCCGAGTACCGGAAGCCCATGGACCCGTTGGGCACCGCCGGCCGCCCGGCTGCCTTGTCGTACACGACGGTGCGGAACGCTGCGTCCTCGGCCGCGGCCTCGCCAGGGAGGTCAAGGGCGGTGAGGAATTTCGACGGCGTGAGGGCGCCGTCGCCGTTCTTCTCCAGCCTGACCAGGAAGGGAAGGTCGGTGTACCGCTTCACGTAGTCGGTGAAGAACGGCACCTGCCGGTCCACGAAGAATTCCTTGAGCATCACGTGCCCCATGGCCATGGCCAGCGCGGCGTCCGTTCCCGCCTGGGCGGGCAGCCACTCGTCCGCGAACTTGGTGTTGTCCGCATAGTCCGGGCTCACCGTGACCACCTTGGTGCCGCGGTACCGGACTTCGGTCATCCAGTGGGCGTCCGGCGTCCGTGTCACCGGAACGTTGGATCCCCACATCATGAGGTAGCGGGCATCCCACCAGTCCCCGGATTCCGGGACGTCGGTCTGGTCGCCGAACACCTGCGGGCTGGCCACGGGAAGGTCCGCGTACCAGTCGTAGAACGAGGTCATCACGCCGCCAATGAGCTGGATGAACCGGGTTCCCACCGCGTGCGAGACCATGGACATCGCCGGGATGGGGGAGAAGCCCGCACAGCGGTCCGGCCCGTAGGTCTTGATGGTATTGACGTGGGCTGCGGCAGCGATCTCCACGGCCTCCTGCCAGGACACCCGCACCAGGCCGCCCTTGCCGCGGGCCTGCTGGTAGCGGCGCCGCCGTTCGGGGTCAGCGGCAATCTCGGCAAAGGCCAGCACGGGATCCTTGAGCCGGGCCTTGGCCTCCCGGTACATCTCCACCAGCACGCCCCGGGCATAGGGGAACCGGACCCTGGTGGGGGAGTAGGTGTACCAGGAAAACGCCGCCCCACGCGGGCAGCCCCTGGGTTCGTACTCCGGGCTGTCGGCACCCACGGAGGGGTAGTCCGTCTGCTGGGATTCCCAGGTGATGATGCCGTCCTTGACGTACACCTTCCAGGAACACGAACCGGTGCAGTTCACCCCATGGGTGGAACGGACCACCTTGTCGTGGCTCCAACGGTCCCGGTAGAAGATGTCACCTTTGCGGCCACCCTCGCGGAACACCGCCCTGCCGTCCTCTGTCTGTTCCCACCTGGTAAAGAAACGTCCCAGTTTCAACAGTGCGTCTGATGCGGGTCCATCCAACCCCGCCTGGGGTCCGGCAGCCATTCACCCAAGCTAGACGTGTGCGGGAAAGCCGGTATAGGGCACAAAGGCCCTGTTCAGGCGGGTGGGGCTGCCCGAAGAGCTGCCCGGGCAGGCACAATGGGGGCATGACACGCATCGCCATCATCGGCGGCCACGGCAAAGTGGCCCTCCTCCTGTCCGCACTCCTCGCCGGCGAGGGCCACTCGGTAACCTCGTTCATCCGCAACCCGGACCACGCGGATGACGTCGCAGCCACCGGCGCCACGCCGTCGGTCCTGGACGTGGAAAATTCCTCGACGGCGGCCATCGCCCAGGCGCTCGCCGGCCACGACGCCGTGGTTTGGTCTGCCGGCGCGGGCGGCGGGAACCCCGGGCGCACATATGCGGTTGACCGTGACGCCGCCATCCGCTCCGTGGACGCTGCGGTCCAGGCCGGTGTCAACCGGTACATCATGGTGTCCTACTTCGGCGCCGGCAAGGACCACGGGGTACCGGAAGACAGCAGCTTCTTTGCCTACGCCGAAGCCAAAGCGGCCGCGGACGAGTACCTGCGCGGCAGCGGGCTGGCGTGGACCATCCTGGGCCCCGGCGCCCTCACGGACAATCCAGGAACGGGGCGGATCGACGTGGACCCCTCTCCGGACGGGGAACGGGAAACGTCCCGGGCCAACACGGCAATCGTCGCAGCGGCGGTGCTGGACCTGCCCCAGACCGCGGGCCGGACCATCGAATTCCGCGACGGCACCCTGCCGGTGGCTGCTGCCCTGGGCAACTAGGGCCAGCCAGGGTCCGGCGCCCGGCTGCCGGAAGGCGCGGCCAGTTCCAGGTCCAGGGAATTCCTCTCCACGTAATCCAGGGCGCAGCGTACGGCTCCGACCGTCACGATGGAGTCACCCAGCGGGGACACTGCCACGCGTGCAGGCGTGGCAGTGAACTTCTTCAGGCGCTCGCTGATGTTCGCCAGGAGCACGTCGGCGGAACCGGCCACGCCGCCTCCTATGACCACCAGTTCCGGGTTGAGCATGGTGGCCACCGTGCCCACCACCCGGGCCATCCTCTCCGCCAGCCGGTCCAGGATGTCCAGTGCCACGGCATCCCCGTGGGCTGCTGCGGCGAAGACCTGTTCGGCCTCCACCCGCCCTGGCCGGCAGTCACGGAGTGCCGTGGGGGCGGAGCCTGCCAGGGCTTCGGCCGCCCACGTCCGGGCCAGGTAGGCGATGCCGTAGGTGTCACCCACGCCCTCCACCATGTTCAGGTACGCAAGCTCGCCGGCGCTCCCGCGCGTTCCATGGACCAGCCTGCCGCCTTCCACGATGCCGGAACCCAGGCGCTCACTGGCCAGGATCACCACCACGTCGTCGACGCCGGCTGCGGCCCCCTGCCACCGGTCACCGAGGGCGGCAAGGTTGGCGTCGTTTTCCAGCAGCACCGTCCACCCGTGGGTCGCCATGAGGGCCGGCCGCAGGCCAAGGTCAAACAGTCCCCAGAACTTCTGCGTGGCCACCACCTCCCCGTGCCGGTCCACGGGCGCGGCCACCCCGGCACAGACGGCCAGCACCTGGCCAGGTTCGGCATCCGCGGAGCCAAGGGCCGCCATGGCCACCGCGTCAATGAACGCAGTGCGTTCGGCCGATGCGACCTCTCCCGCCTGGAAGGGGCGGCTGGAGCGCCCCAGGGTCCTGCCCCGGAGATCGGACACCACTACAGTGACCTTCGAGTACCCAATGTCAACGCCAAGGACTACGCCGGCCCGCTCGTTGAGCTCAAACCGCCGGGCGGGGCGGCCCTTCCGGTAGCCGCCGAACTCGCGCTGGTTCTCCAGTTCCAGGAGCCACCCCCGGCGGACCAGGTCCTCGCAGACGGCGATGGTGGTGGCCCGCGTCAGGCCCGTTGCAGCAATGACGTCCGTGACCGTCACCGCCGCCGAAGCGCGCATGAACTCCAGGACTGCGCCGGCGCTGACCCTGCGCAGCAGTTGAGGAGTCGCCGGAACCGGTTCGGGCATGCTGTTGACCTTCCTGGACGAATCACCAGATAATACTTGGGGAAGTAAATTTAGACTCAATATAAATATAACCGCACTGAAGAAAAGGGTCAGTCCTTGTCCACCACCGCCACGCTGGCAACCCTGTCCGATTCCGACCGCCTGGCCGACCCCAACTGGTGGCGCCAGGCCTCCGTCTACCAGATCTATCCCCGCAGTTTCGCGGACTCCAACGGCGACGGCATCGGCGACCTTAAGGGCATCACCGCCAAGGTCCCCTACCTGAAGACGCTGGGCATAGACGCCGTGTGGCTCAGCCCGTTCTACCCTTCCGCGCTTGCCGACGGCGGCTACGACGTGGACGACTACCGCGACGTGGACCCCAAGCTGGGCACGCTGGCGGACTTCGACGAGATGGCCAAGGCCCTGCACGACGCCGGCATCAAGCTCATTGCCGACATTGTCCCCAACCACTCCTCAAACCGGCACAAGTGGTTCCAGGAGGCCCTGGCTTCCCCCAAGGGCTCGCCTGAGCGCGACCGCTACATCTTCCGCGACGGCAAGGGTCCCAACGGCGAGTTCCCGCCGTCGGATTGGGACTCCGTATTCGGCGGCCCGGCGTGGGAGCGCATCACCGAGCCGGATGGCACCCCGGGTCAGTGGTACATGCACATCTTCGCCAAGGAGCAGCCGGACCTGAACTGGTCCAACCGCGAAATCCGCGAGGACTTCCTGAAGACCCTGCGCTTCTGGTCTGACCGCGGCGTGGATGGCTTCCGCGTTGACGTGGCCCACGCCCTCACCAAGGACCTCACCGAGCCGCTGCTGTCCAAGCTGGAACTTAGTGCCGCCAACACCGGCGTGGACGGATTCGACGACGGCTCGCACCCGTTCTGGGACCGGGACGAAGTCCACGAGATCTACGCCGAATGGCGTGAGGTGTTCAACGAGTACAACCCGCCGCGCACCGCGGTGGCGGAGGCTTGGGTCCACGCCACCCGGCGTGCCCGCTACGCCAGCCCGCAGGGCCTGGGCCAGGCGTTCAACTTTGACCTGCTGCAGGCCGATTTCGACGCCGCCGAGTACAAGGAGATCATCACCCGCAACCTTGCCGAGGCTGCTGCCACCGGTGCCTCCTCCACGTGGGTGTTCTCAAACCACGACGTCGTCCGGCACGCCACCCGCTACGGCCTGCCGCAGGTTGCCAAGGCAAAGGCCGGTGCCAAGGGCCAGGACGGCAAGGACTGGCTGCTCGCCGGTGGCCCCAAGGACCAGTTGGACGTTGAGCTCGGCGAACGCCGCGCCCGTGCCGCAACGCTGCTGATGCTCGCCGTCCCCGGATCCGCCTACCTGTACCAAGGCGAGGAACTGGGCCTGCAGGAAGTGGCCGACATTCCAGAATCCGAGCGCCAGGACCCGTCCTACTTCCGCAACAAGGGCGTGGAGATCGGCCGTGACGGCTGCCGCGTGCCGCTGCCGTGGAAGGTTGAAGGCACTTCCTTCGGCTTCGGCGACGGCGGATCCCACCTGCCGCAGCCAGACTGGTTCAGCAAGTACGCCGTCGAGGCGCAGGACGGAACCGAAGGTTCCACCCTGGAGCTGTACCGCAAGGCACTGAAGCTGCGCCGCGAACTGCTCACCGGTGAAGAGCTGGAGTGGGTCGGGAACGACAACCCGGATGTCCTGCACTTCAAGCGCCCCAACGGCTGGCAGTCCGTGACCAACTTCGGGAACGCCGCCGTCGATCTCCCTGCCGGGGAAGTCCTTGTCAGCAGCGCGCCGCTGGAAGACGGCAAGCTGCCGGCCAACACCACCGCATGGCTGCGCTGATGGCGGGGGCACAGCCGGGCGGGGCGTCCTGATGCAGGAAGTTATTTACGGCTGCATGGGCCTGGGCGGCAGCTGGTCCGATGAGCCGCATAATGCTGCCCATGTGGACCAGGCCGCCGCCGCCGTGCAGGCCGCGCTGGATGCCGGCATCACCTTGTTCGACCACGCGGACATCTACCGCAGCGGCAAGGCCGAGGCGGTGTTCGGCGAGGTGCTGGCTGCCACTCCGGGCCTGCGTGAGCGGATCCGGCTGCAGACCAAGTGCGGCATCCGGCTGAACGAGCGCGGCCTGAAGACCCACTATGACCTCAGCCGGGAGGCCATCCTGGAGCGGGTCGACGGCAGCCTCAAACGGCTGCAAACGGACTACGTGGACATCCTCCTGCTGCACCGCCCGGACCCCCTGGCGGATCCGGCGGAGGTGGCTTCCGCCGTCGGGCAGCTCATGGCTGAAGGCAAGGTACGCCAACTGGGCGTCTCCAACATGTCCGCCGCGCAGATCGAAGCGCTGCAGGACCGGCTGGAGACGCCGGTGGTGGCCAACCAGCTGGAGATGAGCCTGCTTAAGCGTGCGTGGCTGGAAAGCCAGGTCCTGGTCAACCACGCGAAACACCTGGACTACAGCTTCCCCCATGGCACGCTGGAGTACTGCACCCGCAACGGCATCACCCTGCAGGCCTACGGATCACTGGCCAAGGGCATCTACACCGGTGCCGAGCCGGAGAGTCCCAGTTCCGCGGAAGCGGCCACCGCGGAACTGGTGGCCGATCTTGCGGGGGAGTACGGCACCTCCGGCGAGGCCATCCTGTTGGGGTGGCTGATGAAGCATCCGGCGGGGATCGCGCCGGTCATCGGCACGGCCAATCCGGACCGGATCGGTGCGTGCCGCGACGCTGAACGGGTGGCCCGGGCCATGACCCGTGCCCACTGGTACGAACTCTGGGTCACGGCGCGCGGAAGCAACATCCCGTAAGCGCCAACTGGCTGGCAGTAGTTGCCGTTTTGAAGCTCCAAAACGGCAACTACTGCCAGCTGCTTTCCCCGCCAAGCCGGTCACAACCCGTTTAGTTCGTATTGATCCTCACAAGCGGGCCGTTTTCTTCGCCGTGCCACTGGCGGGGCGGATACTGTAGAAGGCATGACGTCTACCATCGCCGCCGAAACCGTTAGGCCGGAACGGAATATCCCCGCCGAGATCGCCCGTTCCTGGCTGCTGGTCAATGCCATGAAGCCCGAGCTCTTTGACCAGTCGGCAGTGTCCCGCGCCGACTCGATCATCCTGGATATCGAAGACGCCGTGGACCCCTCGCAGAAGGACCAGGCCCGCAACAACGTCATCGACTGGCTGACCGCCGGCGGCAAGGCCTGGGTCCGGATCAACGACGCCACCAGCCCCTTCTGGGCGGACGACCTCGCCGGCCTGCGCGGCACGCCCGGGCTGCTGGGCGTCATGCTGGCCAAGACCGAGTCGGCTGACCAGGTGACCGAGAGCTACCACCGCATGGACGGCAAGACGCCCGTCATTCCGCTGGTGGAATCCGCCCTCGGCATCGAGGAAGCCAACCACATCGCCAAAGCCCAAGGCGCGTTCCGCCTGGCGTTCGGCTCGGGCGACTTCCGCCGCGACACCGGCATGGCAGCCACCCCGGAGGCCATGGCCTACCCCCGCGCCAAGCTCGTGGTCGCCAGCCGCGTCGGCAACCTGCCCGGCCCCATCGACGGCCCCACGGTGGGCACCAACCACCCCATCCTGCGCGAACAGACCGGCATCACGGTGATGATGGGCATGACCGGCAAGCTCTGCCTGGCCATCGACCAGACCCCGGTCATCAACGAGGTCATCAGCCCCACGCCGTCGGACGTCGCCTGGGCCACCGACTTCATGAACGATTTCGAAGCCAACGGCCGCGTCATCCGTGACGGCTCAGACCTGCCCCGCCTGGGCCGCGCCGAGAAGATCATGAAGCTCGCGGTAGCCTTTGGGGTGCAGCCCGCGCTGTAGCGCCAAACCGCCACTTCAGGAGACCCCGTGACCGATACCCGCTATCTGGTCCACGGGGTCTTTTGGCATGCAGCGGACCCTTCCAAAGAAACGGACGACGGCGGCAGCCCGGTCTTGCGGCTGCAGTCGCCTGAGGGGGAATTCCGCCAGGTGGGCCTCAGCCCGGGCCAGCGCCTTGGCTTCGAAGTGGTGCAGCCCGGCAGGTGGTGCCTGGGCCATGTCACGGTCCAATCAGCCGGCTCGCGCAGCCACGTGCTCTGCAGCTCCGCTGCTCCCGCTGTACGGGGAAAGCAGTGTGAGCGGTGCTTTGTGCTTGACGAGTCCCGCCTGATGCACGATTTCCACCGTGGGGGCCGGGTCACGCCAGGCCTGCGGGACTACCTGATGCAGGAGCACTGGCTCTACGTGGCCACCTTCGCCGGTGGCGCCACCAAGGTGGGCACGGCGTCCGGCCCCCGCAAGTGGACCCGGCTCGCGGAACAGGGGGCGGCTGTGGCGAGGTATGTTGCCAGGGTCCGGGATGGCCGGGTGGTGCGGATCCTCGAGGACCTGGTGACGGCCGACGTCGGCCTGACCCAGCAGGTGCGCTCGGCCGCCAAAGCGGAAGCGCTCCTGCAGCCGCTCACGGAGAAGGAGATGGATGCCGTCAACGCCCGTGCCGCCACCGACGTTCTCTCCCTGCTGGCCCGCACCGCCGTCGACGGTTTCGAGTCTGTGGAGGAAAGGTGGAACAGGCCGGCACCTGCTGACGGCCTGTACGGCAGCAGGCCACGCCACGCCTACCCGCATGCCCTGGATGGCGGCCGGCATGGGTTTGGCATCGCTGCGGTGAGCGGGGCAAACGTACTGGCACGGCTGGACGGCACGGACGCCGAGTTCGTGGTGAACCTGTCACAACTGGTTGCCCGGACCGTCGTGCTGGGCAGCTTCTCCTCCGAGGTGCCCGCCGTGCAGGAAGCGCTGTTCTGACCGCTGCCCCGGGGCGCCCGGCAAGGGCCGGTAGACTTGGACGGTGCTGAACGAATTCTGGGCCACCGCGCCAACCCGTTACAAAGTCCTTGTCTTCAGCGCCATGGGACTGATTGCCGTCGGCATCATCCTCAACCTCATAGGCAACACCGGTGGCAACCAGGGCCTGGCCATGGCCTCCCTGCCGCTGATCGGGCTGGGCCTGGTCCTGCACGTCGTGGGCATCGTGGTCCGCGGCCAGGCCATCCGCAGGCACCTTCGCCGGTAGCCACCGCCATAAGGGGTGCGGCGGGGCGATTTTCTGCCCGCCAACATGCGGGCGATAGGCTGGAATCCATGACTATCAATCCGGATCTGCAGGGCCGCCGCTACCCTGCCGCAGAGGTGTACGACGTTGGCCGCGAAAAAATCCGCGAGTTTGCCCGCGCCGTGAAGGCCGCCCACCCTGCACACTTTGATGTGGAGGCGGCCAAGGCCCTGGGCCACACCGACCTGGTGGCGCCGCCCACCTTTGCCATCATCATCGCCCAGCGGGCCGACGCCCAGCTCATCGAGGATCCCGACGCCGGGATCGACTTCTCCCGCGTGGTCCACGCAGACCAGCGCTTCACCCACCACCGGCCCATCATCGCCGGCGACCGTCTCGTTGCCGAGCTCCATGTGGACGGCGTCCGGGCCATGGGCGGAGGTGCCATGATCACCACCCGGTCGGAGATCTTCGCGCTCGGGTCCGGCGACTCACGCGAGCCCGTCACCACCACCACGTCATCCATCCTGGTCCGCGGAGAGGGACAGTAACCATGAGCCCCAGCTTCAACGAACTCAGCGCCGGCCAGGAAATCGGCAGCAGAACCATCGAAGTCACGCGCACCGACCTGGTCAAGTACGCCGGTGCCTCCGGTGACTTCAACCCCATCCACTGGAACGAGGCCTTCGCCACCAGCGTGGAACTGCCCGGCGTGATCGCGCACGGTATGTTCACCATGGGCTCCGCCGTGCAGCTGGTGACGGACTGGGCAGGCGACCCCGCCGCCGTCGTCGATTTCCAGACCCGCTTCACCAAGCCCGTCCTGGTCACCGACACCACGGGCACCGGCCAGCCCGGCGCCACCATCGAGGTCAGCGGCACCATCGGAAAGCTCGACGCCGACGCCGGCACCGCCCGCGTCGACCTCACCGTGATCTCCGCCGGGCAAAAAGTCCTGATGAAGGCCCAGGCCCTCGTCAAGCTGTCCTGAGCTGCACCTTGTGACCACCCCTGCAGGAACCGCCGCAACCGCCGCCCAGGTCACGGCGTGGCGCAACGCCGTTGTGGTAGCTTACGGCGCCAGCGGCCTTGCCTTTGCCTCCTGGGTATCCCGGCTGCCGGCCATCCGGGACGCGCTGGGCCTTACCCCGGGCACCGTGGGCGCCATCCTGCTCTGCATGACGCTGGGGTCCTTTGCCTCCGTCTCCGTCTCCGGACTGATCGTGCTGCGGCTCGGGTCCAAGCAGACCATCCGCACCGGCAGCATCATGGTGGGGGTCGGACTGCTGACCGCGGGTTTTGGCACAACCGTGCTGGCAAACCCGGTGGCAACAGCAGCCGGCCTGGCCATCATCGGCCTTGGCACCGGAAGCTGGAACACGGCGTCCAATGTGGAGGGCGCAGCAGTGGAACGCGCGGTGGGCAGGCATATCATGCCGCGGCTGCATGGCGCGTTCAGCCTGGGGACCGTGGCCGGCGCGGGACTGGGCGCCGGTGCCGCGGCAATCGCCATGCCGGTGTTCTGGCACCTGGCGGCCGCGGGCGTGGTGGTTGCGGTGTCGGTAGCAACGGCTGCCTCCTGGTTCCGTGCCGATGCCACCCCGGTGGCAGCGGCGCGGACCTACTCCCCGGACAACTTCGAGGACCCCACCACGGGGCCCATTCCCGTGCTCACTGCGGGAACCACTGCCGGTGATGCCCCGCTGGACAACAAGCGCAAGATCGCCCAGGCGTGGCGGGACCGGCGGACCCTGCTGCTGGGCGTGCTGGTCCTGGGCCTCGCCCTGGCCGAGGGCGCGGCGGGGGACTGGGTGGCCCTTGCCCTGGCGGACGGCCACGGGCAGAGCGATGCCGCCGGAGCCGCCGGTTACGGACTCTTTGTCACCTTCATGACCATAGGGCGCTTTGCCGGGACGGTGCTGCTGGATAGATTCGGCAGGGTCCCGGTGATGCGCTGGTGCGCTGCCGCGGCCGTTCTGGGACTGGGCGTCTTCGTCTTTGCGCCGGTGCCGTGGCTTGCGTACGTGGGGCTCGCGTTGTGGGGCCTGGGAGTCTCCCTGGGCTTCCCGGTGGGCATGTCCGCTGCAGCCGACGATCCTGCCAAGGCCGCGGCCCGGGTCTCGGTGGTGTCCACCATCGGCTACGGGGCTTTCCTTTGCGGGCCGCCGCTGCTGGGCCTGCTGGCCGAACACGTGGGTATCCTGCATTCGCTGCTGGCCGTGATGGTGATGCTGGCGGTGAGCTTCGTTCTGTCCCCGGTGGCCCGGAAGGCCGGTTAGCTTTCCCTTGTATTGTGGACTGGTGACTCCCACGCTGCTCTCCTCCCTGACCACGTCCGCCGTCGGCGGCCCTGCCGGCAAGTTCGTCGAGGCCCGCACCGAGGCTGAGATCATCGACGCCGTGCGCTCCGCGGATGCCGCCGGGGAACAGGTCCTGATCATCAGCGGAGGATCCAACCTCCTGGTGTCCGACGACGGGTACCCCGGGACCGTCATCAGGATCGCTTCGGAAGGGTTCACGGTCAACGCCGAAGACTCGTGCGGGGGAGTGTCCGTGGTGGTGCAGGCCGGCCACAACTGGGACAAGCTGGTGGAGCACGCGGTACGCCACGCCTGGTCGGGGATCGAGGCCCTGTCCGGCATCCCCGGTTCAACGGGCGCCACGCCGGTCCAGAACGTGGGTGCCTACGGCTCGGAAGTCTCGCAGACCATCGCCGCGGTCCGCACGTGGGACCGTGAGCGGAACGCCGTGCAGACCTTCACCAACTCCGAACTGAAATTCGGATACCGGGACTCCATCCTCAAGCAGGCCACCGTCAACGGCTCGCCGCGGTACGTGGTGCTCACCGTGGAATTCCAGTTGCCGCTGGGCCGGATGAGCGCCCCTATCCGTTACGCCGAGCTGGCACGGGCCCTCAACGTGGAAGTGGGCAAACGTGCCTACGCCAACGACGTGCGGCGCGAAGTGCTCCGGCTGCGCGCGTCCAAGGGAATGGTGTGGGACTCTTCCGACCGGGATACCTATTCCACGGGATCGTTCTTCACCAACCCCATTGTGTCGGCTGAGGTGGCGGACAAGCTGCCCGAGACCGCGCCCCGCTATCCCGCCGGCCAGGACGGCCTGGTCAAACTCTCGGCAGCGTGGCTCATCGACCAGGCAGGCTTCGGCAAGGGATTCGGGCTGGAACAGGACGGAGTCGCCGGCGGCCGGGCATCGCTGTCCACCAAGCACACGCTGGCCATTACCAACCGCGGCTCGGCCAGCGCCGCCGACATGGTGGCTGTCGCGCGGGAGGTGCGTGCCGGCGTCGAACGCCAATTCGGCATTTCGCTGCACCCGGAGCCGCTGCTCATCGGCCTCGGACTCTAGCCGCTCCCGGCTCTACCCGGCCTAGGATGGGCGCATGGCTGCACAAGCTGTTCTGCGCGACCGAAGGGTCATGGGGCGGTTGAGGCTCGCGTCACAACGGCTCGCCGGGACTGCCGGCACCTCCGTGCCGGAGCTGGTGCAGTGGATGACCGCCATGCAGGCACAGGACTTGCCCGCCGCGCTGTGGGCAGTGGGCGCCCGCGTACCGGGTACGGGAATTACCGATGTGCGGGCCGCCATCAATGCCGGGACGGTGGTGCGGTCCTGGCCCATGCGCGGAACACTGCATTTGGTGGCTCCCGGGGACTTGCGCTGGATGCTGGACCTCACCGCGGAGCGGCTCACCAAGAGCATCGCGGGGCGCCACCGGCAGCTTGCGATCACTTGGGCGGATATCGAGAAGGCCCGCGACCTGGCCCTGGACCGCATTCTGGCTGAGGGGCCCGTCAGCCGCCCTGCACTGTTCAACGTGTTCGACGCCGGTGGCCAGCCGACGCAGGGCCAGAGGGGCATCCATCTCCTGGGTGCGCTGTGCCGGCACGGGTGGCTGGTGCTGGGGCCGCTGGCCGGCAACCAGCAGCTGATCGCGGCCTTCGACAACTGGATTCCGGCGTCCCGGGCCATGGAGCGTGAGGAGGCGGTTGCCGAGTTCCTGCTGCGTTATTTCCGGAGCCACGGGCCTGCCACGCTCCACGACTTTGCCTGGTGGACACGGCTGCCGCTGACCGAGGTGCGTGCGGCGTTTGAGAACGTCCGCCACGAGCTCGTGGAGCTGGAGTTGGAGGGCATCAGCTATTGGCTGTCCCCGCAGGTGGCGACCCTCCTGGACTCCGGCGTGCCAGGTGCACGATCGGTCCACCTGCTGCCTGGTTTCGACGAATTCGTCCTCGGCTATACGGATCGGACGCTCGTCCTGGACCCTGGGCATTCCGACCTGATCGTGCCTGGCGGGAACGGCGTCTTCAAGAAGACGGTGGTTGCCGCGGGGAAGGTGATTGGTACCTGGGCGCTGCATGGCACGGGGCCCGGCGCCGCCGTCGTACCCGAACTCTTTGGTGATATCCGGCCCCTGAAGGCAGAAGCCCAGGCAGCTCTTGCCCGCGCTGCCAAGCGCTACCTTGCCTTCCTTGGTGACTGATAAAGGACCACTGTGCTTGCTGTTCGCCTCCTGCTGGATGGCCCGGTTGGACGCGCGGGGGTGGCCAACAAGTAATTTGGGTAGTGGCTACCCTAGCCCTCCCGGTCAGACGGGCTTACCGTGTTTTCATTGCGCTGGCGCGTGCCGCCGGGCTCGCCGGGACCGTGGACGACGATGCCTACGTGACCAGGCAGTACTCTCCGCCAGGGCACGAACCACTACTGCAGGGGCGGCGACGAGATGAACATTTTGAATCGAATCCGGGAGATGGGGGCCGCCCTTCGGCGCAGGCCTGACCGTCCGTGGTCCTCACAGCCGCCGTCGACCAGGGTGCGCCCGGCGAACAGCATAAGAAACCGGTCGCCGAAATGGTTGGTTGCCCCCTTCTCCGTCACCCTGATACTCGGTGCCGTTTCGCTTTGGTTTGCCCCCGTGGCCCATGCCGCAGGCGGTATGGTGAGCGTGACATTCGACGACGGATGGGCCAGCCAGTACACCAACGGGCTTCCCATCCTGAAAAAGTACGCGGTTCCGGCCACGCTTTACGTTCTCCCGGGATCGATCAACACGCCCGATTACATGTCGCAGGCCCAAATCCAGGCCTTCGCAAGCCGTGGCGACGAGATCGCGTCGCACACAGTCACCCACCCCGACCTCACCAAACTTTCCGCCGCCCAACTCGAAAACGAGCTGGCGCAGAGCAAGGCCGCTCTGCAACAGATGTTCGGTCCGTCCGCGGCGCTGGATTTTGCCTCTCCCTACGGGGCGTATAACCCGACCACCACTGCGGCCGTCCAGAAGTTCTACGCTACCCAGCGCAACACCGATGACGGTTTCAACAGCCAGGCCAGCTTCGACCCGTACAACATCCTCGTGCAGAACGTCGATGCCGGCACTACTGCCGCCACGGTGCAGGGCTGGATCGATGCCGCGAAGGCAAACAACACGTGGCTGGTATTGGTCTATCACGAGGTGGGAGCGAGCATCGGCCGGGACATTTACCATACAGACACTGCCGTGCTCGATGCGCAGATAGCGGCAGTTAAGGACAGCGGCTTGCCACTGGTTACCATCCGACAGGGCGCCGACGCTCTGGCCGCGCCGAACACACCGCCACCGGGGGCAACACCGCCGCCCGGCGCTGCTGCAGCCATGAATGCCGTGGCGGCAGCCAACCCAAGGCTCGGAGCACCGTCTGGCAGCACCGTCTGCGGGCTGGTCAGGGGCGGCTGCTACCGGACGTACCAGCGGGGTGCGGTCATTTGGTCCCCGGCTTCCGGTGCCCACTATTCTGTCGGTGCGATCCGCCAGGCGTGGGCAGCAACGGACTTTGAGAGGGGACGGCTCGGGTATCCCGTCACCAACGAGTTTGCCTCCGGCAGCGGCGTGGCCCAGGACTATCAGGGCGGCCGGATCTCGTGGACAGCCGACGGCGGCGCGGTCATCACTTTTGGCAGCCGTCCCTCATAAGGGACACCCGTAATTCACGCCGGCCGGTCCGAGGGCCGCTTGTCGGGCAGCTATAGGGCTACAGGTTGCCGGTGGCGATGTTGAGCATGCGGCGCAGCGGCTCGGCGGCGCCCCAGAGGAGCTGGTCGCCCACGGTGAAGGCGCTGATGTACTGAGGACCCATTTCCATCTTGCGGATGCGGCCCACCGGGATGTCCAGGGTGCCGGAGGCAGCCACCGGGGTCAGCTCCGCCATCGAGGCTTCCTTGGTGTTGGGAACAACCTTTGCCCACTGGTTGTCCTCGTCCAGGAGCTTCTCGATCTCGGCGACGGACAGGTCTTCGCGCAGCTTCAGGGTCAGGGCCTGGGAGTGGGAGCGCATGGCGCCGATGCGGACACAGAGGCCGTCCATGATGACGCGGTTTTCGTCCGTGGTGCCCAGGATCTTGTTGGTCTCCACCCCGGCCTTCCACTCTTCCTTGGACTGACCGTTGCCCAGGTCCGCGTCGATCCAGGGGATCAGGGAACCGGCCAGGGGGACGCCGAACTGCGTGGCGTCGACATCGGTGCGCTGGTGGGCCAGGACTTTGCGGTCGATGTCCAGGATGGCCGACGCGGGGTCGTCCAGTTCCGTGCTGACCTCGGCGTTGAGCGTACCGAACTGGGTGAGCAGTTCACGCATGTGCCGGGCGCCGCCGCCGGACGCAGCCTGGTAGGTCATGGACGTGCCCCACTCCACCAGGCCGTTCTTGAACAGGCCGCCGAGGCCCATGAGCATGCAGGACACGGTGCAGTTTCCGCCGATGAAGTCCTTGGTGCCGTTGACCAGGCCCTTGTCGATGACATCGCGGTTGATGGGGTCCAGCACGATGATCGAATCGTCATTCATACGGAGGGTGGAGGCGGCGTCGATCCACAGGCCGTCCCAGCCGCGGCTGCGCAGCTCGCCGTGCACCTGCTTGGTGTAGTCGCCGCCCTGGGCGGTGACGATAATGGGCAGCTTGGCCAGGGTGTCGAGGTCGAACGCGTTCTCGAGCTTGCCCGCGCCCTCAGCAAAGGACGGCGCGGCACCTCCCGCGTTGGAGGTGGAGAAGAACACCGGGTTGATGTTGGCGAAGTCGCCCTCGTCCTGCATGCGCTGCATCAGGACGGAGCCGACCATGCCGCGCCATCCGACCAGGCCGACGGAAGGGGTAGCTGCTGTAGTCATTGGTCCAGTTTAGACTTCGCGTCCGGTAGGGCGCAGTCGGTTACGTCACGCCCGGGCTGGGATAAATTCACGACGGCGGCACGCGCGTTGGGCGTTATTCCACGGGCCGCGGGAGATTCCCGGCCAGGCGATGCTTCATGGGCGTCTCCGGGGGCGGCGGGTGGGGACGTAGCCCGGTCCCTGGGGCACGCCCTTGCCGTGCGGTTCATTCGTTGACATGTCCAGCCCCAGGTTCCGGTGCTTGCCGTTCCTTGCGCAGTTTTTTGGCCCGGTACTCGTCCTTTGCCATGCCGAAGGTGTACCAAGCCCCGAGACTGCTGAATGCGGTGAGGACCAGGGCGCCCCAGAACGGCTGGCCCCCATCAGGCAGGGGACGCAGAAGTATCACCAAGGAGAGAACGACCAGGACCACCATGACGGCAGTGAGGATTCCCATGCCCCACCACGATCGGACCTGCACGTGGCCACGCCCGGGAGAAAAGCCGATCTCGTCCCCAGGATAGCTGTGCAGTTCACCTGCGCTGGTCCTCCGCAGTACGCGCTTCTCACCCCGGGCGAGCGCGGCCTTGTGCTCGGCATAGACGTCATCATTGCGGCGTTCACGGTCGCGGTCGAATGTCACAGTCAGTCCTGACGGATGGTTTGGATATGGTGAAGGAGACTGGCGTCGTCCACGCCCCTGGTTTCAGTGATGTCTGCCTGCTGGGGTGTGGAGATACCGATGGTCCAGGATTGGTCGCCGCCGCTCTTCACGTACAGTGTCTGCCCCTTGGGATCTTCGCGCCGTCGGAGAGTGGCGCCACCCTGGGGGTTGTCGCGCAGGTGCTTCTTGATGACCATGAAGTTGGCCTCGGCGGCTGTGACATCGGGTCTCTGCGCCATAGCCCACCAGGTGAAGTAGGCCCTGGGCTGGAACAGCAGATGAATGCCTCCGCCTTCCATACCGATGACGCTGTCGCCTCCCTCTGCCGTCAGCAGAGAGATTTCAATCCGACGGCTGGCAGAGGAGAGGAGGGCAGCAACGGCGGCAGTGGGGCCTGACACGGAGAGAAGCCCGTCACTTTCGGCTTTGGCCAGGCCTCGGGCCACCAATGAAGACGCACCGGCGCTCACCATGTCCGTGTTATTCAGGTAGCCGTCCACCCTCAGTGCTTCAGCGCTGAGCACGGCAGCGTCCCCGCCCTGCAGGCTTGCAAGGGTAACCATCTCGGCAAAACCATATCCGATGGCATCCGGGATGGAGGCGGTTTCCGTTGTTGTCTCAGTCATCGTCAATACCTCTCGTTGTGGGCTCAGAAACCAAAGAAGTCGCCGACTTTTTCGGCGGCATCCCCAGCGCCTTCCCAGACTTCCTTGGCACCATCAGCGATGGATCCGCCGATGGCATTGACTGTTTCCTTGACTATCGGAACATTGTCATAGATGGCCAACGCTCCGGACGCCACCATTGCCGCCGTTCCAACAGGCGGGGGAGCGAAACTGGCCACTCCCAGGCCGGCCTTGATTCCGGAGTAAAAGGCAGCACCGGCATCGCCCTCTTTGATGTTGTTGACAGTGTCCAGCACATCAAGGCCCACTCCGACGCCGCCCAGGGCTTTGCCGCCGAACTCGAAGAACTTGGCCGCCTTGCCGCCCTCGGCGAGGTTCAGAGCGGTGTCCCACCTGCCGTCGAACAGCTCGGAGGAAGTGTTGAAATACTGGCTGAGCATGTTTGTGTCCTGGAATGCCTTTGCCACATTCCGGAAGTCCTTGGAAAACAAGAACTCGGGCACGTTGTCTGCCTTGCTGATGAAATGGGGAAGATCGAACAGTCCTGCCCGGAGATTCGGCAACGCCTTGGTGAGGTTGTACATGTCCCAGCCGCCGCGGAAAGGGGAGTTGGGATGCGTGAGCCAGTCCGGGCCCCACGGATCGTTGCTGCCCTGCCCCGGGATTGGCGGGCGGGGACCGTTGCTGCCGGCAGGCAAACCGGCGCCAGGTCCGCCACCGGCGGTGCTCGCCTCCTCCTGCTCATCAGCGTTCTTGAGGAGGACCTTTGACTCCTGCTGCAGCCGCGAGACGGTCTGTTGTAGAAGGGTGCGATGGCTGGTGTTCCAGTCAGACCGGAACCGCTGGGCGTCTGCGCCCTTCCAGGCCGGGTTGTTGTTGATCTGGCTGCTCAGCTGCGTCGCCTGCTGCTGCAGCAGGTCCGCCGTCTTGCTGAACTGCTGCGCGAGGGTCCGCAGTTGGTCGACGTCGGCGCCCCACAAAGTTCCTGCCACCAGGATTCCCCCCCCAATATTCATCCGACAGCCCCCAGAGTGCTGCGTGCCCCAGCCTAGGGCAGGAGCAGCCCGGCCGCGATGGGTTGGCCTCCCCATGCCGCTGCCGTAAGCGCTAGCTCCGGTCCGGCTGCTCCAGCATCGCCGCCTTCCGCGCGCGGAGCGCGAAGAACGCCCCGAAGGTGAAGACCTGCGTGACCACCACGAGCACGATGGCCCCGGCGATCTTGTTGCCGCCCAGGATCATGGTCAGCCCGACGATCGCGGACAGCAGCGCCAGCAGGGGCAGCAGCATGTAGCCCAGGACGAACAGGGTTTCCGGTTTCTTCAGCATGTTCCTAGCCCTCGGTCCGTGACCATTTGGTGAATCGGTAGCGCGTGCCGTTGGCGGCGGTCAGCCAGCCGTCCGGCGGGACGGAAGCGGTGGCCTCCCAGCTGGGCCCAAGCTCGGGAGCGAACGTGTCGCCGTCGGCCTTCACATCGATGGTGGTGACCACCGCGACGTTGGCGAGCTCGGTGGACTGGCGGAAGACCTCACCGCCGCCCAGGATCCAGACGGTTTCGCCGCCGTCGACAAACTGCGACTCAAGGAGCGCGTCATCCAGGGAAGGGACCACGACGGCGCCCTCCGCCTCAGGCGTGCTGGCCCAGCCTGGCTGCCGGGTGATGACGATGTTGGTGCGGCCGGGCAGCGGGCGGTACTTGTCCGGGAACGAAAGCCAGGTCTTCCGGCCCATGATCACTGGGTGCCCGGTGGTGAGGCGGGTGAAGTGCCTGAGGTCCTCGGGCAGGTTCCAGGGCATGTCCCCGTCCTTGCCGATAACCCCGTCGGAGGTCTGCGCCCACACCAGCCCCACGCCGGTGATCGAGGCGGCCAGTTCCTCGGTAAAGGACTGCGGGTCAGTGAAGTTTCCTGTGCTCATACGGCGATCGGTGCCTTAATCGTCGGGTGGTGCTGGTAGCCGATCACTTCGAAGTCCTCAAGGGTGTAGTCGAAGATCGACGCCGGCTTGCGGGTGATCCTCAGCTGCGGGTACTCGTAGGGCTCGCGTTCCAGCTGCTTGAGGACCTGGTCCATGTGGTTCTCGTAAATGTGCACGTCACCGCCCGTCCAGACGAACTCGCCGGGCTCAAGCCCCACCTGCTGGGCAACCATGCAGGTGAGCAGCGCGTAGGAGGCGATGTTGAACGGCACCCCCAGGAACATGTCCGCGGAACGCTGGTAGAGCTGGCAGGACAGCTTGCCGTTGGCCACGTAGAACTGGAAGAACGCGTGGCAGGGCGGCAGCGCCATGTCGTTGAGCTCGGAGACATTCCAGGCGGATACGATGTGCCGGCGCGAGTCCGGATTCGACTTCAGGTTCTCGATGAGCTCGGCGATCTGGTCGATGTGGCCGCCATCAGGGGTGGGCCAGCTGCGCCACTGCACGCCGTAGACCGGCCCCAGGTCGCCGTCCGCATCCGCCCACTCATTCCAAATGGTGACGCCCTGGTCCGTCATCCACTTGATATTGGTCTCGCCGCGCAGGAACCACAGAAGTTCCACCGCCACGGACTTGAAGTGGACCCGCTTGGTGGTGATCAGCGGGAAGCTCCTGGAGAGGTCAAAGCGGATCTGGCGGCCGAAAACACTGGTGGTTCCGGTGCCCGTGCGGTCCGATTTATGGGTGCCGTTGGCCAGGACATCGCGCAGGAGGTCTTCATAAGGCGTAGGGATGCTCACGCCTCAAGTCTACTGGGACCGCTCCTTAGTCATCGAAAGGCTTGAGCTGTTCCACGGCGACCACGCGCTTGCTCCCGCCGTTGGCCACATGGCAGACCACCAGTTCGCCCGGCGACAAAAACGGCTCGTGAGCAGGCAGCAGCTTCGCCAGGTCGGACGGCATGTGGGTACCCACTTGCTTGAGCACGGTTGGCAGGGCAGGCCGGTGGGTGCAGACCACCACGGCCCGCTGCTTGTCGAAGAGGGCTTCGATGACGGCAGCCGTCTTCTTGGGGCTGCGCTGGTGCTTGTGTTCGGTCAGGCCCTCCGCCAGCTTCACTTTGGCCCCGGTGGACCGCGCATAGGGGGCAACGGTGGCAACACAGCGCAGCCACGGGCTGGTGACTACACGCATGGGCTGCCAGACCTGCAGCAGCCGGCCGACAGCCTGCGCCTGCCGCGTGCCGGTGGCCGCGAGTGGACGTTCGCCCTCGGCCTTGCTCCAGGAGGCCCGCGGCTTGGCCTTGGCGTGGCGCAGCACCAGCAGGGGC
This sequence comes from Pseudarthrobacter sp. NPDC080039, assembly GCF_040702335.1. Lineage (NCBI taxonomy): Bacteria > Bacillati > Actinomycetota > Actinomycetes > Micrococcales > Micrococcaceae > Pseudarthrobacter > Pseudarthrobacter sp. NPDC080039. The sequence continues at coordinate 201,221 of NZ_JBFBKY010000003.1, read as the reverse complement.
CACGTGTCCAGCGTTCCCCGTTCGTGCGCGTCGCGCAGGAATTCAAGGGGTGCGACGTCGGAGGGGTTGGACAGCAGGCGGGCGGCCTTCTCGGGGACGCACCACATGACGCTGTCCACTTCCTTGCCATCGGGCACCAGTCCGTTGCCATTGACCTTGACGGCCCAATAGTGGACCTTCTTCAGGCCCGAGGCCACGTGGTAATGGATGGGCGGCAGCGGTATGCCCAGCGGCGCGGTGAGCCCTATTTCCTCGCTCACCTCACGGACGGCGCATTCCGGAACCGTCTCACCGGCGTCGATCTTTCCCTTGGGCCATGACCAGTCGTCATAGCGGGGCCGGTGGATCAGCAGGACTTCAAGGCGGTCCTTGTTGACCCGCCAGGGGATGGCTCCCGCGGCGGTAACGGCTACGGGTTCCCCCGGATGGTCGGTCTGGTCGGCTACGAGTGCATCGCTCGACAACGCGGCTGCCTATCGCCGGCTCAGGCTGCGTTGCCGCGGCCGGGATGCCAACAGCCAGGACTGGACGTCTTCAAGCGGTTTTCCGTCCTCGGACAGGTGGTGCCGCGTCCAGCGACCCTCGTTGTCAAGGTGCCAGCTGGAGGTTTCCGGGTCCATATAGCGGCGCATGAGGTCAAGGACGTACGTAACGTCGTCAGCACTGGCCAGCTGGACCAGGGCCTCCACCCGGCGGTCCAGGTTACGGTGCATCATGTCCGCGGAGCCGATGTACACCACGGGGTCACCGCCGTTGGCGAAGGCGAATACGCGTGAGTGCTCCAGGAAGCGCCCCAGGATGGAGCGGACCGTGATGTTGTCGCTGAGGCCGGGAACTCCGGGGCGCAGCGAGCAGATGCCGCGGACCACAACATCCACCTTCACCCCTGCCTGGGACGCGCGGTACAGGGAGTCGATAATGGCCTCGTCCACCATTGAGTTGACCTTGATCTGCACGTGCCCCGGGACCCCGGCCCGGGCATTGCGGATCTCCGTCTCGATCCTGTCGATGAGCCCCGACCGGACGGAACGTGGCGCCACGAGGAGCCGCTTAAACGTGGACTTGGGCGCATAGCCGGAAAGCTGGTTGAACAGCTTGGACAGATCCTCGCCCACCTGCTCGTTGGCGGTCAGCAGGCCCAGGTCCTCGTAGTACCGGGCCGTGCGCGGGTGGTAGTTGCCGGTGCCGATGTGGCAGTAGCGGCGCAGGCCGTCCACTTCCTGGCGGACCACCAGTGAAAGCTTGCAGTGGGTCTTCAGGCCCACGATGCCGTAGACCACGTGCACGCCCGCCTGTTCCAGCTTGCGGGCCCAGGAGATGTTGGCCTGCTCGTCGAACCGTGCCTTAATCTCCACAAGCGCCAGGACCTGCTTGCCGGCCTCCGCAGCATCGATCAGGGCGTCGACAATGGGGGAGTCGCCTGACGTGCGGTACAGGGTCTGCTTGATGGCCTGGACCTTGGGGTCCGCGGCGGCCTGTTCCAGGAACGCCTGCACCGACGTGGAGAACGAGTCATACGGGTGGTGCAGCAGGATGTCTCGGCGGCGCATCGCGGCGAAGACGTTCGCGGCCTTGGCGGTCTCGGATTCGTTCAGGTACCGGGAGGTGTGCGGGACGTGCTTGGGATAGTGCAGGTCCGCCCGGTCGATGCCCGCGATGACTGACAGGCCCCGGAGGTCAAGCGGAGCCGGCACCGAGTACACCTCGGATTCCTCCACCCCCAGCTCCCGGATCAGCAGGGCGCGGATGTTGGGGTTGATGTCGTTGGTGACTTCAAGCCTGACGGGCGGCCCGAACCGGCGGCGCAGCAGTTCCTTCTCCAGGGCCTGCAGGAGGTTTTCGGCGTCGTCCTCCTCCACCTCCACGTCCTCATTGCGGGTGACGCGGAACGTGTGGTGCTCCAGGACCTCCATGCCCGGGAACAGCTTGTCCAGGTGGACGGCGATGACTTCCTCGAGCGCGATGAACCGGGCCACGCGGCCCGGCACCGCGCCGGCACGGGGGCCGTCGATGGAGATCAGCCGGGGAAGCTGGTCCGGGACCTTGACGCGGGCAAAGAGTTCCTTGTCGCTGACAGGGTTGCGGACCACCACGGCAAGGTTCAGGGACAGACCCGAGATGTACGGGAAGGGGTGGGCCGGATCAACAGCAAGGGGAGTGAGGATGGGGAAGACTTTTTCGGCGAACATCGCGCTCAGCTGCTGCTGGGCGGTGTCGTCCAGTTCATCCCACTGCATGAGGTGGATGTGCTCGTAGGCCAGGGCCGGCCGGATCTGGTCGGCATAGACCTGCGCGTGCCGCTCCTGAAGCCGGTGGGCTTCCTCGCTGATGCTTTCCAGCACCTCAACAGGGCTCAGCCCGGCCGGCGAGGGGACGGCGAGTCCGGTGGCGATGCGGCGCTTGAGGCCCGCCACACGGACCATGAAGAACTCGTCAAGGTTGGACGCGAAGATGGACAGGAAGTTGACGCGTTCCAGCAGGTGCAGGGTGGGGTCCTCGGCCAGCTCCAGCACGCGGGAGTTGAAGGCAAGCCAGCTCAGCTCTCGGTCCAGGAACCGGTCCGGCCTGATGTCCCCTTCCGGCTGCAGGTTAGGGGCGAACTCGGGAATGTCGATGCGGTCCTGCGTGGCCCTGGACGCCGGTACTTCGGAGGAGCCGAAGCGCGCCCGTACGGGCACCGCAACATCCTGGGACGTGGCTGTTCCGGACGGTTCCGGGTTCATGGCAACTCCTTTTGCTGGCGCTTTGGTGCCGGCGCTTCCGCCCCGCGCGGTTCCCTTTCAACCTTACAAGCAATCGGTGGGGCCACAGCCCTTGATTTAAGTGGTGGCAGCGTTTGTTGAGGCCGTCCTGTTCACCCTGCTGCGGGGCCGTACATGACGTCCATGTCCCACCGGGTGAAGCCCAGCCGCCGGTACAGGGCAACCGCAGCACTGTTGTCGGCATCGACGTAGAGCATGACGGCGGTCAACCCGGAGTCACGGAGGTGCCTGATGCCGGTGAGCGTCAGAGCCTTGCCGAGCCCCATGCCCTGCGCGGCCGGCGTTACCCCCACCACGTACACCTCGCCGATTGCCGGGTGGGCGCCGTGCCCCGGATGGACCTTGGTCCAGTGGTAGCCCAGCAGGCGGCCGTCGCGGTCTTCCGCCAGGAAGAACCCGGCAGGATCAAACCAGTCCTCGGCCATGCGCGCTTCGAGGTCGGCCCGTGTCAGGTGTCCCTGCTCCGGGTGGTGTGCGAACGCCTCCCTGTTGGCAGCCAGCCAGGAGTCCTCATCCTTCCCGGGCACGAAGGTGCGGATGGCCACGCCGTCCGGAAGGCCGGCGTCGGGCAGGTCCGCGCCCGCCGTCGTCATCCTCATCTTCCACAGCTCACGCACCGGCTTGTACCCGTAGCGGGCGGCGAGGTCAGCGGCTGCCTCGTGGTTGCCATGGGACCAGGCCTTCAGCCCCTCAAAGCCCCGGGCTTCCTTGAGCGCACCCACCAGGCGGTCGGCAACCCCCTGGTTCCGGTAGGAGGGGTGGACGGCGATTTCGAGGACGCCGTTGCCGTCCGGCTCCTCAACCACCACAGCGAAACCCGCCAGATCCTGGCCGGTCGCGGGATCGGAGTCCTCGTCCGGCGCGTACAGGGCCAGGGTCAGCAGGCTGTGTTCCGCGGTGTCCCCGGAACGCATGGTCACCAGGGTCTGTTCGGAAATTGACGGGTTGCCGTCCGATTCCTCTGCCGCGGCCAGGAGCACGCGGCAGTCCCTCAGGAGTTGCTGGTCAACTCCGCCCCGGACGGCATGGACGGGCCACTTCTGCGGATGCGCTGGAGTCATGTGCCAAGGCTATACGTCGCTGGCCGCAGGCCGGTTCAGGCCTCGGTAAGTTCGTCTTCCTGCTGCCGGACCAGGGTGAGCCGGTAGCCCACGTTCCTGACCGTGCTGATGAGGTTTTCGTGGTCCGCGCCGAGCTTGGCCCGTAGCCGCCGGACGTGGACATCCACGGTCCGGGTGCCGCCGTAGTAGTCGTAACCCCAGACTTCAGTCAGCAGCTGCTGGCGGGTGAAGACCCGGCCGGGGTGCTGTGCCAGGTATTTCAGGAGCTCGAACTCCTTGAAGGTCAGGTTCAGTGGCGCTCCGTTGACCCGGGCCGTGTAGCTTGCTTCGTCGATGATGACGCCCGCGGCACGGATTTCGCTGGGCGCGTCCTCCTGTTCGGGTACCGCGCGGGCAACGGACAGCCGGATGCGGGCCTCCACCTCGGCCGGTCCGGCGGAATCTAGGACGATGTCGTCAACAGCCCAGGCCGAGGAAACCGCAGCCATGCCGCCTTCGGTCAGGATCAGTACCAGCGGGGCGCTGAGGCCTGTGGCCTTCAGGAGCTGGGTGAGGGAGCGGGCGCCCACCAGGTCCTTGCGGGCGTCCAGAAGGACAATGTCGCAGGGGTCCGTTTCCAGGAGGGCCGTGGGTTCGGCGGGGAGGATATGGACGCGGTGGTTCAGCAATTCGAGGGCAGGCAGGATGTCCACCGAAGAACCGGTGCTGTTGGTCAGTAACAGGATGTGCGACATTGTTCCTCCAAGGGCCGTCCGCGCATCATTGGGCGACTGAACCGGATTCTCACCGGCCGGTACGGGCTTCCTGCAGGAGGTTTTGGTCCGTCAGCACGCCGCCGGCCAGCCACCTCAGCAGGGAGCGTAGCTGAACCTTGAGTATACCCGGCGGCCCCCTTGGGACCACAGATCCGCGCCATCGGAAGGCACGTTTTGCGACATATCCGGGTCACATAAGGCAGGATTGAACCAGGGCGGACCAGCCCTGCCATGAGGGGGCGGACCAGCCTTCCGGCCGATGCCAGGATGGGAAAACAGCGCAGTGAGTGCACCGACGAAGCACAGGCCGGACCCCGCATGACCGCGGAATTGCAGGCGCCCGTGCGTTCGCTCGGTTCCTGGACCATCGGCGTCGTGGGAATAGCAGGCCTCATTGCCATCGTCGCCGGCGTCTACGCCTCGCCGGTGGCCCTGGCCGCGGTGGGCATCGTCATTGCCGCCGCCGTGGGGATCGGCTGGCCGCACTTCCTGCGCATCCCGGCCAAGAAGACCCTTGCCGCCGTCATTGCCCTGCCGGGTGCCGGCGCGGCGGTCGCCGCGGCCGTGGTGCCCGCGCCGGGATACCTGGACTGGACGCCGGCGTTTGTTGCCCTGGGAATGATGGCCGTCTTCGTGGTGCAGCTGATCCGCGGAACAGGCCAGGCCCAGCGTCTGGAGTCCACCCTCGGCTGCTGCGCCGGTGTGTTGCTGTCCTGCCTCGGCGCGGGCTGGATTGCCGGTGCGCGGTTCAACGGGGTGCGCGAGATGCTGCTGGTGGCCGCGATCAGCGCCGCCGTTGCCGTGCTCGCGGGGCTCATCCGCTGGCCGGACAGCATCGTTGCGCCGCTGGGAGTTGTGCTTGCCGGCCTGGCCGGTCCACTTGCCGGGCTGGTCCTGTCGGACATCGCTGTCCTTCCGGCCGCCGTCTTTGGCATCGTGGTGGGCGCGGTCCTGGCGAGCTTCCGCCGGCTTGCCACGCTCCGCGGGGCGCCGCTGAACATTCTTGCTGCCCTTAGCATGGGCCTCGCCCCGGTTTCGGCCGTGGGATCGCTCGCGTACTTCATAGACAAACTACTCATCTACTAACGGGTTAGGATGGCACCATGTCCGTACTTGCTTTTGAAATCTTCTTCCTTGTCCTGCTTGGCATCGCGAGCGTGTCCATGGCCTGGTTCGCCGGGTTCGTGGTCTACCGCCTCTTCAAGGGCCAGAAGTAACCAGACCTATTCCAGTACCAGCCGTATCTGGAGGTAATGGCAATGCCCATTGAGATTCCAACAGATCTGACCCCCGAACTCGTTCCCCTCTCGTGGCTCATCGGTGAGTGGGAGGGCCGCGGCCGGCTGGGCAGCGGCGACGAGGACTCGGAACACTTCCTGCAGCATGTGTCCTTCACCCACAACGGCCTCCCGTACCTCCAGTACCGCGCCGAAAGCTGGCTGACGGACGACCAAGGTGTCCGCCTGCGCCCGCTCACGGTTGAGACGGGCTTCTGGGCGCTGGAGCGCAAGCAGTTGGACGCCGACGGCGGCCCAGGCCTGGTGCCTGCGGACATCGTGCCGGTGTTGAAGAGCGCCGACGAGGTGGAGGCCCTGCGCAACAAAGACGGCGGCTTCGACATCTCTGTGTCCATCGCGCACCCCGGCGGGATCACGGAGCTCTACTACGGCCAGATCAAGGGCCCGCAGATCCAGCTGACCACCGACATGGTGATGCGCGGCAGCCACTCCAAGGAGTACAGCGCAGCCACCCGGATCTTCGGCCTGGTGGACGGCAACCTCTTGTGGCGGTGGGACGTGGCCACGGGAGGAGAAGCCGGCAAAGGCCTTGAAGCCCACGCGTCCGCCTTCCTGCACCGGGTCTCCTGATACAGCGGTCTGACACTGCAGGGGTCTCCTGAGGCAGTGGGCTTCCCGGGCAGTGCCTTCCAGCGGCCGGGGTGCGGAAACGAACCCGCAGATCACGGAATACCGCCGACCCCAAAGGACTTCTACTTCATATGACTACGCCCAGCCCTTTGTTGTCGCGCCCCGGCGCCGTCGAGGCCGCCGGCCCTGACGCCGGTGTCGCCGCCCACTACGGCGAGCCGCTGCGTGAGCAGCGCGCACTCGCTGCCGGAACCGCCGTCGTCGATCTTTCCCACCGCGGCGTGGTCACCGTCACCGGGCCGGACCGGCTGAGCTGGCTCAACACCCTGTCCTCCCAGCAGGTGGCAGCCCTGCAGCCGGGGGAGTCCAGTGAACTGCTGCTCCTCAGCGTCCAGGGCCGCATCGACTTCGATGCCCGGGTGGTTGACGACGGCGGGACCACCTGGCTGATCGTGGAGGCCGCCGAGGCCGCGCCGCTGGCAGAGTACCTGGACCGGATGAAGTTCATGCTGCGGGTGGAAATCGCCGACGTCTCCGCGGACTGGGCCGTGGTGGGCAGCACCCGTGCCGTTCCGGAATGGTCCGGCCACCTTGCCTGGCAGGATCCGTGGCCCCACGTTTCGGCGGGCGGATATTCCTACGCCACCGTCCCGGAGGAAAAGCATCCAGGACTTGAACGGCCCTGGTTCGAGTACCTCATCCCCGCCGGCGAGCTGGAGGACGCCGTTGCCGGGCACGCACTGGCGGGCGTGCTCGCGGCCGAAGCCCTTCGCGTCGCAGCCTGGCGTCCGCGCATCGGCGCCGAAACGGATGACAAGACAATCCCGCACGAACTGGACCTGCTGCGCACCGCCGTGCACCTGGCCAAGGGCTGCTACAAGGGGCAGGAAACCATTGCCCGGGTGCACAACCTCGGCCACCCGCCGCGCCGGCTGGTGTTCCTGCAGCTGGACGGCTCGCAGCACACCCTCCCGGCAGCCGGCAGCCCGGTGATGGCGGGGGAGCGGAAGGTTGGAACGGTGACCTCCGTGGCCCAGCACTACGAAATGGGGCCGGTGGCCCTGGCGGTCATAAAGCGTTCCGTGGCACCGGATGAAATACTGACGGTCCTGGACGGCGATGAACCCTATCCCGCCGCGCAGGAGCTCATTGTCGCCCCCGACGCAGGCCAGGTGGTGGGGCGCCAGACCGGATTCCTGAGGGGGCCACGCTGATGACCGAGAACACCACGCCCGTCCACGCCGGCGCGCAGCGCGCGGAAGCGCACGACGACGACGCGCTGGCGTTGGCGCACGAGCTCTTCCAGGCTGCGCGCGAAGGAAACAGCGCGCTGCTGGGTGCGTACCTGGACGCCGGCGCTCCGGCCACCATGACGAACGCCGCCGGTGATTCCCTGCTCATGCTGGCTGCGTACCACGGCCACGCCGGTACCGTTGAGCTGCTCCTGCAGCACGGCGCCGACGCAAACACCGCCAACGACCGGGGCCAGACCCCGCTCGCCGGAGCGGCATTCAAGGGTTACCCAGACGTGGCCCGGGTCCTGTTGGGCGCCGGAGCGGACCCTGATGCCGGGGCGCCCTCGGCGCGGGCTGCGGCGCAAATGTTCGCCCGCACGGAGATCCTGGACCTGCTGGGCTAAGGCTCCCCGGGCTCCGCCCGGCACCAATAAAACTCCAGAAGGATGACAGAGTGGAAAACGTAGAGAAGCCGTGGCCGGCGCTGTGGTCCCTGGTGATTGGGTTCTTCATGATCCTGATCGACAGCACCATCGTTTCGGTGGCGAATCCCCGGATCATGGAAGGCCTGCACGCCGACATCAACTCGGTGATCTGGGTGACCAGCGCATACCTGCTGGCCTACGCCGTTCCGCTGCTCATAACCGGACGACTTGGGGACAGGTTCGGACCCAGGAGGCTGTACCTCCTGGGCCTGGTGGTGTTTACCTTGGCGTCCCTCTGGTGCGGCCTTGCCCAGAACGTTGAAACCCTCATCGGGGCACGCGTGGTCCAGGGGCTCGGCGCGGCCGTCATGACGCCCCAGACCATGGCGGTCATCACCCGCATCTTCCCGCCCGACCGCCGCGGCTCTGCCATGGCCATCTGGGGTGCCACTGCCGGCATGGCCACCCTGGTGGGCCCCATCCTGGGCGGTGTCCTGGTGGACGGACTCGGCTGGGAGTGGATCTTCTTCATCAACGTACCCGTCGGCGTCGTTGGCTTCATCCTTGCACTGCGCAACGTCCCGGCGTTGAGCACCCACCCGCACCGGTTCGATATCCCCGGCGTGCTGCTGAGCGCCGTGGGGCTTTTCCTGCTGGTCTTCGGCATCCAGGAAGGCGAGACGTACAACTGGGGCACCATCACCGGATTCATCAGCGTGTGGGGCCTGATTATCGCCGGCCTTGTTGTCCTGGCCGCTTTCGTGGCCTGGCAGCGGTTCAACAAGGGTGAACCACTGTTGCCGCTGGGGCTGTTCAGGGACCGGAACTTCTCCCTCGCCAACCTGGGCATCACCATGGTGGGGTTCACCGTCACGTCATTCGGCCTGCCGCTGATCTTCTACTACCAGCTGGTCCGTGGCCTCACGCCCACCCAGTCCGCACTCCTGATGGTCCCCATGGCCCTGATTTCGGGCGGCATGGCACCTGTGGTGGGGAAGATCGTGGACCGGGTCAACCCGAAATACCTCGCCGCTTCCGGCCTGGTATTGATGGCCGTCGCCCTGGTCTGGAACGGCCTGCTGATGCAGCCGGACACGCCCATCCTGCTGTTCCTGCTGCCCAGCGCCGTCCTGGGCTTCGCCAACGCCGGCATTTGGGCGCCCCTAAGCACCACCGCCACCAGGAACCTGCCGCCGCGCCAGGCAGGAGCCGGTTCGGGCGTTTACAACACCACGCGCCAGATCGGGGCCGTGCTGGGCAGCGCCGCCATTGCCGTCCTCATCCAGTCCCGGCTCGCCGCCGAACTTCCGTCCGGCGGCCCCGCGGCATCAGCCGGTGGGGGAATGGCCATGGGCGGCACGCTGCCGGAGTTCCTGAAGGCAGGGTTCTCCACGGCGATGGCACAGTCCATCCTGATGCCCGCCGCGGTGGTGCTGGCCGGCGCGGCGGTGGCCCTGTTCTTCGCCAAGCCCAAGCCGGTCCAGGACTGGAGCGCCGCTGCCGGTACCGGTACCTCAGCGAAGGTTGACGCTGGTCTGGATTCCGCCGGCTGAGAGGCCCAGTTTCCGGGCCAGGGCCAGGCAGCCGGTGTTGCTCACATCGGCACGCCACTGCAGGGTCAGCCCGGCGGCCAGTGCCTCGTGCGCCGCGATGGAGCCGGCCAGTGAGCCCAGGCCGCGCCGCCGCCACTCAGGGTCCACCAGCACGCCCATGTTGCCCAACAGGCCCTCCCATTCCCCGTAGGCCCCGCAGGCCAGGGGAACACGCCTGCCGTCCAGTTCGTGCACGATGGTGTAGCGGTTTTCCAGGTCGGAGAGTCCCACTTCGTTGACGTCGTCCGGTGGGCAACGGCCCTCCAGTTCGATGGCCTCGGGATTTCCGTGCGAAACCGTCAGCTCTTCGGACGGCTGCTGAAGTGGCAGGTCGTCGGCGAAGAACAGGGCGGAAGCCCCGAGTCCATGGCCGCCGCGTTCCCGGGTGAGCTTCAGGAGGGTCACGTGCTGGGCCATTTCCTCATCCGGGATGCCGGCGGCGGCATCGATCACGCTCTGCGGGCCCACCAGCGCGGAACTTCCGAATATCCGCACGAACTCGACGGTGCGGCATGACTCGTCGGCGCGGACAATCCGTTCGCCGGAAGCCAGGGCGTCACCGAAAGCATCGTCGTCAAGGCCAAGACGGCGGGCCCATGCCAGCTGGATGATGGCCGCGGAGCCGGGATCGAGTGTCATGCTCCCAGCCTAGGGCGGCACGGTGGCTCAGCCGAACAGGACCGCGGCCTCGTCATAGCGGTTCTGCGGGACGGTCTTCAGCTGGCCAAGGGCTTCCTCGAAGGCCACATGCCGGATGTCGGTGCCCTTCAGCGCCACCATGGTGCCCCAGTATCCTTCAACCACGGAGTCGATTGCGGCCATGCCCAGCCGGGTGGCCAGGACCCGGTCGAAGGCGGAGGGGACGCCGCCGCGCTGGATGTGGCCCAGGATGGTGGCACGCGTTTCGATGCCGGTCCTTGCCTCCAACTCGGGGGCCAACTGGTCGGCGATGCCGCCCAGGCGCGGCCGGCCGAATGTGTCCAGTCCACGCTCGGAGTGCGGGCTTTCCATGTGCTCCGGCACGAAGCCTTCGGCCACCACCACCAACGGCGCGCGGCCTCGGGCATGGGCCTCCTTGACCCAGTCGGTGATCTGCTCGATGCTCACCTTCTGCTCCGGAATGAGAATGGCGTGCGCGCCGGCGGCCATGCCCGCGTGCAGGGCAATCCAGCCCACGTGGCGGCCCATGACTTCAGCGATCATGCAGCGGTGGTGGGACTCGCCAGTGGTACGGAGCCGGTCGATTGCTTCGGTGGCGATCTGCACGGCGGTGTCGAAACCGAAGGTGTAGTCGGTGGCGTCAAGGTCGTTGTCCACCGTCTTGGGGACGCCCACGATCTTGAGGCCGGCGTCGGTCAGTCGCTTGGCTGCTGCCAGGGTCCCTTCACCGCCGATAGCGATGATGGCATCGATGCCCAGGCGGTCCATGTGGGCCTTGATGGCCTCGGGTCCGCCGCCGTTTTCGAACGGGTTGGTGCGGGATGTGCCCAGGATGGTGCCGCCCTGCTTGGCAATGCCGCGGACCATGGTACGGGGGATTTCGATGATGTCGCCCTCCACCACGCCGCGCCAGCCGTCGCGGAATCCTACGAATTCCTGGCCGTGGACGGCGATGCCCTTCAATACTGCGCCTCGGATAACGGCGTTCAGTCCGGGGCAGTCGCCACCGCTGGTGAGGATTCCAATTTTCATGTTCGGCTCAAATCCTGGGAAGAAGGTTTACAGGCAGAGCGCCACGCTGAGCTCACCTAGAAGTGTAGTGGGGTGTGTGGGGTACGACACAAACCGGTTACATGCGGGCCCGGCACGCTGCGGAATCAGGGCAACCAAAAGCCCCCGCCCGATGAACGGATTCACCGGGCGGGGGCTTTGGGCTGGCGGCGGAAGCCGGCCCGGTCAGCGACCGAGTGAGCGGCGGTCCAGGAACGTCTGCAGCGGAATCTCGTTACGCTGGTCCGGGAGGATCACCCACGCGAGGACGTAGAAAACGAAGGCCGGCCCCGGAAGCAGTGCGAAGAGCAGGAAGGCGATACGGACAAAAGCTACGTCCACATTGAGCTTGGCAGCGATGCCGCCGCAGACTCCGCCAAGCCACCGCTCCGGGCCGCGCTTCAGGCCAAGGCCCCTGACAATGCTGAAGAACTTATCCATGGTTCAAGACTTCCCTGTCGTCGGTTGGTTGTCACGTTTCCGGGCTGAGAGCAGGCCGCCCACCACCAGGGCCACGCCCGCCCCAATCATCAGGCCGATCAAGACGTAGGTGCCGTTGAGGGTGACGATGCCCAACTGCGCCACGATGATCAGCACCGCCAGCGCCAGGACGATCAGTCCCCACACCACCGTCCCCACCCTGGCAGGTGCCCGGCCCTCAAGGTCCTGGTCCGCCGTCGTCGGAATGTTGCCGCTGTCCATGTCAGTTGCCTTCCTGGATGGTGACGTTGCTGAAGGTTCCGTCGATCTGCACCACCAGGTGGTTGCCCGGTTTGTCCGTGTTGTAGGTGCTCTCGCGGGTGGTGGTACCGCCGCGTTGGCCGCTTGGCTCGTTCAGGTTCCCCATGGTCATGTCCGCCTTGATGTCCACTGGCACGTTTCGCGGGATGACCACCGTCACGTTGCTGGCCGTGATGTCCAGGGGCACCACGACGTCGGAGGTCAGGGGGGTGTTTGGGGAGAGGTCCATGAGGTTCACGGTTCCCCGCCCGGCCGTGATGTCGATGCCCCCGCGCGCTTCCTCGATTCCGGCAGGGCTCCAGTCCACCTGCTGGAACCGCATCCGGCCGTCGTCCAGGGTGTTGTAGATACCGCCGGTGACCAGTGCTATCACGGCAAACAGGCTCAGGATGCCGGCGGTCCGTCCGCGGAAGCCGGCCACCAGGATGCCCAGGCCAAGGACTGCTGCCGCGCTGGCCCACACGATGGCGTTGGCTGAGCCGCCCAGGTTGATGATGTTGGCGGCGTCCAGCGCCTTCAGTCCGCCGCCCACCACAAGGGCAGCGCCCGTTGCGATGGCCACCGCGGGAGCGCCCGGTCCAGCCGGCCGCGGCTTCGACGGCCGGGGCGGGCCCCACGGGGCGGGGTAGCTGCCACCGCCAGTCGCCGCGCTGCCCGGGCCGCCGAACCCTGTGCCGTTCCCGGCCCCGGCGGGGCCTGTGGCGCTGGGCCCGGGTCTTCCAGGGCCTGCGCCGGTGGGAGGCCCGTAGCCTCCGTCTGTGCCCGCTCCGATGGTGGGCGGGCCATACTGAGGCGTTGCCGGGTGTCCCGGGGCCGGTGCGGAAGCCGTGCCGGTGGAAAATGCCGAGGCAGCTCCTGTTCCCGGGTGTCCCGCAGGATAGGTGGTCCGGGGTGGAACCGAGTGGCCCGCCATGGTGGGGTGTGCCTTGTTTCGCTGCGTCAGGTAGTAGATGAGGTAGATGGCGCCGCCGACCCAGAAGACGGTCCACAGCAGCCCGCTCAAGCCGTTATGGCTCCAGCCCCAGTAGCCTCCGCCCAGGCCTGTGAGGCCCAGCACTGTGGCGATGAGGGCCCCGGTCATGCCGCTCGACCAGCGGCCCGCGCCGGCCTCCTGGACGTGGATCCTGCCGTCGGGTTCCGGCAGGAGGGCCCATGCAAGGCCGTAGACCAGTACGCCGATGCCGGCAAGGAGGGTCAGGACGATCGCGGCGCCGCGGATGATGATCGGATCAACGTTGAGCCGGTGGGCGATGCCGCTGCAAACGCCGCCGATCCACCGGTCGTTTCCCCGGTGAATGCCCTGGCTGCGGACCCAGCCAAAGAAATCGGTGGAGGCCGCCGGCGCCGGGCCGTCCGGGAAACCGTAGTTCGGGCCGGGACCGGCCTCCTGGCCCCCAGGCGCCGCCTCCGGGCCGGGGGCGGGGTGTTCTGGGCCGGGGTGTTCTGGGCCGGGGGAGGGAAGCTGGGCGGAGGGCGGGAGCGGCTCAGTGGGAGGCTGGCTTTCCGGGCCGGGCAGAGGCCCGGACGGTTCGTCGTCGGAGGGAGGGATCTGCGAGTTCATACCTCGATCCTCCGTCCCTGCCCATCCGGCCCTCTATTGGGGGAAACCCTGAACGGTCCCTGAGCCGTCCCCGGCAAGGGCCTTGATCCGGTCCGGTCAACCCTGATCCATGTTTGGATTGATCCATGACAACCCTCCCGGTGCGCCCGCCCCTGGCGCGGAGCAGCGACCGCGTCATCGCGGGCGTCTGTTCCGGGCTGGCCGCGCACCTGGGCTGGCCGGTAAGGAACGTCCGGTTGGCTATGGTCCTCGCCGCCTTCGCGGGAGGGGCGGGCCTGGTCTTCTACGCCTGGCTCTGGATTATGGTGCCCACCGCGGACGAGGCCGCACGCCGCAGTGCCCGCCGGCCGGCGTCGCCTATTGCCCCGGCTGTGAGCCGACCGGGGCAGGGCCAGGCCGTTCAGGCCCCGTCGCCTCAGCGAACGGCGCCCGGCGCCGGCATCCCCGCAGGTGCCAACGGTCCGGCGCCCGACGCCGGCAACGACCAGGATCCGGGCGCGGAGGCGGCCCATCCACCTTGGTTCCGGGCCGGCGGGATGCGCTACGGCAAGGAGATCCTCCTGGGCTGCGGGCTGCTGCTGGTGGCCGGCATCATGGTGGCGCAGATGCTGGGCGTGGATGTCTCCCTGGGGACCCTGATCCCCGCGGCCGCGGTGCTGAGCGGGGCCTCGATCGCCTGGATGCAGCTGGACGAAACCCGGCGTGCCGGGCTGGTGGACAAGACCAAGGCTGACCAGGCCGGCGGATGGGGCCGGCTTGCCGCCGGCCTGGCCTTGGTGGTGGCCGGTGTGCTGGTGATGGTGTCCGGTTCCGGCTCGTGGGAACAGACCTGGCTTGCGCTGCTGGCATCGGTTGCCGTGCTGGGCGGCGTGGTGCTGGTCCTGTTGCCGTGGGCGCTGAAGTTTTGGCGGGACCTGGAGGCCGAGCGTGCAGGGCGGATCCGGGAGACGGAGCGGGCGGAGATCGCCGCCCACCTGCACGATTCCGTCCTGCAGACGCTCGCCTTGATCCAGCGGCGGGCAGGCAACGAGCACGACGTCGTCCGCCTGGCCCGTGCCCAGGAACGTGAGCTGCGTGGCTGGCTGTTCCAGGATCCGGGCCGGGAAAGCGGGCAGCTTTCCGCCCGCGTCAAGGCCGCCGCCGCCGAAGTGGAGGACCTGCTAGGCAACGCGGTGGAGGTTGTGACCGTTGGCGACGCCGCCATGACTGAGGCAAACGAAGCCCTGGTCCAGGCGGCCCGGGAAGCCATGCTCAATGCCTCGCGGCACGGGGGCGGGACGGTTTCGGTCTACCTTGAGGCGTCGGACGGGCAGACGGAAATCTTCATCAAGGACAGGGGGCCCGGCTTCGAGCTGGGCGAGGTGCCGGCGGACCGGCTGGGCGTGCGCGAATCGATCATCGGCAGGATGAAACGGCACGGCGGCTCCGCGGCAATCCTCAGCACCGCGGACGGCACGGAAGTCCGCCTAAGGCTGCCTGCTGCAGCGGAACATTGGGAAGGGAAAACATGAACATGACCCAGGGGACAGGCCCCGGAAGCACCCGGCCGGCCAGTTCCGTGCGGGTGGTCATCGTGGACGATCACGCCATCTTCCGGTCCGGGCTTAAAGCGGACCTTGACGCCAGCATCCACGTGGTGGGGGAGGCAGCAACGGTGGAGCAGGCCATCGCCGTGATTGCCGGACAGCGCCCCGACGTCGTCCTCCTGGACGTGCACCTGCCCGGCGGACTGGGCGGCGGGGGCCGCGAGGTCATCGCAGGCTCGGCAGCTCTCCTGTCCACCACGCGTTTCCTGGCGCTGAGCGTCTCAGACGCCGCGGAGGACGTGGTGGCAGTGATCCGAGCCGGGGCGCGCGGCTACGTCACCAAGACCATTTCCGGTGCCGAGATCACCGACGCGGTGCACCGCGTGGCCGGTGGCGACGCGGTCTTCTCGCCCCGCCTTGCCGGCTTCGTCCTCGACGCCTTCGGCACGGCCCCCGCAGACATTGCCGACGATGAGCTGGACAAGCTCTCGGCCCGGGAATTGGAGGTCATGCGCCTCATCGCCCGGGGGTACAGCTACAAGGAAGTGGCCAAGGAACTCTTCATCAGCATCAAGACCGTGGAAACCCACGTGTCGGCCGTGCTGCGCAAGCTCCAGCTCTCCAGCCGGCACGAGCTCACCAAGTGGGCCGCGGAGCGCCGCCTCCTCTGAATCGCCCGCTCCCTTTGGCCTAAAACCCCCACGCCCCATCACCTTTGGCAGCTTTTCTCCACACGCCCCATCAGCTCCTGCGCGTTAAATCCAAACGCCCGCTCACTTCCCTAAGGAAGTGAGCGGGCGTTTGGATTTTGGCCTGCGGAAGGTGATGGGGCGTTACTGGGCCTTGCCCAGGAAGTCCTGCAGGCGCTGGACGCCGGTGGCAAGGTCCTCATCGCCCAGGGCGTAGGAGAGACGCAGGAAGCCGGAGGGACCGAAGGCCTCGCCGGGAACCACTGCCACCTCAACCTCGTCGAGGATCAGCGACGCCAGCTCGGCGGAGGTCTGCGGGGTGGCGGTGCCGGACGCCGTCGGGAATTCCTTGCCCAGCAGCGCACGCACGTCCGCGTACACGTAGAAGGCACCCTTCGGCGTCGGGCATTCCACGCCCTCGATCGCGTTCAGGCCTGCGACGATGGCCTTGCGGCGGCGGTCAAACGCAACCTTCATCTCGTCGACGGCGGTCAGCGGGCCGGAGACGGCAGCGAGGGCGGCGACCTGCATGATGTTGGACACGTTGGAGGTGGCGTGGGACTGCAGGTTGGTGGCGGCCTTGATGACATCGGCCGGGCCGATCATCCAGCCCACGCGCCAGCCCGTCATGGCGTACGTCTTTGCTACGCCGTTGAGGATGACCACCTTGTCGCCCAATTCGGGGGCCGCCGTTGCGATGGAGGTGAAGGGGACGCCGTCGTAGGTCAGGTGTTCGTAGATCTCGTCCGTGACAACCCAGAGGCCCTTGGCCGCTGCCCACTTGCCGATCTCCGCCACCTGTTCCGGGGAGTAGACAGCGCCGGTGGGGTTCGACGGCGAGACGAACAGCAGGATCTTGGTGCGGTCCGTTACGGCTGCTTCGAGCTGTTCGACGGTGACCAGGTAGTCCTGTTCCGGTCCGGCGAAGACCTCCACGGGCACACCGCCCGCCAGCCGGATGGCCTCCGGGTAGGTGGTCCAGAACGGAGCTGGCACGATGACCTCGTCGCCTGGATCCACCAAGGTGGCGAAGGTGTTGTAAACCGCCTGCTTGCCGCCGTTGGTGACCAGCACCTGTGACGGGTCCACGGTGTAGCCCGAATCGCGCAGGGTCTTCTCCGCGATGGCCTTCTTCAGCTCAGGCAGCCCGCCCGCAGGGGAGTAGCGGTGGTACTTGGGCTGGCCGGCAGCCTCGATGGCGGCCTTGACGATGTAGTCCGGCGTGGGAAAGTCGGGTTCGCCCGCGCCGAAGCCGATAACCGGCCGGCCAGCTGCCTTAAGCGCCTTGGCCTTGGCGTCAACGGCCAGGGTTGCGGATTCGGCAATTGCGGAAATGCGTTGGGAAACGCGGGCGGCAGACATGGCAGGTCCGTTCTTCGCTTGCAGCCGGGATGGCTGGAATGTGGGATTCGACGAGTTCTACTCTATGCTGTTCACCGGACCCTCCGGGGTGCCGGTTTTGATTTATGACTGCCCAGCGCGGCAGGTTTCAGGCCGGACTCCAGATGGGCCGGCCGGGCCGGTTTTACCTACGCGGACTTCTTGCGTAGACTGGTTCACCGGTGTTGAAACACGGATGATGGCGTGCGCCCCAGTTCAAGCTGGGTGTTGGGCCGTCAAAGAGTGGATTTCACTCCATAGGGTAGTGGCGCAATTGGTAGCGCAGCGGTCTCCAAAACCGCAGGTTGCAGGTTCGAGTCCTGTCTGCCCTGCGCAAGCTGCTCCGGGCGAAAGCCCGGGGCAGGCGCAGCAACCATGGTTCTGATCAGGGCCGGGTAATCCACCATTGCAAAGATGAGCGAGGACCAGGTGACCGAAACAGCTGCCAGCAGCTCCAAGGGCCGCCCAGCTAAGAAGGAAGCCAAGGCAAACTTCTTCGCCCGCATTGCACTCTTTGTCCGCCAGATCATTGGCGAACTGAAGAAGGTTGTTGCCCCCACCCGCAAGGAACTGATCAACTACACGCTCGTGGTGCTGGTGTTCGTGGCCATCATGATGGTCATCGTCAGCCTGCTGGACATTGGTTTCGGAACCGCTGTCGGCTGGGTCTTCGGCGGTACCGGCCCCACGGACCACTAGGGCTGGACGGTCCGCAGGCCGCGTGTTTCCCCGGGAAACCGGAAGGAAGCGCCGGTGTGCGGAATTGAGCCATTTAAATAGGCATGTTAGGCAATGAGGAAGCAGGAGACCAAGTGTCTGAGCAGGAGCTCGAGGTAACCGAGACCGGGTTGGAAGAATCCCAGGACGTCACGGCGGAAGCCGGTGAAGAGTCCGAGGTTGAGTTCTCCGCGCCCGAGTCCGATGATGCCGCCTCCGACGATGCAGAGGCATCCGAAGCCGACTCAGCGGATGTCGATGGCGAAGAGACCGACGCCCTTGCCGCAGCGGCAGCCACCGCGGCCGCGGACCCCGCAGAGGAGTTCAAGGCCAAGTTGCGCCGCCAGGAAGGTGACTGGTACGTCATCCACTCCTACGCCGGCTACGAAAACCGCGTGAAGGCCAACCTGGAGACCCGCATCCAGACCCTGGACATGGAAGATTACATCTTCGAAATCCAGGTGCCCATGGAAGAAGTCGTGGAGATCAAGAACGCCCAGCGCAAGGTGATCAACCGCGTCCGCATCCCCGGCTACGTCCTGGTCCGCATGGACCTGACGGACGCCTCCTGGGGCGCCGTCCGCCACACCCCCGGCGTCACCGGCTTCGTGGGCAATGCCCACAACCCGGTCCCGCTGCGTTTGGATGAAGTCTTCTCCATGCTCGCCCCCGTCTTCGAAGAGGAGCAGGCCGAGAAGGGCAAGCCGGTCAACAAGCAGAACCAGGTTCCCGTGGCTGTTGACTTCGAGGTCGGCGAGTCCGTCATCGTCAAGGAAGGCCCGTTCGAGACCCTTCCCGCCACGATCTCCGAGATCAAGCCCGAGTCCCAGACTCTCGTGGTGCTGGTCTCCATCTTCGAGCGCGAAACGCCCGTCACCCTGGCGTTCAACCAGGTCACCAAGATCTGAGATTCCTAGAATTCGTTCCGGCGCCGCCCGCTTAGCTGCACCGGAACGGCCGGCCGCCTTGCCATGGCGGCCAAAAACCTGAGGCACGCTCCTGTGCCCCAGGACGTTATTGAGAGAAGGACCCTACATTGGCTCCCAAGAAGAAGGTCACCGGCCTCATCAAGCTGCAGATCCAGGCAGGTGCCGCCAACCCGGCCCCGCCGATCGGTCCTGCACTTGGCCAGCACGGTGTCAACATCATGGAATTCTGCAAGGCGTACAACGCTGCGACGGAAGCCCAGCGCGGAAACGTCATCCCCGTGGAAATCACGGTCTACGAGGACCGTTCCTTCACGTTCATCACCAAGACCCCGCCGGCTGCAGAGCTCATCAAGAAGGCTGCAGGCGTTGCCAAGGGTTCATCCACTCCGCACACCGTCAAGGTTGCCAAGCTGACCCAGGCCCAGGTCAACGAGATCGCCTCCACCAAGATGGAAGACCTCAACGCCACCAGCCTCGAAGGCGCAGCGAAGATCATCGCCGGCACCGCCCGCTCCATGGGCATCACCGTCGAGGGCTAATACCCTTTACCGCTGTCCAGCGTCAGTGCAATTGACGACGACGGGCGGCACCGCCGGGACACCGGCACCAAAATAATTGAAATGTTGGTCATCCGGCCCGGATAACGAACCGGATCACCGACTGTGGCAGGGCCCAGCGCGGTCCGCAGACCACAACTGCACAAGGAGAAATAAGCAGCATGGCAAAGCGCAGCAAAGCATATGAGGCAGCAGCCGCCAAGATCGATGCGACCAAGCACTACGCACCGTTCGAGGCAGTAACGCTGGCCAAGGACACCAGCCCGTCCAAGTTCGACGCCACCGTTGAGGTTGCTTTCCGCCTCGGCGTGGACCCCCGCAAGGCTGACCAGATGGTCCGCGGCACGGTCAACCTGCCCCACGGCACCGGTAAGACCGCCCGCGTCCTGGTCTTCGCCACGGGTGACAAGGCTGAGGCTGCAATCGCAGCCGGCGCCGACTTCGTTGGTTCCGACGACCTGATCGAAAAGATCGCCGGCGGCTGGACCGACTTCGACGCCGCCGTTGCCACCCCTGACCTCATGGGCAAGGTTGGCCGCCTCGGCAAGGTCCTGGGTCCGCGTAACCTGATGCCGAACCCGAAGACGGGCACCGTGACCCCCGATGTCACCAAGGCCGTCAACGACATCAAGGGTGGCAAGATCGACTTCCGCGTCGACAAGCACTCCAACCTGCACTTCATCATCGGCAAGGTTTCCTTCGACGCCGTGAAGCTGGCCGAGAACTACGCAGCAGCACTGGAAGAGGTCCTTCGCCTCAAGCCGTCCGCTGCGAAGGGCCGCTACATCCAGAAGGCCACCGTCGCCACCACGTTCGGCCCGGGCATCTCCGTTGACCCCAACGTCACCAAGGTGCTCACCGAGGCGTAGTCCTCAATGAAGTCCCTGCCCGGGAATTGATTCCCGGAGCACCCGAAGACCGTCCCTGCGCCACCGCGCCGGGGCGGTCTTCTTTTCGTCCCACTGGCGCCGCCGCGCTCGGTTTTGACATGGAATGCCAGCGGAAACCAGCATATGCTGGCCCTAAATACCGCACTCGGATTCAGGCCCGCCGGCTTTGAAGGTGAGCGGCAGAAACAGCTGGGATGATGCCCGAATGGCAATAGACGTGAAGATCGAGCAGCTCTGGATTCCCGACTCACTGGACACCCCGGACGCTGCGGACTTCCTGGCCGCCGTCGAGGTGGGCCGCAAAGTGCGGATGCAGACCTGGGGGAGTGACGACCTCGCTTACGGTCCCATGGAAAAGCTCCTGGAGTTCGAGGACCCGTATGAGCGGCAGCTGATCCTGGTGGCCAAGGTGGACGGCGCCATCGTGGGTACTGTGGACATCGCGTTGCCCCTCACCGATCACCTGGATCTCGCCGAGCTCACCCTGGACATCCTGCCCGAGTTCCAGCGGCAGGGAGTGGGGCGGCGCTTGCTCGAGGCCGCCGAGCAGCTGGCCAGGGGCGAAGGCCGGACCATGATCCTGGTGGACACGAACCATCCCGGCGCCTCGCTGCACGAGTTTGAACAGGCCCAGTTGGTTCCCGGCTCGGGGCAGGGGTTCGTGCCGCTGGAAAGCCGTGAGGTGGAGTTCGCACAGAAGACCGGATACACGCTTCAGCACATTGAGCAGTTCAGTTCATGCCTCCTGCCGCTGGACACCAAGCTGGTGGCCGACCTCCAGGCCGAAGCGGAGGAAGCGAACAACGGCCGGTACCGGCTCCACCACTGGACGGACCGGTGCCCCGACCGGTGGCTGGAAGCCGTGGCCGTCCTCGAGAACCAGGCGGGGGCGGACGTGGATCCGTCCCTGGATGTGCCGGTTGAGCAGGACATGGTGTTCGACGGCGGCATCCTGCGCGAGGCCGAGGACGTCGCCATTGCGCAGGGCAGGAGAACGGTGGTCACCGCCGTCGAGCACATTGCCACGGGGTCCCTGGTGGGACTGACCACGATTACGGTGCTGGCGCACCGTGCGGACGTTGTATTCCAGGACGACACGCTGGTGCTGCAGGAGCACCGCGGCAACAAACTGGGGCTGCTGATCAAGGTGGCGAACATGGTGCGGCTCAGCGAGCAGTTTCCGGACGCCCGCATTATCTACACCTGGAACGCACCTGAGAACCGTTACCTCCTGACGGTCAACAGGCAGCTTGGGTTCCAGACAGCCGGAGTGACGGGCATCTGGCAGAAGGAACTGCCAACGCTGCACACGAGCACCAGCTGAACCCCGATTTGGCGCAGTGGCAACGCCTCGCGTAAGCTGGGACTACCAAAGACCGTCGGTTGTTGGAAATCCACTCTCCTGAGCATGGCTCAACTCTGCAGATGTGCGCGGGGGATTCCAGTGGTTTTCCGGACGAAGGACCCTCAACGCAGGGCGGCCGGCGCAGGTGAACGAAGCAAAGCTCCACGGTAAAGCCGTGTTGAGCCAAGCCCCGTGCATCTGCGCGGGGCGTTTTTAGTTTTAGCTCTCTTGAGCGGGGACCGTCGAATACCGGCACTATCCCCGGAAGGAGGGTTATGGCAACGCCTACCAAGGTTTCAGCAGTAGCTGAGATCACTAACGATTTCAAGGAATCGAACGCCGCTGTCCTGACCGAATACCGCGGGCTCACCGTTGCACAGCTCAAGCAGCTGCGTGTTTCTCTCGGCCAGGACACCAAGTTCGCGGTCGTCAAGAACACCCTGACCGCCATTGCAGCCAAGGAAGCCGGCGTCGAAGCATTCGACGGCCAGCTTGCCGGCCCCACTGCAATCGCGTTCATCAAGGGTGACGCAGTTGCCGCTGCCAAGAGCCTGACGGATTTTGCCAAGGCCAACAAGCAGCTGGTCATCAAGACCGGTTACTTCGAGGGCAAGGCGCTGGACGCCACCGAGGTTGCAGCCCTGGCTGCCCTCGAGTCCCGTGAGCTGCAGCTCGCCAAGGTTGCAGGTGTCCTCAAGGCGCCCGCCGCCGCAGCTGCCCGCATCATCGACGCACTGCGCCTCAAGCTTGAAGAAGAGAACGGTGCACCGGCAGCTGCCGAAGCGCCTGCCGCTGAAGAAGCTCCCGCCGCTGAAGCCGAGGCACCCGCCGAAGCTCCGGCTGCCGAAGAGAACTAATTCTCTTACCCCCACCAGACTCCGGTGCCGGAACAGCCACGCGCCGTTCGGACACCAACAACAGGAAGGACGCCTACCATGGCGAAGCTCAGCAACGAAGAGCTCATTGAAGCTTTCAAGGAACTGACCATCATCGAGCTCTCCGAGTTCGTCAAGCTCTTCGAAGAGACCTTCGAAGTTACCGCTGCTGCTGTAGCTGTTGCCGGCCCCGCTGCCGGTGGCGCTGCTGAAGAGGCTGAAGAGAAGACCGACTTCGACGTCATCCTCGAATCTGCCGGCGACAAGAAGATCGCGGTCATCAAGGAAGTTCGCGCCATCACCTCCCTCGGCCTCAAGGAAGCCAAGGACCTGGTTGACAGCGCCCCCAAGGCTGTTCTCGAAGGCGCCAACAAGGAAGCTGCCGAGAAGGCCAAGGAGCAGCTCGAGGCTGCAGGCGCCACCGTTACCCTCAAGTAACAACGCCTTTTCCTCAGGAAACCCCGTCCACTTCGGTGGGCGGGGTTTCCTGCTTTTAAGGCGCTTGGGGGATTCAGGAGGGTTCGCTGATGTCCGCCACCACGGCGTCCAGGGCTGCGGTCAGTGCGTCAGCGTCGACGAAGGCGCTGTAGCCGTGGGCACCGGCGCCCATGGAGATGCGGCGCCCGGTGATGGTGGCGTCGGCGTAGACCGGCCAACTGGTCGTGCTGCCGAGAGGGGTGATGGTGCCCCGCTCATAGCCTGTCGCTTCAAGGGCGGTCCCGGCGGCCGGGAGGGAGAGCTTGTTCACGCCCACCAGGGCACGGAGCTTTGGCCAGGAGATCTGCCGGTCGCCGGGGATCAGGGCGAACAGGAAGGTCCCGTCCTTGTGCTTGACCACGAGGGACTTTACGATGTCCGCCGGCCTGATGCCCAGGATCTCGGCAGCCTCGTCAAGGCTTCGCGCAGGGGGCCGCTCCACTACCTCCACCTTCAGCCCGCGTGCCTGGGCGTCGGCCAGGAACCGTTCCCGACCGGCGCCCCCCGTGCCGTTTCCGGCTGGTCCCGCCATCAGTCGCGGTACAGCAGGAGGGCCTCGCCCTGCCCGCCCCCGCCGCAGAGGGACACCGCCGCCTTACCGGTTCCCCGCCGCTTTAGCTCGTGGGCCGCATGCGCGGCCAGGCGGGCCCCCGAAGCTCCAATGGGATGCCCCAGGGCGATGGCACCGCCGTGGATGTTGCACTTCTCCAGCGGGTAGTCGAGGTCCTTGAGGGACTGCACGGCAACGGACCCGAAGGCCTCGTTGATTTCGACGAAGTCCAGGTCCCCCGTGCTCCAGCCGGCCTTGCCGAGGGCATTCATGATCGCGTTCGACGGCTGCGAATGGAGGGTGTTGTCCGGTCCCGCCACCTGCCCGGGCTTGCCCACCACAGCCAGGTATTCCAGGCCATGCTCTTCCGCATAGCCGCGTGAGGCGAGGACCAGTGCGGCGGCGCCGTCGGACAGGGGAGAGGAGTTGCCGGCAGTGATGGTGCCGTCGGTGACGAACGCTGCACGCAGGCCTGCCAGTGATTCAACTGACGTGTTGGGACGGACCCCCTCGTCGGTGTCGACCACCAGGGGCTCACCCTTCCGCTGCTTGACGCTGATAGGTGCGATCTCGCCGTCGAACGTTCCGTTCTTTGCCGCCAGCGCAGCCCGCTGGTGCGACTGGGCCGCAACGTTGTCCTGGGACGCGCGGTCGATACCCAGGGTGAGGTTCCGTGTCTCCGTGGACAGGCCCATGGACTGCCCGTCGAAGGCATCGGTCAGGCCGTCATGGGCCGCCGCGTCCAGCGCCTGAATGGATCCATAGGCCCAGCCTTGGCGCGATCCCGGGAGCAGGTGCGGCGCGCGGCTCATCGACTCCTGGCCGCCCGCAACCACCACCGAAGCCTCTCCGGCGCGGATCATCCGGGCGGCGTCAATCACCGCCGTCAGGCCGGAAAGGCACACCTTGTTGATTGTCACCGCAGGGACGTTCCAGCCGATGCCTGCGCCGATGGCGCTTTGCCGTGCGGGATTCTGCCCCGCGCCCGCCTGGAGCACCTGGCCCATGATCACCGCCTCGACGTCGGAGGCGTCCACACCACTGCCCGCCAATGCGGCCTTGATGGCGTGGGCCCCCAGGTCCACTGCCGTGAGGCTGGAAAGTTGGCCGTTGATCCGGCCCTGCGGAGTCCGCGCGGCCCCGACGATGACAACGTCATTGCTGTCTGGAGAGTTGGCCATGGTTCCCACTTTCAGTCCGGTTCCGTTGTAAGCCACCAAGGCTATCGTGAGCCCGGTCACCCAACTATTCAAACGCTGGAACGGCTATGTGCATTCCATGGCGATGGGGGGCAAGCCGGCACAGGCTTGCCAGGACGCGGTCCGGGATGCGGTGTTGGCGAATGCCGGCGCCTGCACTGCAGCGGGCGTGACGCTTCGGCTCTAGGATGCGGCGGGTCTCTGCCGCCCAAAATCAGCTGCTTGCAATCCGGCCGGTTGTGGGGTAGACACGTAGGTTATTTTGCCGTATCGTAGATATTTGCGTCTTCCCTGTTTACCTTCAGCCTTCATATAGCGGTGGGCTTTGCCCGGCAGCTGGCAATCAACGTGCCGTAACCACGGTCACAGCATAGTCAGTTCCGGGCCCCGGGTCATATAGCGGAACCGGATGGTAGCGCTGCGGAGTCACTTCGCAGGGTGCACAGCGGGGGAGATCTGAAAACGCCTGAAGGTCTGTGGAAGGATCCCTCTTGGTCGCCTCGAGCACCTCTAATAACGAAACCGCTAACACTGCCGACAGCACTGATGGTGCCACTCGCCGGCTCTCATTCGCAAAGATTCACGAACCCCTTGACGTTCCGAATCTGCTTGCCCTGCAGACGGACAGCTTTGACTGGCTGGTCGGCAATGAGCGCTGGCAGGCACGCGTGGCAAAGGCTGTCGAAGAAAACGATCTCAGCGTCGCCACCACGTCCGGCCTGTCGGACATCTTCGAAGAGATCTCCCCGATCGAGGACTTCCAGGGCACCATGTCCCTGAGCTTCTCCGATCCGGAGTTCGCTGACCCCAAGTACACCATGGCTGAGTGCAAGGACCGGGACGCCACCTACTCGGCTCCGCTGTACGTCAAGGCCGAGTTCATGAACAACAACACGGGCGAAATCAAGCAGCAGACCGTGTTCATGGGTGACTTCCCGCTGATGACCGAGAAGGGCACCTTCGTCGTCAACGGCACCGAGCGTGTCGTCGTCTCCCAGCTGGTCCGTTCGCCGGGCGCCTACTTCGAGCGCGCTGCCGACAAGACCAGCGACAAGGACATCTTCACCGCCAAGATCATCCCGTCCCGCGGTGCATGGTTCGAGCTCGAGATCGACAAGCGCGACCAGGTCGGCGTCCGCCTCGACCGCAAGCGCAAGCAGTCCGTAACCGTGCTGCTGAAGGCCCTAGGCTGGACCGAAGGCCAGATCCTCGAAGAGTTCGGCCAGTATGACTCCATGCGGGCAACCCTGGAGAAGGACGCCACCGAAACCCGCGAAGACGCCCTGCTTGACATCTACCGCAAGCTGCGTCCGGGCGAGCCGCCCACCGTCGAGGCTGCCCAGTCGCTGCTGGACAACCTGTACTTCAACTCCAAGCGCTACGATCTGGCCAAGGTTGGCCGTTACAAGATCAACCGCAAGCTGGGCATCGATCGCTCCCTTGGCGACAAGGAAGCGTCAGTCCTGCACGTTGAAGACATCGTTGCCATGATCAAGTTCCTCGTCGCGCTGCACGCCGGCGAGAAGACCATCAAGGGCACCCGCGATGGCCAGGAAGTGGACCTGCGCGTCGAAATCGACGATATCGACCACTTCGGCAACCGCCGCATCCGCGCCGTCGGCGAGCTCATCGAGAACCAGGTCCGCACCGGCCTGTCCCGTATGGAGCGCGTTGTCCGCGAGCGTATGACCACCCAGGACGTCGAGGCCATCACGCCGCAGACCCTGATCAACATCCGCCCCGTGGTTGCAGCCATCAAGGAGTTCTTCGGAACTTCCCAGCTGTCGCAGTTCATGGACCAGAACAACCCGCTCTCGGGCCTGACCCACAAGCGCCGCCTGTCGGCCCTGGGCCCCGGTGGTCTGTCCCGTGACCGCGCCGGCATGGAAGTCCGTGACGTGCACCCGTCCCACTACGGACGTATGTGCCCCATCGAAACTCCTGAAGGCCCGAACATTGGCCTGATCGGTTCGCTGGCATCCTACGGACGCATCAACCCGTTCGGCTTCATCGAGACCCCGTACCGCCTGGTCAAGGACGGCGTCGTTTCCGACGACGTCCAGTACTTGACGGCCGACGACGAGGCTGAAGTGCTGATCGCCCAGGCCAACGCGCCGCTGGACGAGAACAACAAGTTCGCCGAGGACACCGTGCTGGTCCGTGCCCGTGGTGGTGGAGGCGAGCCTGTGCTCGTGCCCGCCGAGGACGTCGAGTTCATGGACGTTTCCCCGCGCCAGATGGTGTCCGTGGCTACCGCCCTGATCCCGTTCCTGGAGCACGACGACGCCAACCGTGCACTCATGGGTGCCAACATGCAGCGCCAGGCCGTGCCGCTGGTCCGTTCCGAGGCCCCCTTCGTGGGCACCGGCATGGAGCGCGCCGCAGCCGTTGACGCCGGCGACGTCGTCATCGCCAAGAAGGCCGGTGTGGTCACCGAGGTGTCCGCCGAGCTCGTCATCATGCTCAACGACGACGGCACGGAGACCAACTACCGCATCAACAAGTTCGCCCGCTCGAACCAGGGCAACTGCTACAACCACCGCGTCCTGGTCAACGAAGGCCAGCGCCTGGAAGTTGGCGGCATCATCGCCGACGGCCCGGCAACGGACCAGGGTGAGCTCGCCCTCGGCAAGAACCTGCTCGTGGCATTCATGTCATGGGAAGGCCACAACTTCGAGGACGCCATCATCCTCTCGCAGCGCATTGTTGCCGAGGACGTTCTTTCCTCCATCCACATCGAGGAGCACGAGATCGATGCCCGCGACACCAAGCTTGGTGCCGAGGAAATCACCCGTGACATCCCCAACGTGTCCGAGGAAGTCCTGGCAGGCCTGGACGAGCGCGGCATCATCCACATCGGTGCCGAGGTTGAAGCAGGGGACATCCTGGTCGGAAAGGTCACCCCGAAGGGTGAAACCGAACTGACTCCGGAAGAGCGCCTGCTGCGCGCCATCTTCGGCGAGAAGTCCCGCGAAGTGCGTGACACCTCCCTGAAGGTTCCCCACGGCGAGTCCGGCACCGTCATCGGCGTCCGCGTCTTCGACCGTGACAACGACGACGAGCTGCCACCGGGCGTCAACCAGTTGGTCCGCGTGTACGTTGCCGCCAAGCGCAAGATCACCGACGGCGACAAGCTCGCCGGCCGCCACGGCAACAAGGGTGTTATCTCCAAGATCCTCCCCGTGGAGGACATGCCCTTCCTCGCCGACGGCACCCCCGTTGACATCGTCCTGAACCCGCTGGGTGTTCCGGGCCGTATGAACGTGGGCCAGGTGCTCGAAACCCACCTTGGCTGGGTTGCCAAGACCGGTTGGAAGATCGAAGGCGAGCCCGAGTGGGTCAAGCAGCTGCCCAACCTGCCGCGCGAGAGTGGTCCCACCACTGTTGCAACGCCGGTGTTCGACGGCGCCCGCGAAGAGGAAATCACGGGCCTGCTGGATTCCACCAACGTGACCCGCGACGGTGACCGCCTGATCAACTCCTCCGGCAAGACCCGTCTGTTCGACGGCCGCTCCGGCGAGCCGTTCCCGGATCCGATCTCGGTCGGCTACATGTACATCCTGAAGCTCCACCACCTGGTGGACGACAAGATCCACGCACGCTCCACCGGTCCGTACTCCATGATCACGCAGCAGCCGCTGGGTGGTAAGGCACAGTTCGGTGGCCAGCGCTTCGGTGAAATGGAAGTGTGGGCGCTCGAAGCCTACGGCGCCGCCTACACGCTCCAGGAACTGCTCACGATCAAGTCTGACGACATCCACGGTCGTGTGAAGGTCTACGAAGCCATCGTCAAGGGCGAGAACATCCCCGAGCCGGGCGTTCCCGAATCCTTCAAGGTCTTGATCAAGGAAATGCAGTCGCTGTGCCTGAACGTGGAAGTCCTTTCCACGGACGGAACCACGATTGAAATGCGTGACTCTGATGACGCAGTCTTCACGGCTGCGGAGGAACTGGGCATCGATCTGTCTCGTGCAGAGCCCAGCTCCGTAGAAGAGGTCTAGAAGGTAAGCGTTCGACGGCGGGTGCGCACCCGCCGTCGAACGCCACCTCCCTCATCCCGCACCTAAGACTTCAGAATTTAGAGAACAAGAGAGAACAGGGACCATATGTCCAGCGAATCCTCCTTCGGCCTCATGCAGATCGGCCTCGCCACCGCGGAAGACATCCGCGGCTGGTCGTACGGCGAGGTTAAGAAGCCGGAAACCATCAACTACCGCACGCTCAAGCCCGAGAAGGACGGCCTCTTCTGCGAGAAGATCTTCGGCCCGTCCCGCGACTGGGAATGCTACTGCGGCAAGTACAAGCGCGTGCGCTTCAAGGGCATCATCTGTGAGCGCTGTGGCGTCGAAGTCACCCGCGCCAAGGTCCGCCGTGAGCGCATGGGCCACATCGAGCTCGCCGCTCCCGTCACCCACATCTGGTACTTCAAGGGTGTTCCCTCCCGCCTGGGCTACCTCCTTGACCTGGCACCGAAGGACCTCGAAAAGGTCATCTACTTCGCTGCTTACATGATCACCAGCGTTGACGAGGCCGCCCGCCACGAGGAACTGCCCAACCTGCAGGTTGAGCACGACATCGAGAAGAAGCAGCTCATCGACAACCGCGATGCCGACATCGCCGCGATCGCCCGCGACCTCGAAGGCGAAATTGCACGCCTTGAGGGCGAAGGCGCCAAGGCTGCCGACAAGAAGAAGGCCCGCGACTCCGCCGACCGCCAGATGGCCAACGTCCGCAAGCGTGCCGACGCCGACATCGAGCGCCTCGAGCAGGTCTGGGACCGCTTCAAGAACCTGAAGGTCGCCGACCTCGAAGGTGACGAAGGCCTGTACCGCGAACTGCGCGACCGCTACGGCATGTACTTCGAAGGCTCCATGGGTGCCGAAGCCATCAAGAAGCGCCTTGAGAACTTCGACATGCAGGCCGAGTCCGAAGCACTGCGCGACGTCATCGCCAACGGCAAGGGCCAGCGCAAGACCCGTGCCCTGAAGCGCCTGAAGGTGGTCAACGCATTCCTGACCACCAACAACAGCCCGCTTGGCATGGTCCTCGACGCCGTCCCGGTGATCCCGCCGGAACTGCGCCCTATGGTCCAGCTCGACGGTGGCCGCTTCGCGACCTCCGACCTCAACGACCTGTACCGCCGCGTGATCAACCGCAACAACCGCCTCAAGCGCCTGCTTGACCTTGGTGCTCCGGAGATCATCGTCAACAACGAGAAGCGCATGCTTCAGGAAGCTGTTGACAGCCTCTTCGACAACGGCCGCCGCGGCCGTCCGGTCACCGGACCGGGCAACCGTCCGCTGAAGTCCCTGAGCGACATGCTCAAGGGCAAGCAGGGCCGTTTCCGCCAGAACCTCCTCGGCAAGCGCGTCGACTACTCCGGCCGTTCGGTCATCGTCGTCGGCCCGCAGCTGAAGCTGCACCAGTGCGGCCTGCCCAAGCAGATGGCCCTGGAGCTGTTCAAGCCGTTCGTGATGAAGCGCCTGGTTGACCTCAACCACGCCCAGAACATCAAGTCCGCCAAGCGGATGGTGGAGCGCTACCGCCCGCAGGTCTGGGACGTGCTCGAAGAGATCATCACCGAACACCCGGTACTGCTCAACCGTGCACCTACCCTGCACCGCCTGGGCATCCAGGCGTTCGAGCCGCAGCTTGTTGAAGGCAAGGCAATCCAGCTGCACCCGCTGGTTTGTGGCGCGTTCAACGCCGACTTCGACGGCGACCAGATGGCAGTGCACCTGCCGCTGAGCCCCGAGGCGCAGGCTGAGGCCCGCATCCTGATGCTGTCCTCGAACAACATCCTGAAGCCGTCCGACGGACGTCCGGTCACCCTGCCCTCGCAGGACATGATCATCGGCCTGTACCACTTGACCACCAAGCGCAAGGGTTCAGCCGGTGAAGGCCGCATCTTCGGTTCGGTCTCCGAGGCCATCATGGCGTTCGACGCCCGCGAGCTGCACCTGAACTCGCAGGTCAAGATCCGCCTCGAAGGCTTCGTGCCGTACGCCGGCTGGGAAGCTCCGGAAGGCTGGGAGCAGGGTCAGCCCGCACTCGTCCAGACCTCCCTGGGCCAGGTCCTCTTCAACGAGACCCTGCCCGAGGACTACCCTTGGGTTGAAGCTGTTGCCGACAAGGGCGAACTGTCCCGCATCGTCAACGACCTCGCCGAGCGCTACCCGAAGGTTGTTACCGCGGCAACGCTGGACAACCTGAAGGACGCCGGTTTCTACTGGGCCACCCGTTCGGGCGTCACCGTTGCCATCTCCGACATCGAGGTTCCTGCTGCCAAGCCGGAAATCCTCGCCGGGTACGAGGAACGCGCCGCCAAGATCCAGGGCCAGTACGACAAGGGCCTGATCGACGACGACGAGCGCCGCCAGGAACTGATCGAAATCTGGAACAAGGCCACCAACGACATCGCCTCGGTGATGCGCGAGAGCCTGTCCCCGATGAACACCATCAACCGCATGGTGTCCTCCGGTGCACGTGGTAACTGGATGCAGGTCCGCCAGATCGCGGGTATCCGTGGCCTGGTGGCCAACCCGAAGGGTGAGATCATCCCGCGCCCCATCAAGTCCTCCTACCGTGAGGGCCTGTCGGTGCTGGAATACTTCATCGCCACGCACGGTGCCCGTAAGGGTCTGGCCGATACCGCCCTGCGTACCGCCAACTCGGGTTACCTGACCCGTCGTCTGGTGGACGTCTCGCAGGACGTCATCGTCCGTGAAGAGGACTGCGGCACCGAGCGCGGCCTGGTCACGCCCATCGCCGTCGCCGATTCCAACGGTGAGCTCGTCCTGGACGAGAACGTGGAGAACAGCGCCTACGCACGTACGCTGGCGGTCGACGTCGTGGACTCCGAGGGCAACGTCCTCGCAGCTGCCGGCACCGACTGCGGCGACGTGGTGATCGCTGAGCTCTTCAAGGCAGGCATCACCGAGGTCAAGGTCCGCTCCGTACTCACCTGTGAGTCCAGCGTCGGTACCTGCGCCCTGTGCTACGGCCGTTCGCTGGCCACCGGCAAGACCGTGGACATCGGCGAGGCCGTGGGCATCATCGCCGCACAGTCCATCGGTGAACCCGGTACCCAGCTGACCATGCGTACGTTCCACACCGGTGGTGCTGTCTCCGCCGGCGGTGGTGACGACATCACCCAGGGTCTGCCCCGTATCCAGGAGCTCTTCGAAGCCCGTACTCCGAAGGGTGTTGCACCGATTGCTGAAGCAGCCGGCCGCATCACCATCGAAGAGTCCGAGCGCCAGATGCGCTTGGTCATCACCCCGGACGACGGATCGGAAGAGATCGCTTACCCGGTCCTGCGCCGTTCTCGCCTGCTGATCGAAGACGGCGACCACGTCGCCGTCGGACAGAAGCTGATCAACGGCCCGGTGGACCCCAAGCAGGTCCTGCGCATCATGGGCCCGCGTGCGGCACAGAAGTTCCTGGTGGACGAGGTCCAGGGCGTGTACCGCAGCCAGGGCATCGGTATCCACGACAAGCACGTCGAGGTTATCGTCCGCCAGATGCTGCGCCGCGTCACGGTCATCGAATCCGGTGAATCCGACCTGCTGCCCGGCGAGCTCGCCGAGCGCAGCCGCTTCGAGGAGGCCAACCGCCGCGTTGTGTCCGAGGGCAAGACTCCGGCTTCCGGACGTCCCGAGCTCATGGGCATCACCAAGGCGTCGCTGGCCACCGAGTCCTGGCTGTCGGCAGCTTCCTTCCAGGAGACCACCCGCGTCCTGACGCAGGCGGCCATGGAAGGCAAGAGCGATCCGCTGCTGGGCCTGAAGGAAAACGTCATCATCGGTAAGCTGATCCCGGCCGGCACGGGCCTCCCGCGCTACACCGAGGTCACCGTGGAGCCCACTGAGGAAGCAAAGGCCAACCTGTTCACCGGCCCCAGCGCATTCAGTGACTTCTCGTACGACACCCTGGGCGGTGATGGAGCTCCCGAGTTCCACGCCATCCCGCTGGATGACTACGACCTGGGCAACGACTTCCGCTGATCCGCTGAAGCCGGCTTAGCCGCAGGGATGGTCCCGCACCGTACGGTGGGGGACCATCCCCGTTTAACCCGTCGATTAAGGCATGGAGCCTGTCCATGCTAGACTTGTTACCAATTGTTATTGTGGCAGTGGATGAGTGCGCCGGTATCAGCTGAAAGGCTGGACCAGAGCGACGTTTCCGGTTTGCAGGGTTCTTGTGCAACGTATGCCACATTTTTGCATGCCTGGGGAACTGTTGGAATGAAGGTTCCGCCCGGTGTGCGATCCGACTATTAAAGGCTTCGCCTTCGCCGTCATGGAGATTTCCTTCAGGGCCCGGGCGGCGGGGCAACGCAACAGGAGAGTGGCCGGAAACAGCCACTCCGGATAAAACGGAGAACACGAGAGTGCCTACGATTAACCAGCTGGTCCGCAAGGGCCGCACGCCTAAGGTCTCAAAGACCAAGGCTCCCGCGCTTAAGGGCAGCCCCATGCGCCGCGGTGTTTGCACCCGCGTCTACACCACCACCCCGAAGAAGCCGAACTCGGCTCTGCGTAAGGTGGCACGTGTGCGCCTCAACGGCGGCGTGGAAGTTACCGCCTACATCCCCGGTGTTGGCCACAACCTGCAGGAGCACTCCATTGTGCTCGTTCGCGGTGGTCGTGTTAAGGACCTCCCGGGTGTCCGCTACAAGATCGTCCGTGGCGCCCTCGATACCCAGGGCGTGAAGAACCGTAAGCAGGCCCGCA
The DNA here is from genome assembly GCF_040702335.1 of Pseudarthrobacter sp. NPDC080039. Classification (NCBI taxonomy): domain Bacteria; kingdom Bacillati; phylum Actinomycetota; class Actinomycetes; order Micrococcales; family Micrococcaceae; genus Pseudarthrobacter; species Pseudarthrobacter sp. NPDC080039. The sequence goes on along the minus strand of NZ_JBFBKY010000003.1, from coordinate 167,642 downwards.
GCCGCTACGGCGCAAAGATGGAGAAGAAGTAATATGCCTCGCAAGGGTCCGGCCCCCAAGCGGCCGCTCGTTTCGGATCCGGTATACGGTTCCCCGCTGGTAACCCAGCTCATCAACAAGGTGCTTGTTGACGGCAAGAAGTCCACGGCAGAGCGCATCGTCTACGGTGCACTCGAAGGCGCACGCGCCAAGTCCGGCGGCGACCCCGTTGCAGCCCTGAAGAAGGCCATGGACAACGTCAAGCCTTCGCTCGAGGTCCGCTCCCGCCGTGTCGGTGGCGCCACCTACCAGGTTCCGGTTGAGGTCAAGCCGGGCCGCTCCACCGCACTCGCCCTGCGGTGGCTGGTCGGCTACTCCAAGGCCCGCCGCGAAAAGACGATGACCGAACGCCTCCAGAACGAAATCCTGGATGCGTCCAACGGTCTCGGTGCCGCTGTGAAGCGTCGCGAAGACACCCACAAGATGGCCGAGTCCAACAAGGCCTTCGCACACTACCGCTGGTAATACTCCCCGGACGCCGCCGGCTCAACCGAGCCGGCGGCGAACGTGTAGTCCATCCCAAAAGGAGACCCCGTGGCACAGGACGTGCTTACCGACCTTAGCAAGGTCCGCAACATCGGCATCATGGCCCACATTGATGCCGGCAAGACCACCACAACCGAGCGCATCCTGTTCTACACGGGTGTGAACCACAAGATCGGCGAAACGCACGACGGCGCTTCGACCACCGACTGGATGGAACAGGAAAAGGAACGCGGCATCACCATCACGTCTGCCGCCGTGACCTGCTTCTGGGAAAACAACCAGATCAACATCATCGACACCCCCGGCCACGTGGACTTCACGGTTGAGGTTGAGCGCTCCCTGCGCGTCCTCGACGGTGCAGTTGCCGTCTTCGATGGCAAGGAAGGCGTTGAGCCGCAGTCCGAGACCGTTTGGCGCCAGGCTGACAAGTACAACGTCCCGCGTATCTGCTTCGTCAACAAGATGGACAAGCTGGGTGCTGACTTCTACTTCACCGTAGACACCATCATCAGCCGCCTCGGTGCCAAGCCGCTGGTCATGCAGCTGCCTATCGGTGCCGAGAACGACTTCATCGGCGTCGTCGACCTGCTCTACATGCGCGCCCTGGTGTGGCCCGGCGATGCCAAGGGTGACGTCACCATGGGTGCCAAGTACGAGATCCGCGAGATCCCGGCTGACCTTCAGGAAAAGGCTGAGGAATACCGCGCGAACCTCGTTGAGACCGTCGCCGAGTCGTCCGAGGAACTCATGGAGAAGTACCTCGAGGGTGAAGAGATCTCGATCGACGAGCTCAAGGCCGGCATCCGCAAGATGACCATCAACTCCGAGCTCTACCCGATCTTCTGCGGTTCCGCATTCAAGAACCGTGGCGTTCAGCCCATGCTCGACGCAGTTGTGGACTACCTGCCGAACCCGCTGGACGTCCCCCCGATGGTCGGCCACGACCCCCGCGACGAAGAGAAGGAACTGACCCGCAAGCCTTCCGCCGAGGAGCCGTTCTCGGCCCTGGCATTCAAGATTGCTGCTCACCCCTTCTTCGGCCAGCTCACCTTCATCCGCGTGTACTCCGGTCACGTGGAAGCAGGCGCCCAGGTGGTCAACTCCACCAAGGGCAAGAAGGAGCGCATCGGCAAGCTGTTCCAGATGCACGCCAACAAGGAAATGCCCGTTGAGGGCGCTACCGCCGGCCACATCTACGCAGCCATCGGCCTGAAGGACACCACCACGGGTGACACCCTGTGTGATGCCAACAACCAGATCGTGCTCGAGTCCATGAGCTTCCCGGAGCCCGTGATCTCGGTTGCCATCGAGCCGAACACCAAGGGCGACCAGGAGAAGCTCTCCACGGCCATCCAGAAGCTCTCCGCTGAGGACCCCACCTTCCAGGTGTCCCTCAACGAAGACACCGGCCAGACCATCATCGCCGGCATGGGCGAGCTCCACCTGGACATCCTGGTGGACCGCATGCGCCGCGAATTCAAGGTCGAGGCAAACGTGGGCAAGCCCCAGGTTGCCTACCGCGAAACCATCAAGCGCGCCGTCGAACGCCACGACTACACGCACAAGAAGCAGACCGGTGGTTCGGGTCAGTTCGCAAAGATCCAGATCGCGATCGAGCCGCTGGACACCGCCGAGGGCGAGCTGTACGAGTTCGAGAACAAGGTCACCGGTGGCCGCGTTCCCCGTGAGTACATCCCGTCTGTTGACGCGGGCATCCAGGACGCACTGAACGACGGCGTCCTGGCCGGATACCCGGTTGTCGGCATCAAGGCCACGCTGATCGACGGCGCATACCACGATGTTGACTCTTCGGAAATGGCGTTCAAGATCGCCGGCCGTATGGCTTTCAAGGAAGCTGCACGCAAGGCGAACCCTGTACTGCTTGAACCGCTGATGGATGTAGAGGTCCGCACCCCTGAGGAATACATGGGTGAAGTTATCGGTGACCTCAACTCCCGCCGTGGCCAGATGCAGTCCATGGAAGATGCACAGGGCGTCAAGGTCATCCGTGCGCACGTTCCGCTGTCCGGCATGTTCGGCTACATCGGTGACCTGCGCTCCAAGACCCAGGGCCGCGCTGTGTACTCCATGACCTTCAACAGCTACGCCGAGGTCCCGAAGGCAGTTGCCGACGAGATCATCCAGAAGACCCGCGGCGAATAGTCTCCGGACTTCTCAAAGCAACAAACTCGGGTGCGCTTGCCGGCAACGGAAAGCACAGCCGGTGCAGGTGGCCGGCTACGGTCCAGACCGGATTCCGGCCATCTGCACGAACAGGCTCTAGGGACTAGTATTAGTTCCTGAATCTGCAATTTCACCAATCCAAAGCCCCCCAAGTAGACTTACCTGAGTTTCTGCCGCGACAAGAGCGGCAGGAGGGTATGTCATTTGAAAACGTTCTAGGAGGAACCTGTGGCAAAGGCAAAGTTCGAGCGGACTAAGCCGCACGTCAACATCGGCACCATTGGTCACGTTGACCACGGTAAGACGACGCTGACGGCCGCCATTTCCAAGGTGCTGTACGACAAGTACCCGACTCTCAACGAGAAGCGTGACTTCGCGTCGATCGACTCTGCACCCGAAGAGCGTCAGCGCGGTATTACCATCAACATCTCCCACGTGGAGTACCAGACCGAGAAGCGTCACTACGCACACGTTGACGCCCCCGGCCACGCTGACTACATCAAGAACATGATCACCGGTGCTGCCCAGATGGACGGCGCAATCCTCGTGGTTGCTGCTACCGACGGCCCGATGGCTCAGACCCGTGAGCACGTTCTGCTCGCCCGCCAGGTTGGTGTTCCCTACCTGCTGGTCGCTCTGAACAAGGCTGACATGGTTGACGATGAGGAACTGCTGGACCTCGTCGAAATGGAAGTTCGTGAGCTCCTGAGCTCGCAGGGCTTCGATGGCGACAACGCTCCGGTTGTCCGCGTTTCCGGCCTCAAGGCCCTGGAAGGCGACCCGGAGTGGGTCAAGTCCGTTGAGGACCTGATGGCTGCTGTCGACGAGTCTGTTCCGGACCCCGTACGTGACCGTGACAAGCCGTTCCTGATGCCGATCGAGGACGTCTTCACCATCACCGGCCGTGGCACCGTTGTTACGGGCCGCGCCGAGCGTGGAACCCTCGCCATCAACTCTGAGGTCGAGATCGTTGGTATCCGCCCGGTCCAGAAGACCACGGTTACCGGTATCGAGATGTTCCACAAGCAGCTCGACGAAGCATGGGCCGGCGAGAACTGTGGCCTCCTGCTCCGTGGCCTGAAGCGCGACGATGTCGAGCGTGGCCAGGTTGTCGTCAAGCCGGGTTCCATCACCCCGCACACCGACTTCGAGGCCAACGTCTACATCCTCTCCAAGGACGAAGGCGGACGTCACAACCCGTTCTACTCCAACTACCGCCCGCAGTTCTACTTCCGTACCACGGACGTAACCGGCGTTATCACCCTGCCCGAGGGCACGGAAATGGTTATGCCCGGCGACAACACTGAGATGACCGTTGCGCTCATCCAGCCCATCGCTATGGAAGAGGGCCTCGGCTTCGCAATCCGCGAAGGCGGCCGCACCGTTGGTTCGGGACGCGTTACCAAGATCATCAAGTAGTCCTTGTTGATCAAGGTTCTGCCGGGCCACGGCCCACGCTGAATCCACAGGAAAGCCCCGCTGCTTCGAGCAGCGGGGCTTTCTTTTTGCCCTGATACTGTTGCAGCACCGAAAGGAGCTCATTATGGGATGGCTGATATTCCTCATTATCGCGGTTGCCGTCGTGGCCGGGGTGTTCTGGGTCAGACGAAACTTCCGCCACGAGATCGACCGTGCCAAGCGGATCAACCGGGCAAACAAGAACCAGTAGCTGCAGCCGGCGCCCCGGTACAGGTGTGCCTTATTCCTACTTTTCGGTACACCTAAATTCGCGGTATCCTCGTCTTAGTAACGCCCCCAACGACGAGGACACCTGATGGCTGTTCCAACCATGACGGCGAAACCCGCCACCAAGAAGGCCTGGTCACGCCTCCTGCTGCTCGGGCCGGCGTTCGTGGCAGCTATCGCCTACGTGGACCCGGGAAATGTCGCGGCGAACCTGACCGCAGGAGCGAACTTCGGATACCTGCTGGTGTGGGTCCTGGTGGGCGCCAATGCTATGGCCGTACTGATCCAGTACCAGTCCGCCAAGTTGGGACTTGCCACCGGGATGAGCCTGCCGGAGATCCTGGGCAGGCGACTGGGAACCAAGCGCCGCCGCGCCTACTGGCTGCAGGCCGAGGTGGTTGCCGGAGCCACCGACATGGCCGAGGTCATCGGCGGGGCCGTGGCGCTCAACCTGCTGTTCGGCCTGCCCCTGCTGGCTGGCGGCGTCGTGATTGGAGCGGCCTCCATGGTGCTCCTGACGCTGCAGTCGCGCCGCAGCCAAAGGTCTTTTGAGCTCGCTATCCTGACCCTTCTGGGCGTGATCGCCGTGGGCTTCGTCTCGGGCCTGTTCGTAGCTCCGCCGGACGTCGCCGGCGCCCTGGCCGGACTCGTCCCCCGCTTCGAGGGATCCGACACCGTCTTGCTTGCAGCGAGCATGCTTGGAGCTACCGTCATGCCACACGCCATCTACCTGCACTCCGCCCTCGCGCGTGACCGGCACGGATTTTCCAGCGACCCCCGGGTAAGGACCCGACTAATCCGCGCTACGCGCGTTGATGTCGCAGGCGCCCTGGTGCTTGCCGGCGTCGTGAACGTCGCGATGCTGCTGTTGGCTGCCACCAGCCTCCGGGGCGTGGAGGGGACCGATACTATCGCCGGTGCGCACGCAGCTGTCACGTCGGCACTCGGGCCGGTTATCGGCGTCGTCTTCGCTGTAGGTCTCCTGGCTTCAGGGCTGGCATCCACGTCGGTGGGATGCTACGCCGGGGCCACCATCATGGGCGGCCTGCTGAAGACGAGGATCCCGCTGATGGTCCGCCGCACCGTCACGCTGGTTCCGGCGCTGGTGGTCCTGGGTGCCGGCGTCGAGCCCACACTGGCGTTGGTCCTCAGCCAGGTTCTCCTGAGTTTTGGTATCCCGTTCGCCCTCATTCCGCTGATCCGCCTCACGGGCAGCCGGGAAGTGATGGGGATACACGCCGACTCCAAGCCGCTGCGGATTGCCGGTTGGACAAGTGCCACCCTGATCGTGGGCCTGAACTGCGTCCTGATCTTCCTCACGCTGATGGGCCGCGGCTGACGGGGGCTAGCCCTGCCGCTTGCTGCGCGCGCGGGACAGCGCCTGGTACCAGTAGAAGGACCTCTTCGGAGTTCGCTGCAGCGAATCGAAGTCCACGTGGACCAGGCCGAAACGCTGCGAATAGCCTGCGGCCCACTCAAAGTTGTCCATGAGCGTCCACACGTAATAGCCGCGCAGGTCCACGCCTTCCGCGTTGCCGCCGGGGGCAGTGGCCTCAAGCGCTGCGCCAAGGTGCGTGGCGAGATAGTCCACGCGGTCCGAATCTTCGAGCGTCCCGGAAACGCGGTCTGGTTCCGGGAAGCTCGCGCCGCCCTCGGTGATGTACACCGGGGGAAGGGCCTGCCCGTAGCGGTCCCGCATTTCCTGGAGCACGATGCCCAGGTGCTCCGGTGCCACAGGCCAGCCGAACCCCGTGCTGCCGAACTCCGGGTAGCCCACCTGATGGAAGGGCAGCTTGGCGAGTTCCTGGTGCATGTCGGCTGGCATCGGGGTGATGCCCGGTCCCAGGGCCACCTTGACGGGGAAGTAGTAGTTGAGTCCGTAGAAGTCCAGGGGCTGGTGGATCGTCTTGAGATCCGCATCGGAGATTTTTCCAATGGAGCGCAGCCAGGGCTTGGCGTAAAGCGGCAACGAGGGGTACCGGCCCAGCAGGACGGGGTCGGCATAGACCCTGTTCATCAGCAGGTCGTAGAGGTGGGCAACGAGCCGGTCGCCGATTTTCCGGCTGGCGGGCCTGACGGGGGAGTGGAGGTTGGTGATGCCCACGCCGCCGGCTACGCCCGCTGCCCGCAGCGCCTGCACTCCGAGCCCGTGTGCCAGGAGCTGGTGGTGGACGGCGGGAAGTGCATTGAACATCAACCGGCGGCCCGGGGCATGCACGCCCAGTGCATATCCGTTCAGGGTGACCGAGACGGGTTCGTTGAGGGTGACCCATTGGGCCACGCGGTCCCCGAACCGTTCCCCGGCCGCACTGGCATACTCGCCAAACCGTTTGGCCGTATCACGGTTCAGCCAGCCGCCGCGGTGCTCGAGCGGCAAGGGGGTGTCCCAGTGGTAGAGGGTTGCCATGGGAGAGATGCCGGCGTCAAGGAGCTGGTCAATCAGGCGGTCGTAGAAGTCCAGGCCTTCCGTGTTGAAGCCGCCCTGACCGTCCGGCTGGATCCGTGGCCACGACAGGGAGAACCGGTAGGAATCGACCCCCAGCTCCTTGAGCAGGGCTACGTCCTCCGGCAGCCTGTTGTAATGGTCGCAGGCCACGGCGGGGGAGTGCCCGTCCATGATCGTGCCGGGTTTCTCCGCGAACGCATCCCATCCCGAGGGGCCGCGGCCCCCTGCTTTGACTCCGCCTTCGATCTGGAACGCCGCAGCAGCGACGCCAAGGGTGAACGACGGCGGCATGCGCCCGGCCAGTTCCGTCACCGATTCAGTGCCTTCCAGGGTCATGCCCCTATCATCCAGCCCGTTCCTGCCCACGGCAATGGCCGCAGGAGGGTGGTGCTGGAGCCGATTCGCATCTGCTGTGGTTTTCCGGCATACTAGATGAGTTGTTCAAGCGCTTCTTCGCGTCCCGATCCGGATAATGCCGGGTGCAGGGTCCAAGTTGAAGACCAAACATAACCCACCCCAATGGATTTGCGGATTTGTATGCGTGTTCAGCGCGACACGCCCGACCGCGGGGGTCGGTTGCGCCGGCAGGTTGAGGAACCCGGATTTATCCGGATTCAGCTTGTGCGGCGGATGGTGGTTACGACCTCAAATGCTTCGGCAGCCATACAACGAGAAAGTGAACAGGGCAGCCCTAAACCGGGGAAGCACAGACTGAAAGAGAGTCAGGCGACATGGCGGGACAAAAAATCCGCATCCGGCTGAAGTCATACGACCACGAGGTCATTGACGTTTCAGCACGGAAGATCGTTGAGACGGTCACGCGCGCAGGCGCAACGGTAGTTGGCCCCGTGCCGCTGCCCACGGAGAAGAACGTGTACTGCGTAATCCGCTCTCCGCACAAGTACAAGGACAGCCGCGAGCACTTTGAAATGCGCACGCACAAGCGTCTTATCGACATCATCGATCCCACGCCGAAGGCTGTTGACTCGCTCATGCGTCTCGACCTGCCGGCTGACGTGAACATCGAAATCAAGCTGTAGGGAGGTGCTGAGAAACTATGACCGCAACCCGTAACGTAAAGGGCCTGCTGGGCACGAAGCTCGGCATGACCCAGGTCTGGGACGAGAACAACAAGCTCATCCCCGTCACTGTGGTCCAGGCAGACTCGAACGTCATCACCCAGCTGCGCAACGCAGAAGTTGATGGTTACGTCGCCGTTCAGATCGGCTACGGCCAGATCGATCCCCGCAAGGTCACCAAGCCGCTGGCTGGTCACTTTGAGAAGGCAGGCGTCACGCCTCGCCGCCACGTCGTCGAACTCCGTACCGCAGATGCTGCCGAGTACGAGCTGGGCCAGGAGCTCTCCGTAGAGCTTTTCGAAGCCGGCCAGAAGATCGACGTCATCGGCACCACCAAGGGTAAGGGCTTCGCCGGTGTTATGAAGCGTCACGGCTTCCACGGCGTTGGTGCTTCCCACGGTGCCCACAAGAACCACCGTAAGCCCGGTTCAATCGGTGGCGCATCCACCCCGAGCCGCGTCTTCAAGGGCATGAGAATGGCCGGCCGCATGGGCGCCGTTCGTCACACCACGCTGAACCTCACCGTTCACGCGGTTGACGTCGAGAAGTCGCTGCTCCTGATCAAGGGTGCCGTTCCCGGTGCCCGCGGCCAGGTCGTCTTCGTACGTACCGCCGTGAAGGGAGCCTAGTTCAATGGCTAACACTGTCCAGGTTGACCTGCCTGCAGAGATCTTCGACGTTCAGACCAACGTGCCGCTGCTGCACCAGGTTGTCGTTGCCCAGCTCGCTGCTGCCCGCCAGGGAACCCACAAGACCAAGACCCGCGCTGAAGTTTCCGGTGCAGGACGCAAGCCGTTCAAGCAGAAGGGCACCGGCCGCGCCCGTCAGGGTTCCGTCCGCGCTCCGCACATGACCGGCGGTGGCATTGTCCACGGTCCCACCCCGCGTGACTACAGCCAGCGGACCCCCAAGAAGATGATTGCTGCTGCACTCCGCGGCGCACTGTCTGACCGGGCCCGCAACGGTCGTATCCACGTTGTCTCCGAGCTGGTTGCGGGCGACGAGCCGTCCTCCAAGACCGCTCTGGCGACGCTTCGCGGTGTCTCCGACCGCAAGAACCTGCTGGTCGTCATCGAGCGCGATAACGACGTTGCTGCACTCTCCGTGCGCAACCTCGCCGGCGTTCACGTTCTGTACGCAGACCAGCTGAACACCTACGACGTTCTCGTCTCTGATGACGTTGTCTTCACCAAGGCTGCCTACGACGCATTCGTTGCCGCTAAGGCAGCAAAGAACGAGGAGGATGCCAAGTGAGTGCAGCCACCATCAAGGATCCCCGCGACGTCGTGCTTGCACCCGTCGTATCGGAAAAGAGCTACGGCCTGATCGACGAGGGCAAGTACACCTTCCTGGTGGACCCCCGTTCGAACAAGACCGAGATCAAGCTGGCCGTGGAGAAGATCTTCTCCGTCAAGGTCGAATCGATCAACACCATCAACCGTGCCGGTAAGCGCAAGCGCACCAAATTCGGATGGGGGACCCGCAAGAACACCAAGCGTGCGATTGTCACCCTCAAAGAAGGCACCATCGACATCTTCGGCGGTCCGCTCGCGTAGCGGAGACCACTTTAACGAGGAAATAAATTATGGGAATCCGTAAGTACAAGCCGACTACCCCGGGCCGTCGTGGCTCGAGCGTAGCGGACTTTATCGAAATCACGCGGTCGACGCCGGAAAAGTCGTTGGTACGTCCGCTGCCCAAGAAGGGCGGCCGTAACAACACCGGTAAGATCACCACCCGTCACAAGGGTGGTGGACACAAGCGCCAGTACCGTCTGATCGACTTCCGTCGTCACGACAAGGACGGCGTCAACGCCCGCGTTGCCGAAATCGAGTACGATCCGAACCGCACGGCTCGCATCGCCCTCCTGCACTACGTTGATGGCACCAAGCGTTACATCATCGCTCCCAACAAGCTCTCCCAGGGGGACGTTGTTGAAGCAGGTGCCGGTGCTGACATCAAGCCCGGTAACAACCTGCCGCTGCTCAACATCCCGGTGGGTACTGTCATCCACGCAGTTGAACTGCGTCCCGGTGGCGGCGCCAAGATGGGCCGCTCCGCCGGCGCATCGATCCAGCTTGTTGCCAAGGAAGGCCGCTTCGCCCAGCTGCGTCTGCCTTCCGGCGAAATCCGCAACGTTGACGTGCGCTGCCGCGCAACCGTCGGCGAGGTGGGCAACGCCGAGCAGTCGAACATCAACTGGGGCAAGGCCGGCCGTATGCGGTGGAAGGGCGTCCGCCCGACCGTCCGTGGTGTCGCCATGAACCCGGTTGACCACCCGCACGGTGGTGGTGAAGGTAAGACTTCCGGTGGTCGTAACCCCGTGAACCCGAACGGTAAGCGTGAAGGCCGCACCCGCCGCCCCAACAAAGAGAGCGACAAGCTTATTGTTCGTCGCCGTCGTACTGGCAAGAACAAGCGATAGGAGCCTGGACACATGCCACGCAGCCTGAAAAAAGGTCCTTTCGTTGACCAGCACCTCTTTGTGAAGGTAGCCAGGGAAAACGAAAAGGGCACCAAGAACGTCATCAAGACCTGGTCCCGCCGTTCGATGATCATCCCCGACATGCTCGGACACACGATCGCCGTACACGACGGACGCAAGCACATTCCGGTGTTTGTCACTGAGTCGATGGTCGGGCACAAGCTCGGCGAATTCGCTCCCACGCGGACATTCCGCGGCCATGTCAAGGACGACCGTAAGGGCAAGCGCCGCTAGGCGCCTGCGTTTACGTCAAAGACGAGAGAAGGAAAGCAATGGAAGCCAAGGCAATTGCGCGCCACATCCGCGTAACGCCTATGAAGGCCCGGCGCGTCGTCAACCTTGTTCGTGGATTGCAAGCGAATGAGGCTCTGGCAATTCTGAAGTTTGCCCCGCAGGCAGCTTCGGAGCCGGTATTCAAGGTAGTTCAGTCGGCAATCTCCAACGCCCGGGTCCTCGCGGACCGTGATGGCGTTGCGTTTGACGAAGGCGACCTCATCATCAGCGAAGCGTTTGTTGATGAAGGCCCGACCATGAAGCGGTTCCAGCCGCGTGCCCAGGGTCGTGCATTTCAGATCAAGAAGCGCACCAGCCACATCACCGTGGTAGTCGCTACCCCGGAGAAAGAGGAGGCTCGCTAAGTGGGACAGAAAGTAAACCCGCACGGGTTCCGACTCGGCATCACCACCGATCACGTATCGCACTGGTTCGCTGACAGCACCAAGGCCGGCCAGCGGTACAAGGACTTCGTTCGCGAAGACATCCGCATCCGCCAGCTCATGTCCACGGGCATGGAGCGCGCCGGCATCGCCAAGGTCGAGATCGAACGCACCCGTGACCGCGTCCGCGTGGACATCCACACGGCACGTCCCGGCATCGTCATCGGCCGCCGTGGAGCAGAAGCAGACCGCATCCGCGGCGAGCTCGAAAAGCTCACCGGCAAGCAGGTTCAGCTGAACATCCTCGAGGTCAAGAACCCCGAGATGGAAGCCCAGCTTGTTGCCCAGGGCGTTGCAGAGCAGCTGACTTCCCGCGTGGCATTCCGCCGTGCGATGAAGAAGGCCATGCAGTCCGCACAGCGTGCAGGTGCCAAGGGCATCCGTATCGCCTGCTCGGGCCGCCTGGGTGGCGCTGAAATGTCCCGCTCGGAGTTCTACCGCGAAGGCCGTGTGCCCCTGCACACCCTCCGCGCGAACATCGACTACGGCTTCTACGAAGCCAAGACCACCTTCGGCCGCATCGGTGTGAAGGTCTGGATCTACAAGGGTGACGTCACCGCCAAGGAACTGGCCGCACAGGCTGCTGCCGCACCGTCCCGCGGTGGACGTGGCGAGCGTCCCGGCCGCCCGGGTGGCGCTGACCGCGGTGACCGCCGCCGTCGCAACGACCGTCCGGTCGCTGAAGCAGCTCCTGCTGCCGAAGCACCGGCAGTTGAAGCAGCACCTGCTGCTGCAGAAGGAGGACAGGCTTAAATGCTTATCCCACGTCGAGTAAAGCACCGTAAGCAGCACCACCCGGGTCGTTCCGGCGCTGCTACGGGCGGCACCCAGGTCTCCTTCGGTGAGTACGGCATCCAGGCACTGAGCCCGGCATACGTCACCAACCGTCAGATCGAGTCCGCTCGTATCGCCATGACCCGCCACATCAAGCGTGGCGGTAAGGTCTGGATCAACATCTACCCGGACCGTCCGCTGACCAAGAAGCCGGCCGAAACCCGCATGGGTTCCGGTAAGGGTTCACCGGAATGGTGGGTCGCCAACGTCAAGCCGGGCCGGGTTCTCTTCGAACTCTCCGGTGTCAATGAAGAGGTAGCTCGCGAGGCCCTGCGCCTGGCAATCCACAAGCTGCCGTTGAAGGCACGCATCGTGCGTCGCGAGGGTGGTGAATAGAAATGGCAGTAGGATCCAAGGATCTGGCTCCCGCACAGCTGGACGGTTTCGACAACGAGCGTCTCGTTGAAGAACTCCGCAAGGCCAAGGAAGAGCTGTTCAACCTGCGTTTCCAGTCCGCCACCGGACAGCTGGAGAACCACGGTCGCCTGCGCGCGGTAAAGAAGGACATCGCACGCATCTACACCGTTCTCCGCGAACGCGAGCTGGGCATTCGTGCCGAGGTTGCCGCACCGGTTGTGGAAGCCAAGGAAGAGAAGAAGTCCAAGAAGGCTTCAACCAAGAAGGCCGACAAGGCTGAAAAGGCTGAGACCGAGGAGGACGCCAAGTGAGTGAAAAGGACCAGAACGTGACCGAAACTGCTACCGAAGCCAAGGCTGGGCAGCGCGGTTACCGCAAGACCCGTCGCGGTTACGTGGTCTCCGACAAGATGGAAAAGACCATCGTTGTCGAGGTTGAAGACCGCGTGAAGCACGCACTGTACGGCAAGGTCATCCGCCGCACCTCCAAGGTCAAGGCACACGACGAAGAGAACACCGCCGGCATCGGCGACCTCGTAGTCATCGCCGAGACCCGTCCGCTGTCCGCCACGAAGAACTGGCGGCTCGTGGAAATCCTCGAGAAGGCCAAGTAGCACCTGCTGCTTAGCTTGTGGCCCCTGCTCCCTTCACGGGAGCGGGGGCTTCCTCGTTTAACCGGTCCGTCCCACCTCCTCCACGCCCCATCACCTCCTGCCCCGTTTAGACGAACGCCCCATCAGGTTCGGCGCAGCTTTCTTGAACGCCCCATCACCTACCGGAAGGGTCAGCTGGCAGGTGATGGGGCGTTGGTGGTTTTCGTGCAGGAGGTGATGGCGCGTCCTGGGAGCGGTCGACGGCGGGTGGCCCGGATTGTGGGGGAGCGGCACCCCTGGCGGGGCGAAAGACCGCCTTGGCTGCCGCCGTCGTCCGTCCAATCCCGACGCCGTCTTGCGGGCAGGGGAGCGTGCTTGCGGGGCGGGGGACGGTGGTGATATGGGGACTGGCCGAAACCGTGCTAGGATATTGAGTTTGTATGGCGCCTTTCGCGCGCCATCATCAACCTCGTAAACAAGCGTGCCACAGCATAGTGCCCCTGTGCGCCCGGGATCCGTCCCGGACCGGATGGGAGCAACTGCTTCTGGCACGGGCGTTTAGGCCTGGCCTGGCAAAATCCAGGCAGGTCAAGAGACACCCCGATCAACCGTTCCGCAAGGCTCATTCCGTAGCAAGACCACGGCCTGAGAACCGGCGCGACGCAAGGAGTAAATAGTGATTCAGCAGGAGTCGCGACTGAAGGTCGCCGACAACACGGGTGCTAAGGAAATCCTTACCATTCGCGTTCTCGGTGGATCCGGCCGTCGCTACGCAGGCATCGGTGACGTCATTGTCGCCACCGTCAAGGATGCAATCCCGGGCGGCAACGTAAAGAAGGGCGATGTGGTCAAGGCCGTCATCGTCCGTACCAAGAAGGAACGCCGCCGTGCGGACGGTTCCTACATCAAGTTTGACGAGAACGCAGCTGTGATCCTGAAGAACGACGGTGACCCCCGCGGTACCCGTATCTTCGGACCGGTTGGTCGTGAACTGCGTGACAAGAAGTTCATGAAGATCGTTTCTCTGGCTCCGGAGGTGCTCTAGTCCATGGCTGCAAAGATCAAGAAGGGTGACCTGGTTCAGGTCATCACTGGCGCCAAGGCTGAGCGCGGCGGCGACCGCGGCAAGCAGGGCAAGGTTCTGCGCGTTTTCACCGACACCAACCGCGTGCTGGTTGAGGGCATCAACCGCGTCACCAAGCACACCCGGGTTGGACAGTCGCAGCGCGGCACCAAGACCGGCGGCATCGAGGTCGTAGAGGCCCCGATCCACATTTCCAACGTGGCCCTGGTTGACCCGTCGACCAAGAAGCCGACCCGCGTGGGCTTCCGCCTCGACACCGTGGAGAAGAACGGCGTCAAGAAGACCGTCCGTATCCGCGTGTCCAAGAGCACCGGGAAGGACATCTAATGACTGAGACCATCGAGACTCCGGCAACGAAGATCGTTCCCCGTCTGAAGACCAAGTACGCCGAAACCATCAAGGGCCAGCTCCAGGATGAGTTCAAGTACGCCAACGTGAACCAGGTTCCCCGTCTGGTCAAGGTTGTTGTGAACATGGGTGTTGGAGATGCCGCCAAGGACTCCAAGCTGATCGACGGCGCTGTCCGCGACCTCACCCAGATCACCGGCCAGAAGCCGCAGGTTACCAAGGCCCGCAAGTCGATCGCACAGTTCAAGCTGCGCGAAGGCATGCCCATCGGTGCACACGCAACCCTGCGTGGCGACCGCATGTGGGAATTTGTGGATCGCCTGGTCACCCTGGCACTGCCCCGTATCCGCGACTTCCGCGGCCTGAGCGGCAAGCAGTTCGATGGCAACGGCAACTACACCTTCGGTCTGACCGAGCAGGTTATGTTCCACGAAATCGACCAGGACAAGATCGACCGCGTCCGCGGTATGGACATCACGGTTGTGACCACCGCCAAGACCGACGACGAAGGCCGCGCGCTGCTCAAGGCGCTTGGTTTCCCGTTCAAAACCGAAGCTTAATTAACTACGTAAAAGGTCCGGCCGCTCCGCTCCGCAAAGGACGGGACGGCGGAAACCGTTACGAGGAAGGGCATGAGCCCACATGACAATGACAGATCCTGTCGCAGATATGCTTACGCGCCTGCGTAACGCAAACTCGGCATACCACGACTCCGTGTCTATGCCTTACAGCAAGCTCAAGGCACGCGTTGCCGACATCCTCAAGGCCGAAGGTTTCATCGCCGGCTGGAAGGAAGAGGACGCTGAGGTTGGCAAGAAGCTGACCCTCGAACTCAAGTTCGGTCCGAACCGCGAGCGTTCCATCGCCGGCGTACGCCGCATCTCCAAGCCGGGTCTCCGCGTTTACGCGAAGTCCACCAACCTGCCGCACGTCCTGGGTGGCCTGGGTATCGCAATCCTGTCCACCTCTTCCGGCCTCCTGACTGACAAGCAGGCCGGCAAGAAGGGCGTGGGCGGCGAAGTCCTCGCGTACGTCTGGTAACGGGAAAGGAAGAGAATAATGTCACGTATTGGACGTCTCCCCATCACCGTTCCTGCCGGCGTTGAGGTCAAGGTTGACGGCTCTGTCGTCAGCGTCAAGGGTTCCAAGGGCGAGCTGACCCACACTGTGGCCAGCCCTATCGAGGTTGCCCTGGAAGACAACACCCTGACCGTTACCCGCCCGAACGACGAGCGCGCCTCGCGTTCGCTCCACGGCCTGACCCGCACCCTGATCGCCAACATGATCCAGGGCGTCACCGCAGGCTACGAGAAGAAGCTTGAAATCGTCGGTACCGGTTACCGCGTTCAGGCCAAGGGTTCTGACCTTGAGTTCGCTCTTGGCTACAGCCACCCGGTCAACGTTTCGGCTCCGGCCGGCATCACCTTTGCAGTAGAGGGACCGACCAAGCTCTCTGTCTCAGGTATCAATAAGCAGCAGGTCGGCGAAGTTGCTGCCAACATTCGTAAGCTGCGGAAGCCGGACCCCTATAAGGGCAAGGGCATCCGTTACGCCGGCGAAGTCATCCGCCGCAAGGTCGGAAAGGCTGGTAAGTAACCATGGCCATCTCCATTAACAAGAAGCGTACGAACAAGAGCAAGGCTGCTGGTCGCAGCCGCCGCCAGCTTCGTATCCGCAAGCGCATCTCCGGTACTGCTGCCCGCCCCCGTCTGGTGGTCAACCGTTCCGCACGCCACGTATTTGTCCAGGTTGTCGACGACACCATTGGCCAGACCGTAGCAAGTGCGTCCACTCTGGAAGCCGACCTCCGTGCATTCGAAGGTGACAAGACTGCCAAGGCCAAGCGCGTTGGCGAGCTCGTTGCCGAACGTGCCAAGGCTGCCGGCGTCGAGGCTGTCGTGTTCGACCGTGGTGGTAACAAGTACCACGGCCGGATCGCCGCCGTCGCCGACGGTGCACGCGAAGGTGGGCTGTCACTGTGACCGAAGCAAACAAGGAAAAGGACACTGTGTCTGCAGATCAGAAGGCCCCAGAGGCCGCAGCTGCTGAGACCACTGCCCCCGCTGCCGAGGACCGCCGTGGTGGCGCCCGTCGCGGCGAGCGTGGCGACCGCGGCCAGGGCCGCGGCGACCGCGGTGGCCGTGGCGGCCGCGACGGTGGCCGTGAAGCCGAGAAGAACCAGTTCGTAGAGCGCGTTGTCACCATCAACCGCGTTTCCAAGGTGGTCAAGGGTGGTCGTCGCTTCAGCTTCACCGCACTGGTCGTCGTTGGTGACGGTAACGGCATGGTCGGCGTGGGCTACGGCAAGGCCAAGGAAGTTCCCGCTGCTATCGCCAAGGGCGTTGAAGAGGCCAAGAAGTCCTTCTTCCGCGTTCCCCGCGTTGGCAACACCATCCCTCACCGCGTTCAGGGTGAAGCCGCTGCCGGCGTCGTAATGCTGCGTCCGGCTTCCGCCGGTACCGGTGTTATCGCCGGTGGTCCGGTCCGTGCAGTACTGGAGTGCGTGGGCATCCACGACATCCTCTCCAAGTCGCTCGGCTCTTCCAACGCCATCAACATCGTGCACGCGACCGTTGACGCCCTGAAGCGCCTCGAAGAGCCGGCATCCGTGGCAGCACGCCGCGGCCTGCCGCTGGACGAGGTTGCCCCCCAGGCACTGGTGAAGGCTCTCCTCGCCCCGAAGGCAGGTGTCTAGTCATGGCTAAGAACCTGGTCCCCTCCGACGCTCAGTTGGAGATCACTCAGATCAAGTCCGCCATTGGCGGCAAGCAGAACCAGCGCGACACCCTGCGGTCCCTCGGCCTGAAGCGGATCGGACACACGGTTGTCCGCACCGCCGACGCCGTGACCGTTGGAATGCTCAACACGGTTCCGCACCTGGTAAAGGTAGAGGAGGCGAAGTAAATGGCAGAGAACACTGCTGATAAGGCACAGGCTGCTGAGAAGCAGAACGCCCTGAAGGTTCACCACCTGCGTCCCGCTCCGGGTGCCAAGACCGCCAAGACCCGTGTTGGTCGTGGTGAGGCATCCAAGGGTAAGACCGCCGGCCGTGGTACCAAGGGTACGGCTGCCCGCTACCAGGTGAAGGCTGGCTTTGCCGGCGGCCAGCTGCCGCTGCACATGCGCCTGCCCAAGCTGCGTGGCTTCAAGAACCCGTTCCGGGTCGAGTTCCAGGTTGTGAACCTGGACAAGCTCAACGAGCTGTTCCCGGAAGGTGGCGCAGTCACCGTGGAGAACCTGGTCGAAAAGGGTGCCGTTCGCAAGAACCAGCCCGTCAAGGTGCTGGGCACCGGCGACATCACCGTCAAGGTTGACGTCACCGCCCACGCATTCTCGGCCAGCGCCGCTGAAAAGATTGCTGCAGCAGGCGGAAGCACCACCGCCCTGTAAAGGACGGCGCCAGCTGTTGAACTCCCGGTATCCGCGGGCTTCGGCCCCGGATACCGGGAGTTTGCCATATCCGCCGGGCGAGTTTTTCCCGCCATCCGGCGCACACCCGCCGCTGCGGATTGTTCGCAGGGCGTATCCAACCGTTAGACTCGGTTGTCGGGATTTATCACAATCCGACACCCCACCCTTATTGACACCACAGGAGGACGCTTGCTTAGCGCATTTGGCCGGGCCTTTCGCACGCCTGATCTGCGACGCAAGTTGTTGTTCACGCTGGGAATCATCACCATCTTTCGCTTGGGTGCTTTCATTCCCTCGCCAGGTGTGAACTACCAGAATGTCCAGCAATGCTTGCACAATGGTCAGACGGCCGGCGGGCTGTACCAGCTCGTCAACCTCTTCAGCGGCGGCGCGTTGCTCCAGGTGTCCATCTTCGCCCTGGGCATCATGCCTTACATCACGGCGAGCATCATCGTCCAGCTCCTGCGGGTGGTCATTCCCCGGTTCCAGGAGCTCTATGACGAGGGCGCGTCGGGCCAGTCCAAGCTGACCCAGTACACCCGCTACCTCACCATCGCCCTGGGCCTGCTGAACGCCACCACCCTGGTGTCCCTGGCCCGCTCCGGGCAGTTGCTCCCCGGCTGCCAGCTGCCGATCATCCCGGACAGCAGCATCATCACCACCATCCTGATCATCATCACCTTGACGGCGGGCACCGGCCTGATCATGTGGATGGGCGAGCTCGTCACCGAGAAGGGCGTGGGCAACGGCATGTCGCTGCTCATCTTCACGTCCATCGCCGCCCAGTTCCCCACCTCGCTGGGTGCCATCTGGACCGCGCAGGGTCCCGGAACCTTCTTCATCGTGCTGGCCGTGGGCCTGCTGACGGTGGCCCTGGTGGTCTTCGTCGAACAGTCCCAGCGGCGCATTCCGGTGCAGTATGCAAAGAGGATGATCGGGCGCCGCACCGTGGGCGGAACCAGCACCTATATTCCCATCAAGGTGAACATGGCCGGTGTCATTCCGGTGATCTTCGCTTCCTCCATGCTCTACATTCCCGGGTTGATCGCGCAGTTCAACCAGCCCCGGAACGGCGAGCCAATGCCATCGTGGGTTGAATGGATCAACAACAACCTGACCCGCGGTGACCACCCGATCTATATGGCGGTTTACTTCGTCCTGATCGTGTTCTTCACCTACTTCTACGTCGCGATCACCTTCAACCCTGAAGAGGTCTCGGACAACATGAAGAAGTACGGCGGCTTCATTCCAGGTATCCGCGCCGGCCGGCCGACCGCGGATTACCTGCAGTACGTGCTTTCACGGATCACGCTGCCCGGCGCCCTCTACCTGGGTTTCGTGGCGCTGATTCCGCTGGTGGCACTGGTACTGATCAACGCAAACCAGAACTTCCCGTTCGGTGGCACCTCGATCCTGATCATGGTGGGCGTTGGATTGGAGACCGTAAAGCAGATTGATGCGCAGCTACAACAACGTCACTACGAAGGGCTTTTGCGATGACGAGAATGCTGATTATTGGACCTCCCGGTTCCGGAAAAGGAACGCAGGCGGAGCGGATTTCAGAACGCCTCGGCGTTGTGGCCATCTCCACCGGCGACATCTTCCGTGCGAACGTGAAGGGCGAAACCCCGCTCGGCCTCGAGGCCAAGAAGTACATGGACAACGGTGACTTCGTTCCGGACAGCGTGACCAACAAGATGGTCCGCGACCGCCTGGGCGAGTCCGACGTCGAAAACGGCTTCCTGCTGGACGGCTACCCGCGCACCACTGCGCAGGTGGACTACCTTGACGAGATCCTCGCCGACGGCGACGAGAAGCTCGACGTGGTCCTCCAGCTCACCGCCGACGACGAGGAACTGGTGCACCGCCTCCTGGGCCGGGCCAAGGAAACGGGCCGGAGCGACGACAACGAAGCCGTCATCCGCCACCGCCTGGATCTGTACCACCAGCAGACCGAAGCCGTGGTGGCGAAGTACGCCGAGCGTGGCATCCTCACCCGGCTTGACGGGATCGGTCCCATCGACGAAGTAACCAACCGCGTGATGCAGGCCATCAAGGCCGCACAGGCAGCCTGATATCTAAGGCGCCCGGTTTATCGAGGCTCCCCCCGGCATCCGGGGGGAGCCTCAGCCATTTGAAAGGAAACACCATGGCCTTCGGCCAGCCCCGGATCGAATTCAAGAACAACGCCCAAATGCGCACCATGCACGAGGCGGGCCTGGTCCTCAGCCGCGCGCTGGACGCCGCCGTTGCCGCGGCGGTGCCGGGCGCTACCACCAAGCACCTGGACGACGTCTTCGCCGCCGTCCTGAACGAGGCGGGCGCCAAGTCCAACTTCCTGGGCTACCACGGCTTCCCGGCCACCATCTGCACGTCCGTCAACGAGGAAGTCGTGCACGGCATCCCGGGCGCCCGGGTGCTCCAGGACGGCGACATCATCTCGATCGACGGCGGCGCGATTGTGGACGGCTGGCACTCGGACTCCGCCCGCACGGTGATTGTGGGGACCGCCGATCCCGAGGACCAGCGGCTTTCCGACGTCACCCAGGCTGCCATGTGGCGGGGGATCGCCGCGCTGGCCACCGGCAAGCACGTGGGGGACGTTGGCGCTGCCATCGACGATTACGTCTCCTCCGTCCCCGGCAAGCCGCTGGGCATCCTGGAGGACTACGTGGGGCACGGCATCGGCTCCGAGATGCACATGGCGCCGGACGTCCTGAACTACCGCACCAGCCACCGCGGCCCCAAGATCAAGCCGGGCCTGTGCCTTGCCATTGAACCCATGCTGGTCCGTGGCGGCATCGAGACGGCTGTCCTGGAGGATGACTGGACTGTGGTCACCACCGACGGCAAGCGGTCCTGCCAGTGGGAGCACTCGGTGGCTGTGCACGAGAAGGGCATTTGGGTGCTGTCAGCGCCCGACGGCGGCGCGGAGCACCTGGTGCCCCTCGGCGTCACCCCGGTGCCGATCCCGTAAGGGACGCGCACGCTCGCCTGCCGCACGGAAAAGCCCTGGCGACCCCTGAATACAGGGGTCGCCAGGGCTTTTGCGTGTCGACTGCGCCTTAGGCCGTAGGCCCTAGTCCCTAGGCCTTCAGCTTCGGCTTTACGTCGTGGTCGTAGATGCCCTGCAGGGTGCTCTTGAGGTCCGTCATGGTGGACTTGACGTCGCCCTGCTGGGTGAGGATCTTGGCGGCGGCCTTGGCCATCTCCTGGTCCGCGCCCGGCAGGAATACGCGTGCGTTGTCCTGGACCTTGGTGACGGCGAGCTGGTCAACTGCCGTCTTGATCTGCGGTGTCTTGGCCAGGACGGCGGACATGTCCGCCGACTTGCGGATGGGCATGTAACCCGTGGCGGCGGAGAACTCGACGGTGCTCTCGGGCTGGGTGACGAAGTCCAGGAACATCCCGGCGGCGAGCTGTTCCTCTTTGGTGATCCCGCTGGGGATGCCCAGGCCTGCGCCACCAGTGGGGCAGACGTTGGTGGTGGCTTTGGGGCCGCCCGGCAGGAAACCGACACCGACGTTGAACTTGGCCGACTTCAGGATCCCCAGCAGCGAGCCGGTGGAGGCAATGGTGGCTGAGGTCAGCCCGGCCGAGAAATCGTCCGCTGCTTCCTTGGAGGACACTCCCGCCCACTTGTCCTTGAAGATCGAGTCCTGCGCCCACTGCAGTGCGGCCACTGATTCGGGGGAGTCACAGGTGATGTCCCAGTCCTTGGACCAGCCGCCGCCCCAGCCCCACAGCATGTTCTGCAGGGTCCAGCCCGCATAGCCTGCAAGGGCCGGGTAGATGTAGGCGTACTGGGCGCCGGAGCTGGCCTTCAGCTTGGGGGCCCACTGGCCGAACTCATCCCAGGTCTTGGGTGCGCGGTCCGGTATGCCAGCAGCGGCAAAGTGGTCCTTGTTGTAGTAGAACAGCGGCGTGGAGCGGCCGTAGGGGAGTGCCCAGTGCTTTCCGTCGTACTTGTAGTCATCCACCAGTGACTGCTGGAAGTCGTCCATCTTCATGTTCAGCTGCTTGGTGAGGCTGTCCACCGGGATGATGCTGCCGTTGGTGTAGTAGCGGAACCACCACACGTCCGAGAGGACCACGACGCCCGGGAGGCCGGACTTGGCCGCCTGCGCCGTCTGGAACTTCTGGGCGATTTCCTCGTAGTTGGCGCCGGCCGTCACCAGGTTGACCGTGATGCCGGGGTTCTTTGCCTGGAACTTCTCGATCAGGCTCTTCTCCACGTCCTGCGACTGGCCGGGGTGGCTGGACCAGAAGTCGATCTTGGCCGCAGGCTTCACGCCGCTGAAGTCGATGTCGGCAGCCTGGGTGGTTGCCTGGCCGCCGCCGGTGGTTGAGGGTCCGCCGCATGCGGCCAGGGCAGCGGCGGAGGCGGTCAGCCCTGCCAGGCCCAGGAAATGCCTCCGGTCCAGATGAAGTGTCATGACAGTTCCTTTCGGTTGTTGCCTTTGGAAGTTTGGAATTCGAGGGTGTGAAAGTACGACGGCGGCCGGCTGCTTAGCCGGTCACGCTGCCCTGGGTGAGGCCCGCCACGATGTAGCGCTGCAGGGCCGCGAAGATGATCAGGATGGGGACGATGACCAGGACCGCGCCGGCCATGAGGACACCCCAGCCGGCGGCGTTGCTCTCGCTGTTCTGGAGGAGGGTCAGGCCCACCGGCAACGTCATGGTTTCCGGCCGGTCCGTGATGATCAGTGGCCAGATGTAGTCATTCCATTCGGTCACGATCGTCACCAGCGCCACCGTGGCGATGGACGGCACCGAGACGGGGACCACGATCTGCCACAGCCGGCGCCAGTGGCCGGCACCGTCCATCTCGGCCGACTCCAGGATGGAATTGGGCAGGGTCCGGAAGTGCTGGCGCAGCAGGAAGGTGCCGAAGGCCGTGCCTAGGCCGGGCAAAATGATGCCCCACAAAGTGTTCTTTCCACCGATCCCCGCGATCAGGATGAAGTTGGGCAGGATGGAAACCTGCGGGGGCACCATGAGGGCCACCAGGATCAGCACGAAGATAAAGTTCCGGAACGGGAAGCGGACAAACACCAGGGCATACGCGGTCAGGATTGCCAGGATGACTTTGATGGTGGCCCCGGCCAGGGTGACGATGGTGCTGTTCAGGAAGAACTGCGCAAACGGGACCGTGGTCATGGCGGTCCGGTAGTTGTCCAGGTTCAGGCTCTCCGGCAGGATCTTCAGGTCTGTGGTGACGATCTCGCCGGACTGCTTGAAGGAGCTGAGCACCATCCACAGCAGGGGCAGGAACACCACCAGCGTCGCGATGAGCAGGGGCAGGTAGCCGCCCACGATTGTCTGGATGAGGTTGCGGCGCGACAACGGCCGGTCGCGGCCGAGGTCCGGGGCGGGTCCGGGAACGGCAGGAGCAGCGGGGTCCGGGTCCACCGGAGACAGGGAGGTCACGAGTAGTGCACCTTTCGTTCCACAAACCGCAGCTGGAGCACGGTGATTACCAGGAGGATGGCGAACAGGACCACGGAAATGGCTGCCGAGTAGCCGGCCCTGTTGTAGGCGCCGAAGGCCTGGAGGTAGGCCTCGTAGATCAGCGTGCTGGTGCCTGTGCCCAGCGGAGTCATGATCCGGATCAGGTCGAAGGCCTGCAGGGAGCTGAGCATGGTGGTGATCAGCAGGAAGAACGTGGTGGGGGACAGCAACGGCAGCGAGATCGCCATGAAGCGGCGGAAACCGTTGGCGCCGTCAAGGGAGGCAGCTTCCATGACTTCCTTGGGAAGGGACTGCAGCCCAGCCAGGTACACCACGGCGCAGTAGCCCAGGTTCTTCCATACGTAGACCAGGATCACCATGACCAGGGAGAGCTGGGGATCGTTGATCCACTGCGGGCTTTGCTGCCCTAAGCCCCGCAGCAGCCAGGCAAGGACCCCATAGCCGGGGTCGAAGATGAACAGCCAGACCAGGCCCACGCCGACTCCGGAGAGCACATAGGGGGCAAAGACGGCGGAGCGGGCGAAGGTGGTGCCGCGGACTTTCGCATTCAGTGCCAGCGCGACCAGCAGGCCCAGCACCATGGAGCCGCCCACGGTAACCAGCGTGAAGACCGCCGTGGTACCCAGGACCTTGGGCGCATCGCTGCTGCTGAAGAAGGTCACGTAGTTGTCCAGGCCCACCACCGTGGCGGTGGGGGAGCCCAGGGTCCAGTCCAGGGTCGAGTAATACATGTTGCTCAACAGCGGACGGTAGGTGAAGACGGCGATCAGCACCAGGTTGGGCAGCGCCATGGCAAGGAAAACGAAGAAGTCGCGACGGCTCCGGGCGGTCCATCGCCTGCGGGGTATCTTGGCGGTACCGGCCCCCGGGTCAGCGGGCCTGGTGGAGGGTCGTGGGGAGAGTTGACGTGTCATGCGGATCTCTCACGGGTTTCGGAGCCAGCTGTGGCCGGTCTCGCGGGTAAGGGGAATCAAGCTATTACTTCACCACATTGTTGGTGGGCGAAACCCCTGGAAAAGCCCTTCTCCTCCAATAGTTAACAAAGGCTTCGTTGCCCATTAACCCTGTGTTGTTTGCAGTCTCGCATAAAGTTCGCCGATGCGGCAGGGGCACGCCAGCGGAGGGACAATGGGGGGCATGGGAACCATTGCCGACGTACCGGGTATCTGTGTGGGGCATGTGCAGAACGACGCTGACGGCTGGTTGACAGGTGTCACGGTGGTCCTTGCGCCGCAGGGCACCGTGGGCTCGGTGGATGTCCAAGGCGGCGGACCGGCCACGCACGAAACCGATGCGCTGGACCCCACTACCCTGGTCAGCAAGGTGGATGCGGTAGTGCTCACGGGCGGCAGCGCCTACGGCCTCGCGTCCGCCGCCGGTGCCCAGCGATGGTGTGAGGAGCACGGCCGCGGATTTCCGGTCCCCGGCGGGGTGGTGGCCATCGTCCCCGCCGCCGCCATCTTCGACCTCGGCAGGGGCGGCGACTTTTCCGCACGCCCGACGCCGGACATGGGCTACGCTGCAGCCGCCGCCGCTGCCGCACAAAAGGAAGGGCGCGACGTCGGACGCGGCAACGTGGGTGCCGGCACCGGAGCGCTCATCGGCAGGGGGCAGTTCAAGGGTGGCGTGGGAACCGCATCGGTCACCATGGAGAACGGGGTGGTAGTCGGAGCCCTCGCCGTAGTCAACGCGTTGGGCCTGCCGCTGGGGTCAGCTGCGCCGGACCCGGCCGGCCGCGCTGATCCCGCGCCACTGAACACCACCCTTGTCGTGGTGGCCACGAATGCCGTTCTTGACGTGGCCGAATGTAAAAGGACTGCCTCGGCCTCCCATGCCGGGATCGCGCGGGCGTTAAATCCTTCCCATACGCTTGCCGATGGGGATACTGTTTTTTGCCTTGCAACCGGGACCTTGGGACTCGACCGTTCGGACGAGGCTGCCCGGCAGCTCAGCCTCATTACCCTGCAAAGCGCGGCAGCCGACGTCGTACGTTTGGCGATCCTTGACGGCGTTGCCAGCGCGGAAGGCATCATCACTCCTGCCGGTGAATATGGTGCATACCGCACCGCGTAGGCTACTATGGCCGATTTAACTTTTACCGGCCAAGAGGGTAGTGTTGTTTGTTGGTTGTCTGGACTGCCACGCCCTTTTGGGCCTGGAGCCGGCAATCGATCCAACAAAAACGTTCGTGGTCATGCCCGGTGCAATCCGGCGGGGCTGCGGCAACAACAGTTAGCGGAGGGTATGGCCAAGAAGGACGGGGTCATTGAGATCGAAGGCGTTGTGACCGAGGCGCTGCCTAACGCGATGTTTCGCGTTGAGCTCACCAACAAGCACATCGTTCTGGCACACATCTCTGGAAAGATGCGTCAGCACTACATCCGAATCCTCCCCGAGGACCGCGTAGTGGTGGAGCTGAGCCCGTACGACCTCACCCGTGGTCGTATCGTCTACCGCTACAAGTAAATTGCTGGGCGGCGTCAGTTCGAACTGGCGGCCGCTCCAGTTGACCAAACTGCTACACGCAAAGGAATGCCATGAAGGTCAAGCCGAGCGTCAAGCAGATCTGCGAAAAGTGCAAAGTGATCCGCCGTAATGGCCGGGTCATGGTGATCTGCGAGAACCCGCGCCACAAGCAGCGCCAGGGCTAATTTCCTTCCCTGAAGGAAATCCTGGGTTGCTAACCCACGCAAGTAAATAAAGGCAGCACAAGCTGATCTGGAACATTGAGCTCGAAAGAGTCCGGACAGCTAACCCCCGGTCGGAGGCTGGGGCCGCACGGACCGTGCGGGTGTACTGCCTACGACCTCCGGTTTATCAAGGAGTACTGCCACTATGGCTCGTCTCGCTGGCGTAGACATTCCCCGCGAAAAGCGGCTGGAAATTGCGCTTACTTACATCTACGGCGTGGGCAAGACCCGTGCACACGAAACCCTGGCTGCCACGGGCATCAGCGCTGACGTTCGCGTCAAGGACCTGACTGACGCCCAGCTGGTTGAGCTGCGTGACTACATTGAAGGCAACTACAAGGTTGAGGGTGACCTTCGCCGCGAAGTAGCAGCTGACATCCGCCGCAAGGTTGAAATCGGCAGCTACGAAGGCCTGCGCCACCGCAAGGGCCTGCCCGTACGCGGTCAGCGTACGAAGACCAACGCACGTACCCGCAAGGGCCCGAAGCGTACCGTCGCCGGCAAGAAGAAGGCCCGCTAAAAATCCCGTCCGGGATTTTTGACGGAGCTTTCCCCAATAACTTTCTGTAGGAGAAAAAATGCCCCCGAAGACTCGTGGCGCGGTTCGCAAGCCGCGTAAGAAGGACAAGAAGAATATCGCGCTTGGCCAGGCGCACATCAAGAGCACCTTTAACAACACCATCGTTTCCATCACGGATCCGACCGGCGCTGTTATTTCCTGGGCTTCCTCTGGCGAGGTTGGCTTCAAGGGCTCGCGCAAGTCCACCCCGTTCGCTGCCCAGATGGCTGCCGAAGCCGCTGCCAAGCGTGCGCAGGAGCACGGCATGCGCAAGGTAGACGTTTTCGTCAAGGGACCGGGTTCCGGACGCGAAACCGCCATCCGTTCGCTGCAGGCCGCTGGCCTCGAGGTTGGCTCCATCCAGGACGTCACCCCCGCAGCCCACAACGGCTGCCGCCCGCCGAAGCGCCGCCGCGTCTAATTCTTTCCGTAGCAGGAGCTTGCCCGGACCAGCGATGGTCCGGGCAAGCCCAGCGCGTTAAGTCTTCAGACCGAATTTCCACCACCTGTGTTGCGTCATATAGCGGATGCTCGCCGAAAGGAAACCTAAGTGCTCATTGCACAGCGCCCCACCCTCTCCGAAGAGGTAGTCTCCGAAAACCGTTCGCGTTTCGTCATTGAACCGCTGGAACCGGGCTTCGGCTACACCCTCGGAAACTCCCTCCGCCGTACCCTGCTCTCCTCCATCCCCGGTGCTGCCGTAACCAGCATCCGGATCGATGGTGTGCTGCACGAGTTCACCACGGTTCCGGGTGTCAAGGAAGATGTCACCGAGATCATCCTGAACATCAAGAACCTGTCGGTTTCCTCCGAGCACGACGAGCCCGTCGTTGCCTACCTGCGCAAGCAGGGCCCCGGAGTCGTCACCGCCGCGGACATCGCTCCGCCGGCCGGCGTCGAATTCCACAACCCGGATCTGCACATCGCCACGCTGAACTCGAAGGGCAAGTTCGAACTCGAGCTCACCATCGAGCGCGGCCGCGGCTACGTTTCGGCAGCTCAGAACAAGTCCGGCGACGCAGAGATCGGCCGCATCCCGGTCGACTCCATCTACTCGCCGGTGCTGAAGGTTACTTTCCGCGTGGAAGCAACCCGTGTTGAGCAGCGCACCGACTTCGACAAGCTGATTGTCGACGTCGAGACCAAGCAGGCCATCGCCCCGCGCGATGCCGTAGCTTCCGCAGGCACCACCCTGGTGGAACTGTTCGGTCTGGCCCGTGAGCTGAACACCGCAGCTGAAGGTATCGAGATCGGCCCCTCGCCCACCGACGCTGCCCTGGCAGCGGACATGGCACTGCCGATCGAGGATCTGGACCTCACCGTCCGTTCCTACAACTGCCTCAAGCGTGAGGGCATCCACACCGTGGGTGAACTCGTTGCCCGCTCCGAGGCTGACCTGATGGACATCCGCAACTTCGGTGCCAAGTCCATTGACGAGGTCAAGGCAAAGCTGGTTGAACTGGGCCTGTCCCTCAAGGACTCGCCTCCCGGTTTTGACCTCGCAGCACGCGCCGCAGCAATCGAAGAGGACGACGCCGCCTTCGGCGACGACGAACTCTAAACCAGACCTTGGCCGGCGGGCAGCACCATGGTGTGCCGCCCACGGCTTCCACATGAGGAGAAACAATTATGCCTACCCCCACTAAGGGTCCGCGCCTCGGAGGCGGCCCGGCTCACGAGCGCCTCATGCTCGCGAACCTGGCAGCATCCCTGTTCGAGCACAAGCGGATCACCACCACGGTCACCAAGGCCAAGCGCCTGAAGCCGTACGCAGAGCGCCTGGTGACCTTCGCCAAGCGTGGCGACCTCGCTTCCCGCCGCCGCGTGCTCGGCCTGATCAGCAACAAGGGCGTCGTCCACGAGCTGTTCACCGACATCGCGCAGGCAGTGGAGAACCGCGACGGCGGCTACACCCGCATCACCAAGATCGGCAACCGCAAGGGCGACAACGCTCCTATGGCTGTCATCGAACTGGTCCTCGAGCCGGTTTCCGCCAAGCAGGCCGTCGTAGCCGAGGCTACCCAGGCTGCTGCCAAGGCTGCTCCGGCCGCCGAGGAAGCTCCCGTTGAAGAGGCTCCGGCCGCTGAGGAAGCTGCTGCAACCGAAGAGGCACCTGCTGCTGAGGAAGCTGCAACCGAAGAGGCACCCGCCGCTGAGGAAGCTGCCGAAGCTCCCGCAGCCGAGGAGAAGGACGCGAAGTAATTCGCTGATTTCCTTCGCATAGACTTAGGTCTGTGAACCACCAAAAACCCGCGGCCCCCGTTCCAGGGGGCGGCGGGTTTTTGCGTATCCGGCTCGATCTTTCCTACGACGGCGGCCCGTTCAGCGGGTGGGCAGTGCAGCCAGGGCTGCGGACCGTCCAAGGCGTCCTGGAGGAGGCGATCCAGCTCCTGGTGCGCCGGGCGGTGCGGGTCACCGTTGCCGGCCGCACCGACGCTGGCGTCCACGCGCGTGGCCAAGTGGTCCATCTGGACCTCACTGAAGCCGAGTGGCTGGGACTGCCGCGCGGGCACGAGCTGGATCCCGCCGTCGCCATGCTGCGCAGGCTCCGCGGAGCCTTGAACCGTGCCCTGGGGGACCTGCCCGGGGCTGTCGAGGTGCATGCGGTTACGCTTGCTCCCGAAGGTTTCGATGCCCGTTTCTCCGCCCTCTGGCGGCGGTACAGCTACCGCATCGCGGACGGACCGGCCCTGTGGGATCCGCTGGAGCGGTACTTCACCCTGTGGCATAAGAACCCATTGGATGTTGAGCTGCTCAACCAGGGGGCGTCGCAGCTGCTGGGCCTGCAGAACTTCCTGTCCTTCTGCAAGCCGCGCGAAGGGGCCACTACCATCCGCGAGCTGCAGCGCTTTGAGTTCCGGCGCGGCGAGGACGGCGTCATCGTAGCCACCGTCCAGGCTGATGCGTTCTGCCACAACATGGTCCGCGCGCTGATCGGCTCAGCCCTGTACGTGGGGGAGGGAGCCGTGGAGCCGGGCTGGTTGTACGAGCGGCTCCTCCTGCAAAAGCGGGACGCGAAGTCCGTCCTTGCCGCCCCGCATCCCCTGGTGCTGGAGGAAGTGGCGTACCCTTCGGAAGGCGAACTGCTCGCCCGCGCCGAGCAAACCCGGGCTGTCCGCGATTCGCCGGCCGCCCCCTAGCCTCACAGGTTCGGCCAGGGCACCCTGCGGGACCGACTCATCGACTGCGCCCCACCGGCTCCCAGCCCTCGCAAGCTCGGGCCGGGGCCCTCGCCGGCGTTGGCCCGCTGCCGTTTTCGGCGCTCAAAACGACAGTTACTCAACAATGGAAGGTCCTAGAATGCCGGTGGAGGACCTTCTGCCGGCAGCGTCACCGTGAAGGTGCTGCCCTGGCCCTCGCCGCTCTCGCACATGATGCTGCCCCCATGCCGCTCCACGATCATTCGGGTGATGGAAAGTCCCAGCCCTGCCCCCGGAATGGCTGCCCTCCGGGCAGATTCGGACCGGAAGAAGCGGTTGAAGGCCTTCGCGGCGTCCTCGGTGGACATACCCATCCCGGTGTCCGTAACGCTCAGCCGGACCCACTGATTGTCTGCCCGGGCGCTGATACTGACCCTGCCGCCGTCGGGGGAGTACTTGATGGCATTGGACACCAGGTTGTCCAGCACCTGTCCGATCCGCAAGGGATCGGCGTAGGCCCACAGCGGTGACGGGACGTCCGCGGCGATCTCCACATGGGACCGTTCGGCCGAGGCCTGGGCGGAGCTCAGGCTGGTCTCCACCAGGCTGGCCAGGTCCGTGCGCTTGGGGTGGACGTTCAGCGTGGCGGAGGCGGAGGTGGTGAGGTCGGCCACCATGTCCAGCAGCCGTTCAGCGTTGCGCTGCACCACCAGCAGGCGCCGGGTGATGTGGGGAGGCAGGAGTTCGGCGTCGTCCAGCACAAGGTCCATATTCCCCACGATCGAGTTCAGGGGGTTCTTGAATTCGTGCGAGACGTTGGAGACCAGTTCCTGGTTGGCAGCAAGGGACTCCACCCAGCCGGTCACGTCGCTGTAAACCACGACTGCGCCCGTGAGGCGGCCACCTTCGCTGACCAGCGGGCGCGCGGCGGTGGACACGGCGCGCTGGTCCGGGCCTTCGCCCGCCCAAACCAGGTAGTCGGCGAAGGACTCCCCGGCCATGGCCCTGCTGATGGGGCGCCGGTCCGGCGGAAGAAGGGTGACGCGGTCCTGGCCAAAGATGAGCTGGTGTCCCTGCCCGGGAATGGCCTCATCGGCGCCTGTGGCGCGGCGGAAGTTGCGCTGCCTGCTGTTGGAGACCAGGAAGTGCCCGGAGCGGTCGACGGCGGCAATACCTACGTCCGTAGCGTCCAGCACGGTTTCAAGAAGCTTCTCCCGTTCCCGGCTGGCGGCCAGAAGGTCCCGGAGTTCCCGGTCCTTGTCCGCCAATTCAGCCTGCTGCTGGCGGAGGCTCACGCTGGCGAAGCGGATGGCCAGCGACACGGCGAGCATCATGAGGGGAAACAGGACTGCGCTGGTGATGTCCCCGGCGGTGACGGCAGGGAAGTCTTCGGCCACTGAGGGAAGCATGATCAGCAGGGGGCCCAGGAAGCTGAGCACCAGGCTGCTGCGGGCCAGCATGCCGGAGGCAGAGAGCCAGATGACCGGGAAAACCACCAGCACTGCCAGGCCCGGCAGGAGGGGCGCCGCCCCGTTGCGCAGGAGCCCGATGGCGACGAAATCCAGGACCGGAATCAGCAAATATGGGCGGTGGGCCAGACGTTCCCACGGGACCAGGAAGCAGCCAAGGAACAGGATGGCGTGCAGGACGATCCCGGCCAGGTAGAGCGGGCTGTGGGTGAGGGAAGGCCACGCAAAGGGGGTGGCAACGGCAATTGCGGCCACAAGGAGGGAAAGGGGGAGCTGGCACAAAACCACCTGGGCGCGCGTCCCCAGCCGGCGGAAGATGCGGCCGGGTCCACGGCGGAACAACGGCTCGGCCATGTTTTTGACTCGTACCCCTTTGCGTCTGGAAAGTAAGCGCTGCCAAGGTTATCCATTACCCAGTAGTTGCCCCGGACAACCAGCGTTTCCTTCGGATATTGCACATGTCTTGTCATAATAATTGACTTTTCAATTTCCGGGGCAGATTGGGGTGTCATCAGCCCGGCTTACTAGTAGCGTATAAATGGTTGGAGCGGGAGTGGCATTGGCGCTGGGCCAATGGGGGGCCATCTCCGCCTGGCGCAGGGATAGTAATGGACGATCTTGGTGTAGCTGTAGTCATCGAAGATGATGCCGATGTGCGTAACCTCCTTGAAGGAGTGCTGACGCAGGCAGGCTTCGAAGTGCATACAGCAGTTGATGGGCGCTCCGGGGTTGAGGTGGTTCGCGGCAAGCAAGCCAACGTTGTGACGCTGGATATCGGTTTGCCGGATATTGACGGGTTTGAGGTTCTGCGGAGGATCCGGAATTTCAGCAACGCCTATGTGGTGATGCTGACCGGCCGGACTGATGAACCTGACCTGCTGTCGGCGCTCAATGCCGGGGCGGACGATTACATTGCCAAACCTTTCCGCCCCAGGGAACTGCGGGCGCGGGTGGCGGCGATGATGCGCAGGCCCCGCCATGAAGCGGACGGGCAGGAACCGTCTCCTGCACAGCGGGGACCAGGGCAGGCGCCTGCGGCCCACCATCCCGAACCCGGGGTCCTTCAGCACAACGGTCTCCTGCTGAACCACCGCACCCGCACGGTGGAAGTCAAGGGTGAACCGCTGGGCCTGACGCGCAGCGAGTTCGACCTGCTCCACGTGCTGCTGAAGGGCGGGGGCGCGGTGTGCACCAGGGCGGACCTGGTGCGCGCGGTCCGCGGTGATTTCTACGACCGGGACACCTACATCAGCGAGGCCGACGAGCGTGCCGTGGAGGTCCATGTGGGAAACCTGCGGCGCAAACTCAAGGAAGACCAGCTGTCGCCGCGGTGGCTGCAGACAGTCCGCGGTGTGGGCTACCGCCTGGCGCCGCGGCGTCCGGACGACGCTTAGGGGCTGCCCCCTTACGGCGCACACGTTCCTTCTGCCGTGCCGCTGGCCGTTTCCAGGATGTACGTCGCCTGCAGTTCGGAAACAGTCAGGGCGCCGTCCTGGGCTATATCCGCCATCATGGCCTGGCTCCGGGCGAAGTCGCCCTGCCGGATCAGGCCTTCGAGGAGTTCGGCGAGCCGGGCCAGCCGTATGCCGCCCACCATGGCGGAGCTGATCTTGAGGCTGATGACAGCGTCCAGGGCGGAGGCTTCATCCTCGCTGTCCACGGCTGTTCCCAGCCGGGCCAGGCGGACGTCCCACATGGCGGCGTAGTCGCGGGCGAAGCGGCGGGCCAGTCCGGATCCTGCGAGTTCGTCTTCCAGTTCATCCAGTACGGCAGCATCAATGAGCGGCAAAAGTCCGGCCGCTTCCAGGGAATGGGCCTTGCCTGGGTCCGGAGTTGGCGGGGCTGGCAGAGTGACCCCGGGGAGCGGTGAGTCCGCAGCGGGGCTCTTTCCGCTGGTGCCGGGATCTGGACTGTGCATTGTTCAAGGCTACTTCCTGGAAATCCTTCGCGGTTCAATTTCTGCTCATTCTGTGTAAACCTTGAGGCAACCTTGCCGCCCCCCTGCGTATCCCTTACTGGCCGCTGAAGGTCATCACCGTGTTGATGACGGCCGGTCCCAGAATGGCGATGAAGAGGACCGGGAAGATGAAGAACAGCAGCGGGAAGAGGATCATGACGGGAAGCTTCATGGCCTTTTCTTCAGCGCGTTGGCGCCGTTTGACGCGCATGACCTTGGCCTGGACGCGCAGCACCCGGCTGATGGCGATGCCGTAGGTATCGGCCTGCACCACGGCCTGCACAAAGCTGCGCAGTTCCGGGATGTTGGTCCGTTCGGCCAGGGCGATGTAGGACTCCCTGCGGCTGCGTCCCACCTGCATGTCCTGCAGCGTGCGGACCAGTTCCTCCGCGAGCGGACCCTTGCCGTTCTCGCCTGCCCGGGCCATGGCCCCTTCGAATCCCAGCCCGGCTTCCACCGAAATCAGCATCTGGTCCAGCGTGTTGGCGAGTTCCAGCTGCATGGCCTTCTGCCGCTCCTGGCCTTTGCTGTACAGGAGCAGGTCCGGAATGAAGTAGCCCAGGACCAGGACGAAGAGTCCCGCGAGTTTCATGATCGGTGAGCTGCCGATGGAGGTCAGGTAGAGTCCAACGGCCGCACCCGCTAGACCAAGGCCGAGCTTCGATCCGAGTACCTTGCCCAGCGGCATGGAGGCGGGGCGGCCGGCAAGGGACAGCAGCCGGTCGAGGAAGGCCACGTACGCCGGGGGAGTAAGCCGCCGGCTGATTCCTTCCAGCAGGCCGGCCTTGGAAGCGGGGGCGGCGGTAGCGGGCGGGGCGCCGCGGGAGAGCAACTCGGTCACAGCGAGGCGCCCCTGTTTGTCCACGGTGAGCACGGACCAGGCCAGCAACCCCACAGGTACACACACCAGCAGCACGGCGAGCAAAACGGTCAGGTTCATGGCGTCCTCAGAACTTCAGGTCAATGATCTTGCGCATCCACAGCGCGCCGATGGTCATGAGGACGAAGGAGGCGCCGATCATCACCCAGCCCAGCGGATGGGTGAACATCGCGTTCATGTAGTTGGGGCTTGCAGTCAGCAGCATGGCCACGATGCCGAACGGCATGGCGATCAGGATGTAGGCGGAGAACTTGCCTTCCGCGGCCAGGGCCTTGATGTGGCCCTTGATTTCGGCGCGTTCGCGGATCGTTTCGTTCACCTGGTCCAGTACCTCGGCCAGGTTGCCGCCCACCTCGCGGTTGATCTGGATGGCCTGGGAGATCCAGACGAAGTCCTCGTTCTTCATCCTGTCCGCCGTGTCGTTGAGGGCGGCCAACAGGTCGCGGCCCAGGCTGGTTTCGGTAATGACCCGCCGCATCTCCTCGGACGTTGGCTTTTGGGACTCGGCGGCAGCGGCGTCGATGGCGCGCAGGATGCTGTGGCCGGCCCGCAGGCCCCCCGAGAGCAGCTGCAGCGTGTCGCCCAGCTGGCTGTCGAAGGCGGCGCGGCGCTTGCCGGCCAGGAAACCGAGGACGAGTTTGCCCACGAACGGTGCCAGCAGGGCCAGCAGCAGTCCCATCACGGGACCCACGGTGACCACACCCACCAGCAGTCCCACGCACGCGCCGATGCCCACGAGCAGGAAGAATTCGGCCTGGCTGAGGCGGAGGCCGGCGTGTTCCAGTTCCGCGCGGGAAAACAGTCTGACGTTCCGGCCGCCGAGGACACGTTCGAAGGACCTCACCCCGGACAGCGCCAGGCGGGAGAGCGAGGACGGAGGCTCGGGTTCGAATGGACGACGGCGCTCCAGCGGCACCGAGGGTGCGCCGGGAAGAAGAACGGCCACACCGAGGAGGCAGATGGCTGCCAGGAGGATGACGCTTCCGAGGGCGATGAGCATGGCCGCGTCCCTACTTGCCGCCGGGCGTCAGTGATCCGGCGAATACCGCGGGAGAGACATGGATACCCAGGTCCTCGAACCGGTCGATGAAGCGGGGCCGGATCCCCGTGGCGACTGGCCGCCCGAGGAAGCGCCCCTGTGCGTCAACGCCTGCGGAGTAGTCGAAGACGAAGGCGTCCTGGAGGGTAACAATGTCGCCTTCCATGCCCTGTACCTCGGTGACGTGGGTGATGCGGCGGGAGCCGTCGCGGAGCCGGGATATCTGGACGATGAGGTTCACTGCGGAGGCGATCTGCTCGCGGATGGCGCGCAGCGGAAGGTCCATGCCGGCCATCAGCACCAGGGTTTCGAGGCGGGCCACCGCGTCGCGGGGAGAGTTGGAGTGGACGGTGGAGAGGGAGCCGTCGTGGCCGGTGTTCATGGCCTGGAGCATGTCCAGTGATTCCCCGCCGCGGACCTCGCCCACCACAATGCGGTCCGGCCGCATGCGGAGGGAGTTGCGGAGGAGCTCGCGGATGGTGACCTCACCCTTGCCCTCGGTGTTGGGCGGCCGGCTTTCGAGCCGGACCACGTGTTCCTGCTGGATCTGCAGTTCCACCGCGTCCTCGATGGTGACAATGCGTTCGTCATGCGGCAGGAAGGAGGAGAGGACGTTGAGGAGCGTGGTCTTGCCCGTGCCGGTACCGCCGGAGACGATGATGTTGAGCTTGGCTTTGACGCAGGCATTCAGCAGTTCGGCCATTTCGGGGGTCAGCGTGCCGAAGTCGATGAGGTTGCGGACCGTCAGCGGTGTCTTGCTGAACTTTCGGATGGTGAGGGATGAGCCGCCCACGGCCAGTGGCGGGATGACCGCGTTGACGCGCGAGCCGTCCTCCAATCGTGCGTCCACCAGCGGAGATGACTCATCAATGCGGCGTCCCACCTTGGACACGATCCGCTCGATGACCTTGCGCAGGTGCTCCTCAGAGCCGAACCGCGACTCCGTCAGCGTGAGCTTGCCTTTGCGTTCCACATAGATCTGGTCCATGCGGTTGACCATGATCTCGGTGACCGCGGGATCGTCCAGCAGACGCTGGAGCGGGCCGTAACCCAGCACGTCGTCGGCGACGTCCTGGACCAGGCGGGCGCGTTCCTCTGGCGTCAGCGGCACCTGTTCGGCGTCGACGATGCGGGTGAGTTCCTCCTTGGCGGTGCTCCGCAGTTCCTGCTCGGTGACGGCGGCGTCGTTGAAGCGGGTCCCCATGCGCTCAAACAGTGCGGTGGCCGCCCTGTCCTTCATGGCTGCGAAGACGTCCACCTTGGGTGCCGGGGGCACCTGCTGGGGGCCGGCGTCGTGCGTTGAATGCACGACGGCGGCGTGCGCGGGAAGGTGCCGCTCCGCGCTGTCCGCCGGGGCCGGCGAGGGCGCCGGGAGGGGCGCGTCGAGCAGCGCCGTGCCAGCACCGGTTGCCGGGGTCCGGTTCTGGACCGCGTTGATGCGTTCGGAGAGTTTCATCAGATAACCACCCTTCGGTGAAGCTTCCGCTGGGCCTGTGTGCGCCATGCCGGGTTGAAGCGCTCCACCAGCTGGCGGAGGCTTTTGACGGCGGGGTCTTTCTTGGATTCCTGCAGGAGGGGTATCCCGCGGTTGGTGGACAGGGCCACGGCGCGGGAGCGGGGGACGCTGACGTCCACGGGCGCGCCGATGGTCGATTCGACGTCCTGCACGTTCAGGCCGGTTTTGGTGTCCGCCATGTTGAGGACCACATGGCGGGATTCGGGCATGATCTCCAGCTGGCGGAGCACCTCCAGACCGGAGCGCAGGCCGCGGAGGCTGGGTATGTCCATGGCGCTGACCCAGACCACGTCCGTACACTGTTCCATGGCGGCGAGGCCGATTTCCGGCATGCCGGGGGCGGTGTCGATCACTACGTACTGGAACTCCTGCGCGAGCTGTTCGAGCAGGCGGCTGACCTGGTCCGGGGTGATGTGGTCCGCGTCCACGGGGTTGGGCGGCGCGCACAATGCGTAGATCCCGGCAGGATGCACGGTGAGGAAAGCCTTGAGGACCAGGGAGTCCTGTGCGGCGGCCGGGGTGACAGCGTCCGTCACGGTGTGCTGCGGGTTGAGGTAGAGGCCGGAGGCGACGTCGCCGAACTGCAGGTCCAGGTCCACGATCACCACGCTCATGGGTGCGATCTGGCCCAGGCCGATGGCGATGTTGGTGGCCAGGGTGGTTTTGCCGACGCCGCCCTTGGGGGAGAAGACGCCGATGACCACACCCTTGGTGTTTGCTTCGGCCTGCTGTGATTCCGGGCTGCGGTGCCTGGTGGCGAAGGACTGGCAGGCGCGTTCCAGCAGCACCCTGATTTCGGCGGCGTCCGCCTGCGGGCTGAGGATGTCGCGGATGCCGGCCCGCATGGCGTGGAGGAGGAAGGACGGGTCCACGTCGCTGACCAGGACCAGGCTGAGGCCCGGGAGCTGGACGTCGAAGACTTTCGCGAACCGCAATACCTCTTCATAGGGGACGTCCGGGCCGATGATCAGCACCTCGGGCTGCTCCTGGTTGAGGAGGCCGAACAGTTCCGCCGGGCCTGCGGGGAGGATGTCACTGGCGATGGTTTGGACGGTGCCGCGCAGGCCGTTGGCGACGGCGGCCCGCAGCTTCTGGTCGAACTCGGCGTTGGGGGAGAGGAGGACGAAGCGGCTCACTTGTACACCGTGTCCTTCCTGGCGATGAAGCCGCCGTTGTCCTGGGCGTCGAGGGGCTCCTTGGTGAGCCAGAGGTCGCCGTTATTGGAGGAGTAGATGATCTTTGTGGCGTCGATGTCGTTGACCGCCACGGTGACCATGAATGATCCCTGCGGGAGGGTGGTGTCCTGGGGATTGGTACCGTCGGTCGGCTTAGGGGTTGGTTGCGGGGCCCGCTGAACCGCGGTGACGAGGACCTTGCGAAGGGTGAGCTGGGTAGTCGACTCTCCTGCTTTTGCCTTGTCTGGAGCAAAGCTGAACCCGATACCAACATGGTCACCGGCCTCGATTCGGCCGCCCACCACGCGTTTGGCCTCAAGTTCGAAGGTGATTTCCTGCAGTCCAGCCGGAACCTTGACGGCGCCGCTGGTCTTGGCATCCGTTGGGGCGACGAGGCGTTCGGCGAGGAGCTGCTCACCAGGGACGAGGTCTACGGCGGCCACCTTGCCGGCCGAATCATCGAGGTTCTTTAGGGCGGTTTTCGAAACAGCGGTGGCGGGAACCTGCTGGACTGCCACCGAGGCCCTCACGATATCGAGGGACGAACCTGCCGGGACAGCCTTGGTAACCACCAGTACGTCAGTTGGATCCATGTCCTTCATGGCCCGCTGATCGGCACCTTGGGCGTAGGTGACGATGAGGACCGCTCCGATGATGGCCAGCACTACGGCTGATACACCGGCCAACATACGAGACTTCACTGAATGCTCCTGTTGCTTTCAAACCACTTGATGGTGCGGGGCTAGCTGCTGAGGGCGACGACGGTAGTGCCGTCCGGATTCACAGGGCCCAGGGTGTACCCATTGGCCAAGGAGACGTATTTGACGAAGGTTCCAATGATCCCTCTGCAGGGTTCACGACACTCCAGCGCTGCAGGTACATCCGGCGTCCTGTTGCGGAACGTGTATGGCAGGCCTGTCGGACCGAACTTCCAACCGGCAACCTTGAAGGCGGCGAAGGTAGTGAGCCCAAAGATGGCATTGGTTCCGGTACCGGTGACAGCATTGAAGATGGGGATCAGCACAATGACGTCTTTTCCGGCCGTCATGTTCGCCGCCCACGAGTTAAGGAGCGTGTCGCAATAGGGCGGGGGATTGTTGCCGGTGTCGCCTCCGGCAGTGCTTTTTGAGATGTCGATCGTTGCACCACAGGAATTAGGGTCCTGCTTGAGTCCGCCGAAGCCGCCGTCCACTGCAGCACCGGAGGGTCCGTAGTTGCAGGAGGGGTTGGCTCCTGTTCCATGCATCTGCAGAAGTTGCATGACTCCGTATTGGCCGCGGACCTGGCAAATCGAAATGGTGATGGGGAAGGCGGCCAGACCTTTAGTTGGGCTGCCCCACTGGACGGACGCGGGCGCGTTGACCTCCGCGGTGTTCAGTCCCAAGGCGCGGGCGAAGAAGAGGGAGACCTGATTTGGGGTGTGGCCTGCTTCCTGGGATGCTACGGAAACCGTCACAGTACGATTAGTCTTGTCCAGAACCACGGACTTGACGTTGCTGAGGCTGTCGTTGGCGTTGTTGTTCGCCAGATTCGCCGCCAACGTTGATGTGGTCGAGCAGTCCGGATCTGTCAGGTTGCTGGCGCACTTTTGGGCAATTGCCAGGGCGGCGGCGTCGGCTCCGTTGTGCAGTTGGGTGCGTTCCGCGTACATCATCGCCACGTCTACAGCCATGGCACCAAAGCCCAGGAGGACCACCAGCATCATTGCGACGATGACGCTAACGGCGCCTCGTTCGCCGCGGAGTTTCAGCCTCCGCACAGCATGGCTCCTTGGCCAGTCATCGAGAAAGGTCCCGCTATCCCAGTGAGTGTGGACAAGGTGTACGTGATGGTTATTGACATACGGTTGCCTGTCGCGCAGGTCGTCGTGCCCGTATCGAGGTTTTTGAAGGTGATGTTTGAACCAGCGAGAGCGGGATTTAGCGAGACAGCCGTGTTTTCGGCTGCTGCCCGAGACGCCCCCGGATCATTGGTGATAGCCATTACCCGGACCCCCTCACGGGCCGCGGCCGAAAGCGATGCCTGGGCGTTGTAGGCCCGGCTGAATTCCATGATGCCAAGGAGCAGCGTGATGAGGACAGGCACGACGATGGCGAACTCAACGGCCGCCGCCCCGCGTTCTGATGGCCTCGGCATCTGCTGCCTTTCTTTCGAGTCTCTAATGCGATGCATCGATTTTTAGACGTGAAACAGTTTGTGCGGTGCAGTTGAGCTGCACCGCACAACAGCCGGGCGTAATGTGCCTCGGATCTTGCTGCTTTAGCGGGCGGGCTTCAGAGATTGGCCGTCACACTTGTAAACATCGAGTTGAGCTGGCCGCCCAGGGTGGTTACAGCGACGATGATGACGACTGCGATGAGTCCGACCATGATGCCGTATTCGACAGCTGTTGCGCCCTTTTCGTCGTGGAGGCGGTTCTTGATGTCGATGCCGAGGGTCTGAAGGGTGGCGATGAGAGAAAGCATTATGAACTCCTGAGCGAGTAAGTTTGGCTGGCCCTGCACCAGCACTAAAACGAAGTTAGCAAGGCTTGATGCGGTGTTGACCGGGTCTTACAGGAGCCTGTGGAAAGCCTTTTCAAGGTGCACCTTTCCTGCGGGACTACCCGGCAAGCCCTGCGAAACCGGAAGGCCTGCAGATTGGGAAGGCGAAGCCGGAACCAGGAATGGACGTGTTGTTTGCTGTGTCCGCTCTTGTTGCGGTCACGCCGGCCTGCGCCCTGGGGATTCGTCGCCTGGACCGTGCCCGGGAACCTGAGCTGTTTCTTTGGTGAGGGCCCTGCGCAAGTGTAGGCGCTCACGGCAACAGCCGCTCCGCTCGGGTCACTTCCACAAGACGGCTTCCGGCGACGTTGGGCAGACAGTCCCAGC
>NZ_JBFBKY010000003.1:0-127031 GCF_040702335.1 Pseudarthrobacter sp. NPDC080039 | reverse complement strand
CACCAGCACTAAAACGAAGTTAGCAAGGCTTGATGCGGTGTTGACCGGTTCTTGCAGGATCCTGTGGAAAGCCTTTTCAAGCTGTATCTTTCCTGCGGGACTAACCGGCAAGCCCTGCGATATCGAAAGGGTGGCCCAGCCCCGATACGGACAAAAGTAGTGCGGCCACTTCAGTCCTTCCGCCGCTACGGGAGCAGCTTGTAGTATTGGGCGCTTCCGATTTGTTCGGCCCCATAATGGCCTTTTACCCAGTCCACGATTCTCGCCGACTCTCCGCGGCCCTCAAGGGTCAGCGGCGGCAGGTCCTGAATGACTACGGACTCCACCTGGTGGTCGGCGACCATCCGCTGAAACTGTTCCAAGGTCGGGAAGGGATCAGTACCGTCAAATCCGCCTAGCGGCAGCACCGACCGTTTGCTGGCCAGCTGGTAGTTAGCTGCTGTCTCCGAGCCCACCATGGCTGCTGACCATGTGCTGCTATCCGGAGTGGCAGTGAGGCGCGAAACGATTCCGGGTTCTGGTAGGTCGCCGAACGTTAACGCCACGAAGCTGGGGGGCACTTCGGAACCCATCTGTTGACGGTCGGGATGGTCCGTGCGGATCCCGAGGATACTGGGACCAGCCACGACGACTGCACCCTCGTGCGGACTTAGCACTGTATTGACGGACCAAGCGAAAGGACCGACCAATAGCGCCACCGCCAAAACTCCCCCGTACAGCTTTCGGAGGGCTGGAAATGGAGGCGGAGCCACTAGAAAGGTTATGGCCACTGACCAGACAAGGAGTGCTACAACGGGGCCTCTCGGGAAATCTGCGGTTGAGCGACTCGCCGAAAGGAAGGCCAGGACCATTGTTGCTAAGAGCGTTCCAGCGAGCAGCGCCCGTGCACTTCGGCGATTACGAAGTCTGTACAAGTGCAACAGACCAGTCCCTGCGAGGCAGCATAGGGGCGGTACAACAGTCAGAGAGTAATAGGGGTGCACAATCCCGGACATAAAGGCCAGAACCGTCGAGGAGCAGAGAAACCACAGACCACAAAGACTGAGGAACGCGCGGTATCGGCGGCTGCCGCTCTGCCGCATGATGTGCCAGACCGCAATGGATAGGCCTGCGACGGCCAGAGGCAGGAACCAGCCAAACTGGCCCGAGAATTGCGGTTGCAGGAAACGCTGAAATCCTGGATCCAGTTTTTCAGCGAGGCTCACCGTGCTGGGAGACATCGTCCGGCTGGCGTCCACGCCTGTAAGACGGTCCAGGCCGTTGTACCCCAAACTCAATTCCACGGCACTGTTAGAACGGGATCCTCCGACGAAGGGCCGACTGGCGGAAGGGACCACCTGGACAAGGACGAACCACCAGCCCCCCGTAAATAAGGCTGACACGAGGGCGGCTGAGACGTGCAGGACTCGTTTCACTATTGGAGGTGTCGCAAACGCGAGGTAGGCAACACCGACTGCAGGCAGGACCAATGCGATTTGAAGCTGCTTGGTCAGCAGGGCAGCGCCTGTAAGTCCACCGGCAAGAATCAGCCACCGGAGTTTGTTGCGGCGTATGGACTCCAAAGCGGCGTAGGCTACGCCGATCATCAGCAGAGTCAACAACGCATCTGGATTGTTGTAGCGGAACATCACCACAGCAACTGGGGTTACGGCGAAAAACGTCGCGGCAAGAAGGCCTGCTGCGCGTCCGACATAGACGCGAACCATGCGGTATACCAGGTAAACACTCGCAACGCCCATCAAAGCCTGGGGCACCAAAATGCTCCAGGGGCTTAGACCGAAGGCTCGGACGGAGGCTGACATTACCCAGAGACTCAGCGGAGGCTTATCGACACTAATGGCGTTGCCCGGATCCGATGAGGAGAAAAAGAATGCCGTCCAATCTTGCGAGCCTGCCATTGCAGCTGCAGAGTAGTACGAATTGGCCCATCCGTTTCGATCCAGTCCCCACAGATAGAGCACAGCGGTTAGGACCAACAAGGCCAATAACATCGGATTTTCCCGCTGGCGAAAAAAGCTCGGCGGGTATGAAGCAAAGGTTGTTTGGCGCGCTCCTGGCACCTGTCCTGATTGCCCCTTGGGATGTGACGGGTCGGATGTCAGGGGCTTCAAGATGCCCGCGCCGTTTGAGCGCTTGAGCTGGCCACGACGCGGCGGAAAGCATCACCCCTGTGCACACGGAATACCCAGACGCGCAACATGACGAACCGCATAAGCGTCGCCAGGATATTAGCGCCAGTCAGTGTCACGAGTTCCATGGTAGAGGAAGAGTGCGGCGCAGAAGCATGCAATACCAACAGCGATGATGATGTTATTGACCAAGCCAGTGTAAACACGACAAGTCCCTGGAACTGCTGGGTAAAGAGCCTGTCCGGACCGTTCATACCGAAAGTAAAACGGCGATTAGCGGCCGTATTGCCCACAGCCGTTAGGAGGAGGGCGAGAAAATTGGCCGCCTGCGCGCCAAAAGACCCTTGAAACAGCACGTAGAGCAGGGCGAACGCCACCGTTGATATGGCGCCGACAACGCCGAACCGAATAACCTGACCAAAAAAGCTGGGCCTCGACTGTGGAACCATTGGGCGACGCCCCAGCTCTGCATATATCGCCTGGACGGGAATCGACCCCTTCACGAGGGAGCCTGTGAGGCGAATCAGTCCGCGAATGTCATCAACTGCAGTCTGCATAATGTCCACGCGGCTGTCCGGGTCGTCCACCCAGTCCACTGGGATCTCGTGAATCCGAAGGCCCGAGCGCTCCGCGATGATCAGGAGTTCCGTGTCAAAGAACCATCCGTTGTCCCCAATATGGGGAAGGAGCCTCTTCGCGACGTCAGCCCGGATGGCCTTGAAGCCGCACTGAGCATCGGAGAAACGAACCTGCATGGTGCGTTTCAGGAGAAAGTTGTACGAGCGCGAAATGAACTCACGCTGCGTCCCGCGGCTCACGCGGGAGCTCTGGCCAAGCCTCGTGCCAATGGAGATATCCGAGTGGCCGGACAACAACGGTGCCACCAGCGGGGGAAGTGCCGCGAGGTCCGTAGAAAGGTCCACGTCCACGTACGCCAAGACTTCCGCGGCGGAAGAACTCCAAGCATCACGGAGGGCCCAACCACGGCCCTTCACGTCAAGCCGCCGGTAAGCCACGTTTGACATGCGGTGGGCCAGGCTGGCCGCGATTGCTGGTGTCTTGTCAGTGCTTGCGTTGTCGGCGATGGTAATCTGCCACGTCACTGAAATTTCATTATGAAGATAATTTGCGAGTTCAGTGATGCTCTTTTCGAGTACCGATTCCTCGTTGAAGACCGGTACGACAATTTCAAGCGCCAGGCCCCCGTGGCTAAGTTTCATGCTATGTATGCTATGGACGGCTTCCGGGCAGAAACTCGAAACTGGGGGAATACTTATGAACTACTTGGGGAATCCTTGATCTCGTGGCTTACTGCTCTGCCGGGCTTTGTTGTGGCGAGTGCGCTGCTCGTGCTGCCCGGACTGCTTTTTGGCTGGGCGCTAGGGTTGCGGCGGATCTGGATGATGTCGTTTGCGCCAGTCCTGACAGCATCACTTGTTGCCGTCTCCACTCTTGCTTGCTGGTGGCTGCACGTCGACTGGCAGTTTGGCGTTTTCAGCGTGGCCACAGTGGTTTGTGCTGGAGTTACGCTCATCCTGGTCCGTGGAGGTGCCAGGCTGTGGCCGAAGTTCTTTTTTTGGGATCGAAGAGAACAGTCGCTGGGCGCTGCATACTG
The DNA here is from genome assembly GCF_040702335.1 of Pseudarthrobacter sp. NPDC080039. Classification (NCBI taxonomy): domain Bacteria; kingdom Bacillati; phylum Actinomycetota; class Actinomycetes; order Micrococcales; family Micrococcaceae; genus Pseudarthrobacter; species Pseudarthrobacter sp. NPDC080039. Next base: position 123,287 of record NZ_JBFBKY010000003.1, on the reverse strand, counting down.
GCTGGCTTTGCTTGCCAGCGGGATCCTTCTGGCTCTGCGCTATGGTCAGGTTGTCGAGGACCCGGCCAACATCAACCAAGGCATAGACACGCCTTTCCACCTTAACCTCGTGCGGCAGATCATCGATTCGCGTGACGGGTCACCCTTCGCTGTGAGGGGGCTGATGGGGGAGACCGCAGGGTTTTACCCCCAGATCTGGCACGCACTCGCTGCACTTGTTGCTGAGGCAACGGGGCTACCAGTGGTTGAGGCAGCGAACGCCTTAAATTTCGCCGTAGTTGCCCTGGCTTGGCCAATCGGTGTTCTTTTCCTGGTTAACGTCGTCATTGGTCCCAAGATGGTTGCCTTGCTGTCTGCCGGTATTGCGAGCGCCGGGTTCTTTGCTTTTCCTTTTACTGTCATGCAGAGCCAAAAGAGCGACTTCGGTCCGCTGTTCCCTTACATGCTTGCTGTCACGTTCTTGGCTCCCCTGCTGGCGGTATTGGCCTTGTTACTTGGATTTGGTCGTACACCACCGATTCCTTGGCCGCTAGGCCTCACAACACTCCTTGCGGGACTGCCTGGACTAGTCATCGCTCATATGTCGGCTTTGGTAGCTCTTGTGGGGCTTGCCTCGGGTTTCGCCGCAATAGCCGCCGTGCGTTCCTTCCGGCAACTCAAACAGGTGAGGTCCAGCCCTTTTTCTTACCTGCAATGGATAGCACTTTGGACCAGCGTGTCTTCCTTTGGCTTGATTGTTTGGGCTGGAGTGCGGCCTATGACCACTACGTGGGATCCGATAGACACCCTTCCGGCGGCCATAGTAAGTGTTCTCGAGGTTGCTCCTACACACGGGGACGTCAGCTGGAGCCTTGCGGTGCTCACTCTGCTCGGAACCATCGTCCTGTTCAGGCGCCGAACTGAATGGTGGTTTCTGGCTGCATACGGAGGCGCCGTCACGCTTTATCTTGTAGCAGCGTCCCTACCGCAGCCGCTCGCGAGGAAAATTATCATTGGTGCATGGTACGGGGACCCCCCCCGGCTCGCAGCTCTCCTGCCGATATTCTGGGCCGTTATTGTGGGGGTTGCTGCGACGTGGTTATTTGAGAACCTCGCCTCCCGCTTCCGCATCAAATGGCTTGTTGCCGTTGCCATGGCAGCTACAGCGGCAGCCACGGTAATTTGGCCGACAAATTCGGAAACGGCGCCGGGGAGGGAACGCACCTACGCTCTCGCAGACGACTCACCATTGTTGAGCCCCGATGAACTTGAATTATTGGGACGGCTTAGTGCCGAGGTACCTGAGGGCGCTGTGATGGCTAACAACCCCTGGAACGGTAGTTCTACGGCGTTCGCGATCGCGGATCGACGGGTACTCTTCCCGCATGCGTATACCGGTTCGAATGCGGACCGTCTGCTGTTGGCCAAGATGCTAAATCAGGCTGCTCCTGGTTCTGAGGCTTGTGCTGCTGCAAAAAGGGAAAACGTTGGATTTCTTCTCGACTTTGGCGAGCACTACGTCGATCCGCTGCGTACAGAGGTAAATGATTTTCCGGGTTTTAGCGTTCCCACGGCTTCCTCAGCATTTGTCAAAGTAGACCAGCAGGGCTCCGCCGTGCTATATCGTTTCGTCGGTTGCGAGCTTGGCCTCGCCTCTCGGTGAAGTCAACTTGGAGAGTAAATCGTGTTGCGGGTGTCTGCTGGCACGGTCCTCATCGTTCTAGCGCCGTAGCCGGACTGGTCTAAACAGCAAAAACGGACCCCCTCGGTTCTGGGTGCCGAGGGGGTCCGGTCTATTGGGCGCCGAAGGGGCGCCAGCCTTGGTGGAAGGTCAAAATGCTCCGACGAAGTTCTTCATCACGTTGATGACTGCAGGCCCCATGATGACGATGAACAGGGCTGGGAGGATGCAGAACATCAGTGGAAAGAGAACCTTGATGGGCAGTTTCATGGCCTTCTCCTCGGCCCGTTGCCGCCGCTTGACGCGCATCTGCTTTGCCTGGGTCCGCAATACATTTGCGATCGCAATTCCGTAGATGTCCGCCTGGACTACGGCTCGAACAAAGGCACGAAGATCAGGAACATCGGTCCGGGAGGCCAAACCGAGGTAGGCGTCCCGGCGGCTCCTGCCCACCTGCATGTCCTGGAGGGTTCTCATGAGCTCGAAGGCCAGGGGGCCTTTTCCGTTTTGTGCTGCCCTCGCCATGGCAATCTCGAATCCCAATCCGGCCTCAACGGAGATCAGCATCTGGTCGAGTGTGTTTGGCAGTTCGAGTTCGATGGCTTTCTGACGCTCGACGCCCCTGCCGTGAACCAGGATGTCCGGAACAAAGTAAGCGAGGATTGCCGCCAGCACTACGAACAGGTAAGCCGACGGTGTGGGGTTCTTGCTGACGATAAGGATCCCAAGTACCGCGACGAGGAGCGCCAACGCCGGCTTGGCAATCAGCAGTCGCGGAAGGGGAAGCTGGGCGGGCCTGCCGGCCCGGGCCAGGAGTTTATCCAGCCAAGCCACGTACCCCTTGGGTGTCACCCTCATGCCCAAGGGAACCGATGGTTTGGAATCCACGGCCCCGACAGCCCCTGCCCCGGGCACCGCACCCTCCACGAGGCGGATGCCGCGCCCCAGGTTGCTGCGAACTGCTGCGAACCCCCTCCTGTCTACGGCCAGGAAGGACCAAACCAGGAATGAAGTGGGAAACACGATCAGGCCAACTATCAGCCAAGCCATTGCTGTCATGTCTTCCTCCTAGAACTTGATCTTCACGACGCGGCTGAGCCAAAACGAACCTGCAACCAGGAGAACAACTCCCACTCCCAGCAGGACCCACCCGATTACGGTGGTGTAAAGGGTCGCGATGTATGAGGTGTTGGCGACTGACATGTACAGGAACATTCCAATCGGGAGAGCCACCAGGATGTAGGCGGAGAGCCTGCCCTCAGCGCTCAGCGCCTTGACTTGGCCTTTGATCTGGCTGCGCTCGCGGATGGTTTCACCCACCTGGTCGAGGACTTCCGCAAGGTCCCCACCCACCTCGCGATGAATCTCGATCGCCTGGCCAACCCACTCGAAGTCTTCGCTACGCAGCCGCTGGGCAGCATCAAGCATGGAGTCCTTGAGGTCCCGCCCAAGTCTGTTTTCGTTGACCAGCCTTGCAAACTCCTCGGACGTGGGTACCTCCGCTTCCTTAGAAACTGCGTCTACGGCCCGGAGCAGGCTGTGCCCGGCGCGAAGTCCGCCGGAGAGCATTTGCAGGGTGTCACCCAGCTGCGCTTCGAACTTTGAACGGCGGCGGGAAGAAAGGACACTCAGGACCAGCATGGCCAGCACGGGAGTCGCCAGGACGAAAAGCAACGCCGCGGCAATTCCCCCGAGAATGAAGCCGACAAAGCCGGCGGTGACGGCTATGGACGCAACCAACAACAGGAAATCTGCTTGGCGCATCTTCAGGCCGGCCTGTTCCAACGAGGCGCGGCTGCCGAACCTGGCGTTTTTGCTGACGTTCCTTTCCAGGTAGGACGTGGCCGAATCCGTGACGCGCGTAAGGAGGGTTGGGCCGTTGGCTACCCCTGGCCTCCGACGGGAAATGGCAATCGCACCGCGGCTGCTCTTGAACGTGACGAAGAAGAGGACCGTGCCGGCGCCCAGGCAGAGTGCCACTCCGAGCGCCAGGAATACCGGGCTGGTGGTGGTCACCGGAAGCCACCGCCCACGGGCGAGCTGCCGAACACTGCGGGCGACAGCGAAATACCGAGTTCGGCGAAATGGTCCACGAACCGTGGACGTACACCCGTGGGCACTGGCCGCCCCAGGAATTTCCCGCTGGCATCCAGGCCCGCACTGTAATCAAATACGAAGGCGTCCTGGAGGGTGACTATGTCGCCTTCCATTCCTTGTACTTCGGTCACGTGCGTGATTCGCCGGGACCCGTCCCGCAGCCTGGAAATATGGACAATGAGGTTTACGGCAGAGGCAATCTGTTCACGGATGGCGCGCAGCGGCAGATCCATGCCGGCCATCAGGACCAGGGTCTCCAGCCTGGAGATGGCATCACGTGGTGAGTTGGCGTGAACGGTGGAGATTGAGCCGTCGTGGCCGGTGTTCATCGCCTGCAGCATGTCCAGCGATTCCCCTCCACGGACTTCACCAATGACAATCCGATCGGGCCGCATACGCAGGGAGTTGCGAACCAGATCGCGGATGGTGATCTCACCTTTGCCCTCGATATTGCGAGGGCGGCTCTCAAGCCGTACTACGTGTTCCTGCTGGAGTTGGAGTTCCACAGCGTCTTCAATGGTGACGATCCGCTCGTCCGAGGGCAGGAAGGACGACAGGACGTTGAGTAACGTCGTCTTGCCGGTACCGGTTCCCCCGGACACGATGATGTTGAGGCGGGCCTGGACACATGCGTGAAGAAGCTCGGCGATTTCAGGAGACATCGACCCCAGGGAAATGAGGTTATTGACTGTCAGCGGAACCTGGCCGAACTTGCGGATTGTCAGGGATGAACCGCTGACGGCCAGGGGCGGAATGATCGCGTTAACGCGGGATCCGTCGCTAAGGCGTGCATCCACCAGCGGTGACGACTCGTCAATGCGCCGTCCCACCTTCGTCACGATCCGCTCGATCACTCTGCGAAGGTGGTCCTCGTCATTGAACCGGGCACCGGTGACGCCGAGCTTGCCCTGGCGTTCAACGTAGATCTTGTCCGGACCGTTCACCATGATTTCCGTGATGTCCCCGTCCTTGAGGAACTTCTCAAGCGGGCCCAGGCCCAGGACGTCGTCGATAATCTCCTGGACAAGCCGGTTCCGCTCGGTGAGCGTCAGCGGGATGTCTTCTTCTTCGATGATCTTTTTGAGTTCATCCTTGACGTACTGCTGCAGCTCCGCGTCCTCGATGGAAGAATCCGTGATCCGGCTGCCCATGCGCTCATACAACGCCACACCGGCCCGTTCCTTGACGGCAGTGAGGGCTTCGTTGGGTTCAGCCGTGTACGCCGGGGAAACGAGCGGATCGGCAGCGGCGGTACTGTTGGGGCTCCATGGGGCTGCCGGCACTGCCGTGTCGGGGCCGTTCTTGACCTCGTCGTTTCCGCGGGCTGCTTCCAACCTTCTTGCCAGACTCATTGCACTACCGCCCTTCTGTGCAGCTTCTTGTGCTGTTTTTCCTTCCAATCAGGCTTGAGACGCTCCACCAGCTGGCTCAAGCCCCGCGCAGCGCTGTCCCGGCTGCCGTCCTGGAGGAGCGGCACGCCCTTGTTGGTGGAAAATGGAACGGCCCGGGAACGTGGGAGGACGATGTCCACCGGGCAGCCAATCGTCGCTTCCACATCCTGCACCGTGAGCCCACTCCTGCGATCCGCGAAGTTCAGCACAACGTGCCGGTTCTCGGGCAGGAGATTCAACTCCTCGAGGATCCGGAAGCCTGTCCGCAAGCCCCTGATGCTGGGAATGTCCATGCCACAAACCCACACGGCATCAGTGGCACGATCCAAAGTTGCAAGAACGTGTTCACCCAAACCGGGCGCGGTGTCGACCACGACGTACTGGAACTCGGAAGCGAGTTGCGCAATAAGGTGGCCCACCTGATCGCCGCTGATTTGATCGGCTTGGGCAGGATTAAGCGGGGCGCACAGGGCGTAGACACCGGATTGGTGCAGGGTCAGGTAGGACTTCAGGACCATGCTGTCCTGTACGGCCGCTCCGGTGACCGCATCAATCAAAGTACGCTCCGGTTCCAGCATCAGCCCGGAAGCAACGTCACCGAACTGAAGGTCAAGATCCACCACTACGACGTTGCTTTGTGAAACTTTCCCCAGCCCTACTGCCAGGTTCGTTGTCACCGTTGTTTTGCCCACTCCGCCCTTGGGCGACATCACGGCAATGATGCGGGTTCCGGTGGGTGCTTCCGCTACAGACGCACCCAGTCCCCTCCGTCGTCCCGCCGATGCCAGGCTGGCCCGTTCCAGCATCGCCCGGATGTCGTCAACTGACGCCTCCGGGCTAAGGAGGTCACGGATACCGGCCCGCATGGCCGGCAATGCGACGTCGGATCCTCCCTCAGTGACCAGGACTACACTGATCTCCGGGAACTGGAGATCGAACAGGCTCGCAAGCCGGATAGCATCTTCGGTTGGAAGCCCGGGACCCAGGAGGATCACTTCCGCTGGGTCCCCGTTGATGGCGCGAAGGATGTCGTCCGGGCTCGGCGGCAGGTAATCAGCCTGCAACGTTTGCACAGCTCCGTGGAGGCTGTTCGTGGCTTGCTTGGTCCGCTGGGTGAAGTTGTTGTCCGGGGTGATCAACACGAATCTGCTCATTTGACCAGCTCCACTTTCTTGATGACGGCCGGAGCGCTTTCCGTAGCTGATGCCGGTTCCTTCGTGAGCCAGAGCTTTCCGAACTCTGCGGCAAAGGCGATCTTTTGTGCGTCAGCGTCGCTGCGGGCAAACGTCACCAGCAACTGGCCCGTGGGCAGCTGCGTGTTTGCCTGTTCGCTGGATGCCTGGTTGCTCGCCGAGCTTTGGGTGACCGCCCGCTGGACGCTGGTGACCAGTACCTTGTGGAAGATCTGCTGCGCGGTCGCGCCGTCGGGGCCGTCTCCAGCGAACAGGGCTACGACGCCCACGGTGTCGCCGGCCGCGATACGTCCGCCAACAACCCGCTGCGCGTCGAGTTGGACGGAGATCTCCTGCATGCCGGCAGGAACGGGAACGGATCCCGGGGCTGCCAGAGACGTCGGGTCAACGAGGCGGACTCCCAGGAGGGGTTCTCCCGGTACCAGATCGGCGGACGCCACTTTCCCGTCGAGGCCGTCGAGGCTCTTCAGGGCGCCGTTGGGTACTGAAGCTGACGGGAGGGAAGTGAGCTTGACCGCCGACTTGATCTGGTCCAGCGTCGATCCTTGCGGGATCTGCTTTTCCACCACCAGAACGTCGATGGGTTGCAGGTCCGCCTGGGCCCTGGCTTCAGATCCTTGAACGTATGAAATGAGAAGCAGTGTGCCGACTACGGCGAGCACGAGCGCAACGATGCCTCCCAGAAGGCGAGTTTTCAATGTATTCCCCTAACTTGGTTCCTATTTGATGAGTGAGACACTGTCTGTCCCGAAGTCCGAGCCGCCGCTGCCTCCAATGGAGGTTGAGTATTCGACGAATTGGCCGATGATGCAGCGGTCGTTTCCACCGGAACAAGCCAGGTTGGCGTTCATGCCGGGATCCGTGGCAGTGTCACGGAACTCGTATGGCCCGGCAGCATTTCCGAAATGCCAGCCCCAGATGCTGAAGGTTGCATACCCCACGATGTGAAATACGCCTGTGTTTCCGGTGCCCGAGGCTGTGTCAAAAATGGGGAAGGTGACCTTTACGGTCCCGCCTGCCAGGAGCGTGTCTTTCCAGCCTTGGAGGATGGTTTGGCAAGTTGTGGGCGGGTTGTTGCCGGGGTTGCTCGAGGTGAAGTTTCCAATGGAGGTGACTGCAGTGCAGGGATCCGTTGATGCGTCGTCCAGCCATCCCCAGCCGCCCGGAACAGTAAGGCCGGACGCGTTTGTGCAGGAGGGAGTCCCGGGCTTCCAGGTGATCTTCTGTGCATCCCCACCCACAGGTGTTGCCGGCCCCAGGTTCCAGCAGCTTTGCGAGAAGGCCAGAGGAAATCCCTTGCCGCTGCTGGGATAACCCCACTTGGCAGACGCCGAAGCCCGGATGTCTGCTGTCGGGATCCCTATAACCCTGGCGAACTGAAGAGAGAAGTGGTTGCTTCCATCCGGGTCCTGCGACTGGAGAGTAACGTCGATGGTTCCGGCCGTGGCGTCAGCTACAGCGCTGAGAACGTTGCTGTGCGCATCCAGTGCGTTGCCGTTGGCGTACCCGGCAGCTGCAGAGGATTGATCGGCAGCGCAGGGCGTAGCAGACTTGGCGCACTCCCCGGCGATGGCGAGTGCCGAAGCGTCGGCACCGTTTTGAAGTTGCGCGTGCTCTGAATACATGGTGGCAACGTCGACGGCGAAGGCTGCCATACCCAGTAGGAACACCATAATGAGGGCTGTCAGAGGGGCAACGACGCCGCGCTCGGATTTGATTTTCTTCATGCGCCGCATCTCATGACACCTTTGCCTTGAATGTTGAGGCTGGCCGGCATCCCAGGAATCAGGTTGGGAAAGCCCGTCATCCACGGAGTTGTGTAGCTGACGCTGACCGAGACGTCATTGCCGTCAGCGCATGAACCTGTCCCTGTGTACGAGATGGTAATGTTCGCGTTCGTCAGAGACACAGAAGGAGCGGCCGCTACACCTGCTGCCTGCGCGCTGGAAGGTGAGTAGCCGGCGTCAGAGCAATGGACGGCGGCATAGCGTGATGCTTGGCGTGCCGCTTCACTAAGGGACACCTGGATGTTGAACGCCCGCCCCATCTCAGCGATCCCCAGGACGAGGGCTAGGAAGATTGGCAAAATCAGCGCAAATTCGACTGCCACGGCACCCGCGTCGCCACGATGGCGGCGACCGCTTCGCCTGCTAGCACGAGTCTTCGACATGGGATGACCAAATTCTGTGAAGCCGGGAAAGCCCCGGAATGCTTGATCGTGTTAGAGTCTTCGCCGACTTGTGCCTGAGCTTGCGGCATAGGTGGTGAAGATAAAGGGGGCGGATCAGGTGGCCTTGAGTTGACCTCCGGATCCGCCCCTCAGGCCTACGGCAGTTCGTTGCTGACCGTTGTGAAGGCCGTATTGATCTGTGTGCCAAGGGTCGCCACAATGACTATGATCACTGCGGCGATAAGAGCTACCAGCAAGCCGTACTCGACGGCAGTTGCACCCTTTTCGGAGCTCAATCGATTCTTGACCCCGATGATGGAAGCCAAGACTTGCGTCATGAAAACAGACATTTTCCCCCCTTCCAGGTACGGAGCAGTAACTAGGGCAGCTCGTTGGAGATCTTGGTAAAGGCGGCGTTGATCTGAGTCCCGAGCGTCGCAACGATAACTACGATCACTGCAGCAATGAGTGCCACCAAGAGGCCGTACTCCACGGCCGTCGCACCCTTTTCATCACGAGTGAAGCGATCCTTGACGCCGGCGACGAAAGCCATCATCGAGACCATAAGAGAAGTCATTTTAGTGTCCTTAATTCGGTGAAATGAATGGATATTTTTATTCCAACGAATTTCCAGCTGCCCCCGTAAATCCTTAGCGGCTGGACTTCGCTAAGAAGAGATTGTCACTGCACGTATATAGCAACAATGCGTAGTAGTACTCGACTTTTAGCGGACGAGGCAAAAGTACGTACTCGAAAGATAGGGGGAGTACTTAGAAAGGTGAGCGGATGCCCTGCCGGCTACTTGGAAGTCGACGCTGGAGGGCCGGGTGGATTGAGGTGAAGGTCCTCAACCGGAGAAGAGTGCAATCGCGGCCAAAGCCCCCAGCATGGAGGGGCCATGCGGCACTTCTGTGGCTTGTTCCCGGCCTTTTCTGCGCAGTACCAGCACTGTGACAGCACCGTTGAGAACGAAGCCCAGTAGGCCCCCGTAGAGCAGTTGGGTCCAACCCAGGTACCCCAAGTAAAGGCCGACCGGTGCGGCTAGCTTCACATCACCCAGGCCAATGCCGCCGGGAGAGATAAGTCCCAAAACAAGGTACGCGGCAAACAAGATGACGGCTCCGAGGGCAGCTCGAAGCAAATGGTCAGGCTGCTTACTAACTACTGCCGGTAGGAATAGTAATAAAAAACCGCCGGCGAGCAGTATCAATACAAGGGGATTGGGCAGCAAGTGGAGCCCCACATCGATCCGGGCAAGCTGCACGCCGACTAACGCAAGGAATATGAAGGCCGGAAGGCTGTAGGTAATTCCAAAATGCAATGTGAAAGCGACGCATGCGGCGCTGGTGAGGGCGGCCGTCGCAGTCCGGACGCGTGGCGAAGGGGCCCGGCCGAGTCGCGGAAGGAGCTGTGCAATCAATGCTTCGGCGATGGGAGAGAGGAGGCCGCCTGCAAGGCCGGCCGCAAGGACCAGGAGCATGTTGCTGGAGTCTCCGTTCCCCGCTGACAACACTGCATCTCCCTACATAGGTTGAGCTGGCACGGCCACAGTGGCCGCTGGCTACCCCATTTTGACCCTGAAGCCCCAGACGCGCTAATCTTGGTAGTCGTTGTGCGTGTCCTGTTCCGATGGTGCGTGCCCGCTTGAGAATCCGGTTGCAGGATAACTACTCAACGTGCACATTCGGAACTTCAGGATGACTGGTTACATAGAGCCCTCACCTCTGTTCCGGTAGCGCGCAGACAGTAGGTGCGCGAGCTAGCGACACCTAAACAAGAACGCCAGAACAAGAACGAGGCAAACACCGTGCGTACGTACACCCCGAAGCCCGGCGATATCAACCGCCAGTGGCACGTCATTGACGCCACCGACGTTGTCCTTGGTCGTCTTGCAAGCCAGACCGCAATCCTGCTGCGCGGCAAGCACAAGGCCACTTTCGCATCCCACATGGACATGGGCGACTTTGTCATCATCATCAACGCTGAGAAGGTAGCCCTGACCGGCGCCAAGCTGGAGCAGAAGCGTGCTTACCGCCACTCCGGCTACCCGGGCGGCCTGACCTCCGTCAACTACGCGGAACTGCTGGAAACCAACCCGGTCCGCGCCGTTGAGAAGGCCATCAAGGGCATGCTCCCCAAAAACTCCCTGGCTGCCCAGCAGCTCGGCAAGCTGAAGGTTTACCGCGGTGCCGAGCACCCGCACGCCGCCCAGCAGCCCAAGACTTTCGAAATCACCCAGGTCGCCCAGTAGTCCTGGCCACCAAACAACTTACTTAATACAAGGAGAATCGTGGCTCAGAACGAAGAACTGACCACCGAGGCCCCCGAGGCCGAGGAAAACCTGACCAGCTACACCTCTGAGAGCTCCGCTGCTGAAGCTGCTCCCAAGAAGGAGCGCCCGGCACTGACCGTTGCCGGCGCTGCTGTTGGCCGCCGCAAGGAAGCTGTTGCACGCGTCCGCGTTGTGCCCGGCACCGGCAAGTGGACCATCAATGGCCGCGAGCTGGCGAACTACTTCCCGAACAAGCTGCACCAGCAGGACGTCAACGAGCCCTTCAAGATCCTCGATCTCGAAGGCGCCTACGACGTCATCGCCCGCATCCACGGTGGCGGCATCTCCGGCCAGGCCGGCGCACTGCGCCTCGGCATCGCCCGTTCGCTGAACGAGATCGACGTCGAAAACAACCGCCCCACCCTGAAGAAGGCCGGTTACCTGTCCCGCGACGCACGTGTCATCGAGCGTAAGAAGGCCGGTCTCAAGAAGGCCCGTAAGGCCCAGCAGTACTCCAAGCGCTAGATCCGCTTACATAGTTGCCCGTCTCGCCCTACGGCGGGGCGGGCAATTTTTTAAGGTTGGGATAGTTGTACTAAGTCGTAGTACTCAGCGTTGCCTATCTGCTCTTTCTTGAAGTTTGATTTGACCCAGTCGAGGATGCGGGCAGATTCTCCCCGGCCTTCCGAAGTCAGAGGCGGCAAGTTTTGAACAACCACTGAGGCGATTTTCTTTTCCTCAACGAGGTTCCTGAACTGTTCTAGAGTCGGGCTGGGATCCGTTCCATCAAAGCCACCAATGGGTAACACTGGACGACCCGTGGCAAGCTGGTAGTTGGCTGCTGATGCCGATCCTACGATTGCCGTGGCCCATGTCCTTGATGGCAGCTTAGTAGAAGTTAAGCGGTCAAGAACTTTGGGCTCGGGTATATCCCCAAGCGCAACTGCCGCAAGACTCTGGGACACGCCAGCCCCCAGTCCAGAGCGTGTCGGATCATCGGACCGTATTCCGTTGATGCTCGGGCCTGCGATAACACCCGCCCCTACATGTGGACTTAAAGCGGTATTTATTGACCAGATAAGGGGACCGGCAATCAGTGTTGAGATCATGAGGATATGCCGGACCTTCCTAAGTGCAGGCGAGGAGTTAGGAACAATTTGCGCCGCTATTGTCAGAGGCCACAGCAGGAGAAATAGCTGGGGCAGGTCTGGAAAGTCGGCTGCGGAGCGGGTCGCCGATACGAATGCGAGAACGGCAGTGCCAACGAGTCCTGCGACAAGAAGCGCGCGATTCCGCCATCCTCCATTGCTTAGTAGGTGGCGAAGGGAGACCGCAGCGAGAACGCTACTCGGTGGAACAGCAGTAAGGGCGTAGTACGGGTGAACAATTCCCGACATATACGCCAGAACTCCGGTCGAAGTTAGGAACCACGATCCGCTGAAGAGAAGAAGAGCACCACGACTCGAGTTTCCTTTCCTTTTAATAAGCCAAACCATGGCTAGACCGAGACCTACGAAGGCAAGTGGAAGGAACCACCCGAACTGTCCTGAGTATTGCGGCTCCAGAAATCTTTGGTATCCCTTGGCAAGTTCGTTGACGCGGCCCCCTGAAGACAATGTTCGGCTAGCATCTTCTCCGGTGAGTCGCTGAAAACCGTTGTAGCCCAGAGCCAATTCAACAGTGCTGTTTTCCCTTGAGCCTCCAATGAATGGCCTGGCTGTTACGTCTGAGAGTTGGACTATGAGAAGCCAAGCGCCGGCAACTGCGGCCGCCGCCATCCCCGCCAATCCAACATGTGCCATCCGCTTGAACCAACTGGCACGGCCGAACACCAAGTACGCAAGTACCAAGCCAGGGATTACGAGGCCGATTTGGAGCTGTTTAGTCAGGAACCCCGCGCCCACCAGGGCGCCAGCTACGATCAGGTCAAGAGGGCGTTGTTTGTCAATTGCTCGAAGGGCATAAAAGCAAGTGGCAACCATGATAAGGATGAGTAGCGCGTCCGGGTTGTTGTAGCGGAACATTACGGTGCTCACCGGGGTTATTGCCATAAAGACGGCTGCAAGCAGTCCGGTGAAAGGTCCAAAGCGTCTGGATACCAAGACATACAACAGAAAGACCGCAAGTACTCCCATGACCGCCTGGGGCAAAAGAATACTCCAACTGCTCAAGCCAAAGAGTCGTACCGAGAGTGCCATCACCCAGAGACTCAAAGGGGGCTTATCGACAGTGATGGCGTTCAGAGGGTCCGAAGAGCCGTAAAAGAAAGCCGTCCAATCCTGTGCCCCGGACATCACCGCCGCTGAGTAGTAGGCGTTTGCCCACCCGTTTATATCCAGGCCCCAGCAATATAAAAGCGCCGTCAGCAGCAGCAGCGACAAAAGGGCGGGCCGTTCCCATGGAGTATGGCCCGAGGTCAGGATCGAGATGACGCGTTCCCTCGCCATGAGGGCGCGCGATGGGGAGGATAAAATTGCGGCTCTGCTCTGTGCCACGTTGGTCCTCATCTGACGGGATTCCTACCAGGGACCAGGGCCCGGCGTGCATGACTGCTGCCGGGTTGCGTGCGGAAGACCCAGAGCCGCAGCAGGACAAACCTCATCAATGTGGCGAGGACGTTCGCCGCGGTCAAGACCAGAAGCTCCACGTTGGGCGCAGCATCGGCGTGCAGCGAGTGGAGTACCACCAACGACGACGACGTGAGGGTCCACGCCAGGAGAAACACTACGAAGCCCTGGAACTGATGCGTGAACAGCTTCTCCGGCCCGCTGATGCCAAACGTGAACCGCCTGTTGGCTGCCGTGTTTCCTACCGCGGTCAGCAGCAGCGCCAGGAAGTTGGCTTCCTGGGACCCGAAGGGCCCCTGCATCATGAGGTAGAGCAGCGCGAAGGCCAAGGTGGAAGCAACCCCGACAAGGCCAAACCGGAGGACCTGGCCAAAAAAACTTGGCCGGCTTAGGGGCGCGAGCGGCCGGCGTCCCAGCTCCGCGTAAATTGCCTGAACGGGTATAACGCCCTTCACCAGCGATCCGGCAACCCGGACCATTCCCTTCAGGTCATCCACGGCTGTCTGCTTGATATCCACACGGCTGTCCGGATCATCGACCCAGTCGACGGGAATCTCGTGAATGCGAAGCCCGGAACGCTCAGCAATTATCAGAAGCTCGGTGTCAAAGAACCAGCAATTGTCCTGAACATGGGGAAGCAGCCGTTTTGCCACATCAGCCCGAATGGCTTTGAACCCGCACTGGGCGTCCGAAAACCGCACCTGCATTGTGCGCCGCAGCAGGAAATTGTAGGACCTGGAAATGAATTCCCGTTTGGGCCCTCGGCTCACCCGGGAACTTTGACCCAAACGCGTGCCGATGGAAATATCGGAATGCCCGGACAGGAGGGGCGCCACCAAAGGTGGAAGTGCTGCCAGATCCGTTGAGAGGTCAACGTCCAGGTAGGCGAGGACTTTGGCATCGGAGGCAGACCAGGCATCCCTTAGCGCGTACCCGCGTCCTTTGACCTCGAGGCGCCGATACTCGACGTTTGGAATGTACCCGCTAAGGCGGGCGGCAATCACCGGTGTCCGGTCGGTGCTTGCATTATCGGCGATGGTGATTTTCCACGTCGACGGCATTTCATTGGTCAGATATTCGGCGAGCCTTGTGATGCTGCGTTCCAGCACCGCTTCTTCGTTGTAGACCGGTACTACAATTTCAAGCGCCAAGCCCCCATAGCTAGGTGTCATGCATGGATCGTAGGGGGCGCCAAATAACCGTGGCGAGGGTTTTGGGCAAAGACAGGTAGCCGCGTATGAAATCAAGTAGTCCCAGTATCCGGCCCCGTCGGGAGACAGGTATCCGACAGGTAGAGCCAGCCCGGAGGCGACGCCTACGCAGGCCCTCCCGCACCCATCCTCTACACTTGACCGGTGTCTAGATTATTTGGAACTGATGGTGTCCGGGGCTTGGCCAACGGCCTGCTGACAGCAGAACTGGCCCTGCAGCTGGCCCAGGCGGCCGCCGTCGTGCTTGGTCATGACCGCAGTGCAAACGGCGCAAGGCCCCGCGCCGTGCTGGCCCGGGACCCGCGTGCCAGCGGTGAATTCATCGCCGCCGCCGTGGAAGCCGGCCTCTCCAGCTCGGGCATCGACGTCTACGATGCCGGCGTCCTGCCCACGCCTGCCGCCGCATACCTGGTGGCGGATCTGGAAGCGGACTTCGGTGTCATGATCTCCGCCTCGCACAACCCGGCGCCGGACAACGGCATCAAGTTCTTCGCCCGCGGCGGCCAGAAGCTCCCCGACGAAGTGGAGGACGCCATCGAAGCCCAGATGAGCAAGGAGGCCGTCCGCCCCACCGGCGCGGACGTCGGCCGCATCCAGCGCTTTTCGGATGCAGAGGACCGTTACATCGTCCACCTGCTCCGCACCCTCCCGCACCGCCTGGACGGGCTCACCGTGGTGCTGGACTGCGCCAACGGCGCAGCCAGCGGCTGCTCGCCCCAGCTTTTCAAGGACGCCGGCGCGGACGTCATCGTGATCGGCGCGGATCCTGACGGCCTCAACATCAACGACGGCGTCGGCTCCACCCACCTCGGCCCGCTCAAGGAAGCCGTCGTCAAGTACGGTGCCGACCTCGGCATCGCCCACGACGGCGACGCCGACCGCTGCCTGGCCGTGGACGACGAGGGCAACGAGGTGGATGGCGACCAGATCATGGCCATCCTCGCCGTCGCGCTCCAGAAGGCCGGCAAACTCAGGGATGACGTCCTTGTGGCCACTGTGATGAGCAACCTCGGGCTCAAGATTGCTCTCCGGGAAGCCGGCATCACCATCGTGGAAACCGCCGTTGGTGACCGCTACGTCCTGGAAGGCATGCGCGACGGCGGCTACAACCTGGGCGGCGAGCAGTCCGGCCACGTCATCTTCTCCGACCACGCGACCACCGGCGACGGCCTGCTCACCGGCCTGCAGCTCGCCGCGCAGGTGGCCTTGACCGGTAAACCGCTCAAGGAACTCGCCACGGTGATGACCAAGCTTCCGCAGGTGCTGATCAACGTCAAGGGCGTGGACCGCAGCAAAGTGGGCAGCAACGACGTCCTGGCCCAGGCCGTGGCAGCTGCCGAAGCGGCATTGGGCGAGACCGGGCGCGTCCTGCTCCGCCCCTCCGGCACCGAGCCCGTGGTCCGGGTGATGGTGGAAGCCGCGGACGAAGAGACGGCCCAGTCCATCGCCGAACACCTCGCCCAGGTGGTCCGGACCGAGCTCGCGCTGGAACTGGCCTCGAACTAGCAGCAACAAAAGTGGCCCGCCTCCCAGCAGGAGGCGGGCCACTTGCAGTTGAGCAGGCTTAGACGCGGTCCTTCAGCGCGTCCCGGATTTCGGTCAGCAGCGCTACCTGCGGGTCCTCCGCAGCGTCCTTCTTCACGCTCTTATCAATCCCCAGCCGGCGGTTGCGGCGCTCGATCATCAGGTTCATCGGCATCACCACCACAAAATAGATGGCCGCGGCGATCAGCAGGAAGTTGACCACAGCCGTCAGCAGCACGCCGAACTCGATGGCGTTGCCGCGCAGCTCCACCCGCGCAAAGCTGTCAAAGTTTGGCGCGCCCACCAGGCCGGAGATGAAGGGCATCAGCACTTTGTTCACCAGCGCCGTCACCACCGATCCGAACGCGGTACCCATGACAACGGCGACGGCAAGGTCAACCACGTTGCCCTTCATGATGAAGTTCTTGAATCCAGTCAGCATGGAAACCAACCTAGCGCACGGGTGTTACAGGTACGCGGGTGCCGCCTCCAGGCCGAAGTATTCCTCCAGCGTGCCGATGCCGCGGTTCAGCATGTCCGTGGCCGCCTCCACGCCCACGTACCGCAGGTGCCATGGCTCGTAGTAGTACCCCGTAATGGGGTGCAGCATCCACGGGTAGCGCACCACGAACCCGAAGCGGTGCCCGTTTGCCTTCGCCCAGGTGGCCGCCGGCTGGTCCGCGAAGCACGGCTGGAAGCTGCATGCGCCTCCGCCGTCGCCGATGTCGAACGCCCACCCCGTCTGGTGCTCCGAATGGCCCGGGCGGGCGCTGGCGGTGTCGGCGTCGGCCTGTCCGCGTGCGGCAACGTAGCCGTTGTAGGTGGTCACCTGCGTGCTGTAGGAGCGGTAGCCGCTCGCCAGCACGATTGCCACGCCGTCCCGTGCGGCCGCTGCGAACATCGCTTCCGCGGCTGCCGCGGTGGTGCTGTTCAGCAACGCCGCCTCACCTGCGGCGGAAATGGCGACGGCGGGACGCACCAGGTCAGCCGGCACATAGTCCGCAGGCTTCAACGGCCGGTGCTTGTTCACGATGACCCACTGGCTCTTGGGGTCGTCAAGCGAAAACTGCCGCGCCAGGGTGGCGGACGGCGAGGGCGTGGGGGACGGCGACTCCGGTGACTGGCTTACCGTGGCGGTTTCCGCCGTCGGGCCCGCTGAAGCCGAAACGGCTGAGGGGGAGGGGGACGGGGAAGGAGCAGCGGACGACGACGGCGCCGCCGCCTTGGGTGCCTCCGGTGTGCAGGCAGCCAGGACCGTCAGCCCGGCACCGGCTGCGAGGAAGCGCGTGAAGCTGCGTCGGCTGGGTGACCCGCATTCGTGGCACACGTGTGCTAAACCTTCCGGAGGAGCATGCGGCGGATGGAGTGGTCCGCCTCTTTGGTCAGCACCAGCTGCGCCCGGCCCCTGGTGGGGAGCACATTCTCCTCCAGGTTGGGCTCGTTGATCCGCTTCCAGATGTCCCGTGCGGTGCTCTCCGCCTCTTCGTCGGACAGGGTGGCGTAGCGGTGGAAGTAGGACTCCGGCTGCGCGAACGCGGTGCTCCGCAGTTTCCGGAACCGGTCCACATACCACTCTTCAATGTATGAGGTCTTGGCATCCACGTAGATGGAGAAGTCGAAGAAGTCGCTCAGCGCCAGGCCCTGGCGGCCATCATGGCGCGGGCGGGCCGGGGCCAGCACGTTCAGGCCCTCCACGATCAGCACGTCCGGGCGGCGGACCACCACTTCCTTGCCCGGCACAATGTCGTAGGTGACGTGGGAGTACCAGGGGGCGCGGACTTCCTCTGCGCCGCTCTTGATCTCGCTCACGAACCGCAGCAGCGCCCGCCGGTCGTAGGACTCCGGGAAACCCTTCCGGTCCAGCAGCTGCCGGCGCTTAAGCTCTGCCAGGGGGTAGAGGAAGCCGTCGGTGGTGATGAGTTCCACGTTGGGGGTGCCGGGCCAGCGGCGCAGCATTTCCCGCAGCACGCGGGCGATGGTGGACTTGCCCACCGCAACGGAACCGGCCACGCCAATCACGAAAGGGGTGCGCTGGGTCTGCTCGCCCAGGAACGTGGTGGTGGCGGCGTGCAGCTGGCCGGCCGCCTCCACGTACAGGTGCAGGAGCCGGGAAAGCGGCAGGTAGACGTCCCGGACTTCCTTAATGTCCAGGGGGTCGCCGAGCCCGCGAAGGCGCAGCACGTCCTCTTCATTAAGGGGCTGTTCCATCTGGGCTGCGAGCCGGGACCAGGTATGCCGGTCCAGCTCCACGAACGGCGAGGCACCCTCCCCGTTCGCTTCATTGCGTTGCGAAGTCACGCTAAAGATTCTGCCCCGCTCCCGGCCCATCGCGAAATGACGCCCCTGCTCAGCGCGGCGGCACCCGTCACGGAAGACCAGCCGCAAGCCCCACACATGGGCCAGCCGGTTTAGAGCAACAGGCACGCTGCCGATAGTCTTGTGGCTATGTGTGGAATCGTGGGATACGTAGGCCGTTCGACTGACGGTGCAATTAACGGTCACAGTGCGCTGGACGTTGTCCTTGAGGGGCTGCGCCGCCTGGAGTACCGCGGTTATGACTCTGCCGGTGTGGCGGTGGTGTCCCAGGGGACCATCGAGTCGCGGAAGAAGTCCGGGAAGCTGAGCAACCTGATCGGTGAGCTGGAGGCGCGTCCGTTGCCTGAGGCAGTGACCGGCATCGGCCACACCCGCTGGGCCACGCACGGCGGCCCGACGGACCGCAACGCGCACCCGCACCTGGCTGACGGCGGCAAGCTCGCCGTCATCCACAACGGCATTATCGAAAACTTCGCCGAGCTCAAGCTCGAGCTGCTCGAAAAGGGTGTGACCTTCCTGTCCGAGACGGACACTGAGGTCGCTGCCGCGCTGCTGGCTGACATCCTGCGGAACAAGTTGGGCGGTGACCCGGCGAACGGCGGCCTGACCCGCGCCATGGAACTGGCCTGCCAGCGCCTTGAGGGCGCCTTCACGTTGCTGGCCGTGCACGCGGACCAGCCCGACGTCGTCGTTGCTGCCCGCCGTAACTCCCCGCTGGTGGTGGGCCTGGGCGACGGCGAGAACTTCCTGGGCTCGGACGTTTCCGGGTTCATCGACTACACGCGCCGTGCCGTGGAGCTGGGCCAGGACCAGATCGTGACGATCACTGCGGACTCGGTGGAGATCACCGATTTCTACGGCAACCCGGCCCAGGGCAAGGAATACCACGTGGACTGGGACCCGGCCTCGGCGGAAA
The DNA here is from genome assembly GCF_040702335.1 of Pseudarthrobacter sp. NPDC080039. Taxonomy (NCBI): domain Bacteria; kingdom Bacillati; phylum Actinomycetota; class Actinomycetes; order Micrococcales; family Micrococcaceae; genus Pseudarthrobacter; species Pseudarthrobacter sp. NPDC080039. The sequence continues at coordinate 103,970 of NZ_JBFBKY010000003.1, read as the reverse complement.
AGGGCGGCTTCTCCTCGTTCATGGAGAAGGAAATCCACGACCAGCCCGACGCCGTGGCCCAGACCCTGCTGGGGCGTTCTGACATCAAGGGCAAGCTGACCCTGGACGAGCTCCGAATCGATCCCGAGCTGCTGAAGCAGGTCAACAAGATCATCGTGCTGGCCTGCGGCACCGCCGCGTACGCGGGCATGGTGGCCAAATACGCCATCGAGAACTGGTGCCGGATTCCCACCGAGGTGGAGCTGGCGCACGAGTTCCGCTACCGCGACCCGATCCTGGACGAGAAGACCCTGGTGGTCTCCATCAGCCAGTCCGGCGAAACCATGGACACCCTGATGGCCGTCCGGTACGCCCGTGAACAGGGCGCCAAGACCATCTCCATCTGCAACACCAACGGCTCCACCATCCCGCGTGAGTCCGACGCCGTGCTGTACACCCACGCAGGCCCCGAGATCGCGGTGGCCTCCACCAAGGCGTTCCTGGCGCAGATCACGGCCGCGTACCTGCTGGGCCTGTACCTGGCCCAGCTGCGCGGAAACATCTTCTCGGGCCAGATCAAGGACGTGCTGGCGGACCTGAACAAGATCCCGGCCAAGATCCAGAAGATCCTGGACAACGCCGAGCCCTTGCGTAAACTGGCCCGCAGCATGGCGGACGAGAAGTCGGTGCTGTTCCTGGGCCGCCACGTCGGCTACCCCGTAGCCCTCGAGGGCGCCCTGAAGCTCAAGGAAATCGCGTATATCCACGCCGAGGGCTTCGCCGCGGGCGAGCTCAAGCACGGCCCCATCGCCCTGATCGATGAAGGCCAGCCGGTGTTCGTGGTGGTCCCGTCCCCGCGCGGCCGCGACTCCCTGCACTCCAAGGTGGTCTCCAACATCCAGGAAGTCCGCGCCCGCGGCGCCCGCACCCTGGTCATCGCGGAGGAAGGCGACGAAGCCGTCAAGGCCTACGCCGAGTACGTCTTCTACGTCCCGGAGACCCCCACCCTGCTCATGCCCCTGCTGACCACCGTGCCGCTGCAGATCTTCGCCGCGGAACTCGCCGCAGCCAAGGGCTACGACGTGGACCAGCCCCGCAACCTCGCCAAGAGCGTCACCGTCGAATAACCGCTCCGCTTGCGGACAGCAGAAGCCCCGGACCTTCACGGTCCGGGGCTTCCTGCGTTAACACTGCCGGCCCAAAAACAAGCCCTTTGCGCTGACGGCGGACAACGACAGTATCCGGCCCAAACGGGGGCGCGGGAGGGCCGCCGGCAGGGACCTCCACCGTAGAATGAACCGCATGATCGTTGGCATTGGGGTAGACGTAGTAGACATCGAGCGGTTCGGCCGCCAGCTGGAGCGCACGCCGGGCCTGAGGGACCGGCTGTTCGTGCCGGCGGAACGGGACCTGAACACCCGTTCCCTGGCTGCCCGGTTTGCCGCCAAGGAAGCCGTGGCCAAGGTCCTCGGTGCCCCGGCCGGCATGAACTGGCAGGACTGCTGGATCGGACTGGACCAGAATGGGCCCACCGTCCAGGTGAAAGGGACTGTCCTGGCAGTGGCCGAGGCCAAGGGCGTCAAGCGCTGGCACCTGTCCATCAGCCACGACGGCGGCATCGCCACCGCCACGGTCCTGGCCGAAGGCTGATCCGGCGGCCGCCGCATGATCACCGCGTACACCGGAACGCAGGTCCGCGCAGCCGAAGAACCCCTCCTGGCCGACGGCCTGGGGGACGTGCTGATGCAGCGCGCCGCCTACGGGCTGGCCGCCGCCGTCGTCAATGAATTGAAGTCCCGCGGCTCACGCCTCAACGGTTCCCGCGTGGTGGTGCTGGTGGGCAAGGGCAACAACGGCGGGGATGGACTGTACGCAGGCGCCTTCCTCGCCGCCCGCGGGATGCGGACGACGGCGGTCCTCACCGGCGATGCCGCCCACCCCGGCGGTCTGGCGGCATTCGAGCGGGCAGGCGGCCGGGTGCAGCGGCTTACCGAGGCAGAGCTTCCGGCCCTCGCCGCCGAAGCCGCCAGGGCGGACGCCGTCATTGATGCCGTCCTGGGAACCGGCGCGAAGGGTGGCCTGCGGGGGAGTGCCGCCGACCTGATCGACGCCATCACGGCTGCACGGGACGCTGAACACCGCGACGGCCTGCTGGTGGCCTGCGACCTTCCCAGCGGCATCGACTCGGACACCGGCGAAGCTGCCGGTCCCGTCCTGCCGGCCGATATCACTGTGACGTTCGGGGGAGCGAAGACCGGCCTGTTGGCCGACCCCGGCGCCGACTACGCAGGCCGCGTCCTGGTCGTGGAGATCGGCATCGAAGAGCACCTTCCGGCGCCCTCCATGCGCCGGCTGGAGGAGGCCGACATGGCCCGACTCCTGCCGCACCCGTCCCGGCGCGCCCAGAAGTACTCACGCGGTGTGCTGGGCGTGGTGGCCGGGTCAGAGAACTACCCGGGGGCTGCAGTCCTCGCCTGCCGGGGTGCGCTGGCCGCCGGGGTGGGCATGGTCCGGTACCTTGGTCCGCCGTCGGTGGCCGACCTGGTCCGCCAGTCCTGTCCCGAGGTGGTCTGCAGCACCGGAACCGTCGCAGAGAACCGCGTCCAGGCCTGGCTGGTGGGCTCCGGCATGGGCCCCCATGACCACGAACAGCTGACCCGCGCCCGCGACGCCATTGCATCGGACCTTCCCGTCGTGGCCGATGCAGGTGCGCTGCCCGCGCTGCCTGCCATGCTTGCGCCGCACGTGGTGCTCACCCCGCACGCCGGTGAGCTCGCATCGCTGTTCCAGCGGCTGGGCCACGGCGAGGACAGGGAAGCCGTGGAAGCCGGTACGCTCGCTGCGGTCCGCCAGGCCGCCGTCCGCACCGGGGCCACCGTCCTGCTCAAAGGCGCCACCACCCTCGTGGCTGCACCCTGGGGCACCACCTTCAGCCAGGCGGACGGTACGCCCTGGCTCGCCACCGCCGGCAGCGGGGACGTCCTGGCCGGGGTCATCGGCGCGCTGCTCGCGCAGGCCGGGGCCGACGTCGGCCGCTTCACGGATCTGGGGATTGAAGGGGACGGACGGTGGGCTGCCATCGCCGCGCTGGGAGCGGCGTTGCACGGCCGGGCAGGGAAGGCTGCATCGGAGGCAGCGTCAGGCGGCCCGATCGCCGCTGGCGGAATTGCGGATGCCCTACCCGAAATCTGGGGTAAAGTCAGCATGCTTAGTAACTATGGAGCCTGGAAACGTAATAGTCACAGCCAACCACTACGGTAGGCATTAGTTCGCACCAGCAGCAGGGGCGTCCCGATGCCGTCTGCTGCTGACCAATAAATGAGGAGCACGATGGAAGTCTGGCCTGGAAATGCCTACCCGCTGGGGGCTACCTTTGACGGCACCGGCACTAATTTCGCCTTGTTCAGCGAACGGGCGGAGCGGGTTGAACTCTGCCTCCTGGCCGACGACTTAACCGAAACCCGGATCGAACTGACCGAAGTGGACGGCTACGTGTGGCACTGCTACCTGCCGCACATCCAGCCGGGCCAGAAGTACGGCTACCGCGTCCACGGACCCTACGATCCCGCCGATGGAAACCGCTTCAACCCCAACAAGCTCCTGATGGACCCCTACGCCAAGGCCATCCAAGGCCAGATTGACTGGGACCCGGCGCTTTTCTCCTACGAATTCGGTGACCCCGACTCCCGCAACGATGCAGACTCTGCGCCGCACACCATGCACGGCGTGGTCATCAACCCGTTCTTCGAATGGGACGGCGACCGCCAGCTGAAGATCCCGTACCACGAGTCCGTCATCTACGAAGCCCACGTCAAGGGCCTCACCGAGCTGCACCCGGAAATCCCCGAAGAGCAGCGCGGCACCTACGCCGGCGTGGCACACCCTGCCGTCATCGAGCACATGAAGAAGCTCGGCGTCACGGCCATCGAGCTCATGCCCGTGCATCAGTTCGTTAACGACGGCACCCTGGTGGAGAAGGGCCTCAACAACTACTGGGGCTACAACACCATCGGGTTCTTCGCCCCCCAGAACACCTACAGCTCCACGGGCGACGTGGGACACCAGGTCCAGGAATTCAAAGCCATGGTCCGCGACCTGCACCGGGCCGGCATCGAAGTGATCCTCGACGTCGTTTACAACCACACCGCAGAAGGCAACCACCTGGGCCCCACCCTGTCCTTCAAGGGCATCGACAACCAGGCCTACTACCGGCTGGTGGACAACGACCTGAAGCACTACATGGACTACACCGGCACGGGCAACTCGCTGAACGTGCGGCACCCCCACTCCCTGCAGCTGCTGATGGATTCCCTGCGCTACTGGGTCACGGAAATGCACGTGGACGGTTTCCGCTTCGACCTCGCCTCCACCCTGGCCCGCGAGTTCTACGACGTGGACAAGCTCTCCACCTTCTTCGAACTCATCCAGCAGGACCCCATCGTTTCGCAGGTCAAGCTCATCGCAGAGCCATGGGACGTTGGCCCCGGCGGCTACCAGGTGGGCAACTTCCCGCCGCAGTGGACGGAATGGAACGGCAAGTACCGCGACACCGTCCGCGACTTCTGGCGCGGCGAGCCCTCCACCCTGGGCGAGTTCGCGTCCCGGCTCACCGGCTCGGCTGACCTCTACGAAAGCTCGGCCCGGCGTCCGGTGGCCTCGATCAACTTTGTCACCGCCCACGACGGCTTCACCATGCGGGACCTCGTCTCCTACAACGAGAAGCACAACGAGGCCAACGGCGAAGGCAACAACGACGGCGAATCCCACAACCGCTCCTGGAACTGCGGCGTGGAGGGAGACACCGACGACGAGAAGGTGCTGACCCTCCGTGCCCGCCAGCAGCGGAACTTCATTGCCACGCTGCTGCTCTCGCAGGGCGTCCCCATGCTGCTGCACGGCGACGAACTGGGCCGCACGCAGCAGGGCAACAACAACACCTACTGCCAGGATTCCGAGCTGAGCTGGGTGCACTGGGAAGCCATGGACCAGCCACTGGTCGAGTTCACGGCATTCGTCAACAAGCTCCGGCACGACCACCCCACGTTCCGCCGCAGCCGCTTCTTCGACGGCCGCCCCGTCCGCCGTGGCGAAGGCGAGAAGCTGCCTGACATCGTCTGGCTCAAGACTGACGGCACGGAAATGTTGCCCGAGGACTGGGGCAGTGGCTTCGGCCGGACCATCGGCGTGTTCTACAACGGCGACGGCATCCAGGAACAGGACTCCCGTGGCCGCCGGATTACCGACGACAGCTTCCTCATGGCTTTTAATGCCCATGACGACGCGGTGGACTTCTGCGTCCCGTCCGACGAGTACTCGCAGTACTGGGAGGTCCTGGTCGACACCGCCGCCCAGGCCGACGCCTACGAACCTCTCAAGGCCGGCGCCACGCTGACCCTGGACGCGAAGTCCATGGTGGTGCTGCGTGCCTACTCCGGCCCCGAGGCTGAGGTGGATACGTCCGCGGCCGCGTCCCTGGCGTCCAGGGTGGAGCACGAGGAGGCCCAGGAGGAGATGGCGGAGGCCCAGGCCAAGGCAGCCGAGGCGAGCGAGGCAAGGGCAACGGGCGCCGACAAGAAAGCCAAAGCATGAGGACTCCGGTCTCCACCTACCGTTTGCAGATCCGCAGCAGTTTCACCCTCTTCGACGCCGCCGAACAGGTCCCCTACCTGAAGGACCTTGGCGTGGACTGGGTGTACCTGTCGCCCATCCTCACCGCGGAGAAGGGCTCGGACCACGGCTACGACGTGACCGATCCTTCCGCCGTGGACCCTGACCGCGGTGGCCCCGAAGGCCTGCTTGCCCTCTCAAAGGCAGCCCGCGAACACGGCATGGGCGTGCTGGTGGACATCGTGCCCAACCACGTGGGCGTGGCCTCCCCGCCGCAGAACCCGTGGTGGTGGTCGCTGCTCAAGGAGGGCCGCGGCTCGCCTTACGCCGAAGCGTTCGACGTCGACTGGGACCTGGGCGGCGGAAAGGTGCGGCTGCCCATGCTGGGCTCGGACGCCGACCTGGACAAGCTGGAGGTCAAGGACGGCGAACTGCGCTACTACGACCACCGGTTCCCGCTGGCCGACGGCACGTACAGCGAGGGTGACTCCCCGCAGGACGTGCACAGCCGGCAGCACTACCAGCTGATGGACTGGCGCCGCGCAGATGCCGAACTGAACTACCGGCGCTTCTTCGCGGTCACCACCTTGGCCGGAATCCGGGTGGAGGAACCGTCCGTGTTTGAGAAGGCCCATGCCGAAGTGGGCCGCTGGTTCACGGAGGGCCTGGTGGACGGGCTGCGCGTGGACCACCCCGACGGACTGGCTGATCCCGCGGGCTATCTCCGCTGGCTCAAGGACCTCAGCGGGGGCGCGTACGTCCTGGTGGAGAAGATCCTGGAGCCGGGCGAAGTGCTGCCGCAGGAGTTTGCCTGCGAGGGCACTACGGGCTATGACGCACTGGCGGACGTGGACCGGGTCTTCGTGGACCCGGCAGGGCAGCAGGCCCTGGACGCCCTGGACGCTTCGCTGCGGGGTACGCCTGAGCCGGCCGACTACGCGGAGATGATCCGCGGCACCAAGCGCATGATCGCCGACGGCATCCTGCGCTCCGAGGTGCTGCGGCTGGCCCGGCTGGTTCCCGAGTCGTACGGGCTCACGGTGGACCAGGCAGCGGACGGCATCGCGGAGATCATCGCGTCCTTCCCCGTCTACCGGTCCTACCTCCCGGTGGGCGCCGACGTCCTCAAGGAGGCGTGCGAGTCCGCCGCGGCGCACCGGCCGGACCTGGAAGTGGCCGTCGGCACCCTCCTGCCGCTGCTGCTGGATCCTGCCAACCCCATCGCCATCCGGTTCCAGCAGACCTCCGGCATGGTCATGGCCAAGGGCGTGGAGGACACCGCGTTCTACCGGTACACCCGGCTGGGCACCCTGACCGAGGTGGGCGCCGAACCCACTGAGTTCGCCGTGGCGCCGGAGGAATTCCACCGGCGGATGCAGCGGCGCCAGCAGGACCTGCCCCTGTCCATGACCACCCTGTCCACCCACGACACCAAGCGAAGCGAGGATGCCCGGGCCCGGATCTCGGTCATCGCCGAACTGCCGGAGGAGTGGGCCAAAACCCTGGAGACGCTCCGGGGCCTGGCGCCGATTCCGGATGGCCCCTACGAGAACCTGCTGTGGCAGGCAATCGTAGGTGCGTGGCCTGCAAGCCGGGAACGGCTGCAGGGCTATGCGGAAAAGGCGGCCCGGGAGGCCGGCAACTCCACCAAGTGGACCGATCCCAATGAGGACTTCGAGTCCAAGGTGAAAGCGGCCGTCGACGCCGTGTTCGACGACGCCGAGGTGGCCAAGGTGGTTGAGGACTTCGTGGCCCGCATCGATGCCTTCTCCGCCGCCAACTCGGTCTCGGCAAAGCTGGTCCAGCTGACCATGCCGGGCGTGCCGGACGTGTACCAGGGCAGCGAATTCTGGGAACGGTCACTCACCGATCCGGACAACCGCCGGCCCGTGGACTTCGCTGAGCGGCAGGCAGAGTTGGCAAAGCTCGACGCCGGGACGTTGCCTGACGCGGGCACGGAAGCAAGCAAGCTTCTGGTCACCTCGCGCGCACTGCGCCTGCGGCGGGACCGCCCGGAGCTGTTCCAGGGATACTCGGCCGTGACGGCCAGCGGAGCCGCCGCTGACCACCTGCTGGCATTCACCCGCGGAACCGACGCCACTTCCGGTGCCCTCACGCTTGCCACCCGGCTCCCCGCCGGACTGGAAGCCGGGGGCGGCTGGCGGGACACCGCCGTCGACCTTTCCACTGCCATGCGCGACGAACTCACCGGAACCAGCCACGGACCCGGCCGGGTTTCGGTGGCGGAGGTCCTGGGTACCTACCCGGTGGCCCTGCTGGCACCTGTGGACGGAGAAAAGGCATGACCCTGGCCAACGTTGGACCCGAACGCTTCGACGTGTGGGCACCGGACGCCAAATCCGTGGTACTGCTGGCCAATGGCCGGCAGTACACCATGCGGACGAAGGAAACGGCGCCAGGCAGCGAAGGATGGTGGACGGCTCCGGACGCTCCGGGCGAGGGTGATGTGGACTACGGCTACCTGCTGGACGGGGACACTACCCCCATCCCGGACCCCCGGTCCCGCCGCCTCCCTGCCGGTGTCCACGAACAGTCCCGCACCTACGATCCCGCCGCCTATGCCTGGCGGGACTCAGCCTGGCGCGGCAAGGACCTGCAGGGGTCGGTGATCTACGAACTCCACGTCGGCACCTTCACGCCCGAAGGAACGCTGGACGCAGCCGTGGACAAACTGGGCTACCTGGTGGACCTCGGCATCGACTTCGTGGAGCTGCTGCCGGTCAACGGCTTCAACGGAACCCACAACTGGGGCTACGACGGCGTCCAGTGGTACACGGTGCATGAAGGCTACGGGGGACCGGCGGCCTACCAGCGGTTTGTGGATGCCGCGCATACCGCGGGGCTGGGCGTCATCCAGGACGTGGTGTACAACCACCTGGGGCCCAGCGGCAACTACCTGCCCAAGTTCGGCCCGTACCTGAAGCAGGGCGACGCCAATACCTGGGGCGACTCCGTCAACCTGGACGGGCCCGGCTCCGACGTGGTCCGGGAGTACATCCTGGACAACGCGGCCCTGTGGCTGCGGGACTACCACGTGGACGGGCTCCGGCTCGATGCCGTGCACGCGCTGCGCGACGAGCGTGCCGTGCACATCCTTGAGGACCTGGGCGCTCTGGGCGACGCCATCTCGGCCGAAACCGGGCTGCCCAAGACCCTCATCGCCGAATCGGACCTCAACAACCCGCGCCTGATCTACCCCCGGGATGCGAACGGCTACGGCCTGGCCGGGCAGTGGAGCGACGACTTCCACCACGCGGTCCACGTGAGCGTCAGCGGCGAAACCACCGGCTACTACTCGGACTTTGAGTCGCTGTCCGTGCTGGCCAAGGTGCTGAAGGACGGATTCCTGCACGACGGCAGCTACTCCAGCTTCCGCGGCCGGCACCACGGCCGTCCCATCAACGCTTCGCTGGTCCACCCCGCGGCATTGGTGGTCTGCAACCAGAACCACGACCAGATCGGCAACCGGGCCACGGGGGACAGGCTCTCGCAGTCCCTGTCATACGGGCAGCTCGCCGTGGCCGCCGTCCTCACGCTGACGTCCCCGTTCACGCCCATGCTGTTCATGGGTGAGGAATACGGGGCTTCCACGCCGTGGCAATTCTTCACCTCGCACCCCGAGCCGGAGCTCGGAAAGGCCACCGCGGAAGGGCGCATCAAGGAATTCGAGCGCATGGGGTGGGATCCCGCCGTCGTGCCCGATCCCCAGGACCCGGAAACCTTCCGCCGGTCCAAGCTGGACTGGGCCGAGGCCGCCACCGGTGACCACGCGCGGCTCCTTGAGCTGTACCGGTCGCTCACGGCGCTGCGCCGCGAGCATCCGGAGCTGGCTTCCCTTGGTTTCGGTGAGACAGAGGTGTCGTTCGACGACGACGCCGGCTGGCTGCGTTTCCGGCGCGGGACCGTCGAGGTGGTGGTCAACGCCTCGGGCTCCAAGGTCCGGCTGGACGGCGCAGGCACAGTCCTCCTCGCAACCGACGAGGGGACCGGGATGGACGACGGTTCGCTTGACCTCGCGCCGTGGAGTGCCGCGATCCTCAAGTCCTGAACCTGGAAGTTGTGCCGCGGGCCTCGCCCGCGGCACAACTTTTTCTGCTGAGCGCTAACATCTCCCGCGTGGCGCAGCTCACAGGTGGCAGGATGGAATGTATGACTTATTCTGCAGCGGAGAACCGCTACGACTCCATGCCCTATCGCCGCGTCGGCCGAAGCGGCCTCAAGCTCCCGGCCGTCTCCCTGGGCCTGTGGCACAACTTCGGGGACGACAAACGGTTCGAGGAGCAGCGCGACATCCTCCGCCGGGCGTTCGATCTCGGGGTGAACCACTTCGACCTCGCCAACAACTACGGTCCCCCGGACGGATCGGCGGAAACAAACTTCGGACGGCACCTGAGGGACGACTTCAAGCCCTACCGGGATGAACTGGTCATCTCCACCAAGGCCGGCTACTACATGTGGCCCGGCCCCTACGGTGAATGGGGCTCCCGCAAGTACCTGATTTCCAGCCTCGACCAATCGCTGCAGCGCATGGGGCTGGACTACGTGGACATCTTCTACAGCCACCGGCCCGATCCGGAAACGCCACTCGAGGAAACGATGGGCGCCCTCGATTACGCCGTCCGGTCCGGGAAGGCGCTGTACGCGGGCATCTCTTCCTACACGCCGGAGCAGACCCTTGAAGCCGCCCGTATCCTCAAGGAACTCGGTACGCCGCTGCTGATCCACCAGCCCAGCTACTCCATGCTCAACCGCTGGACGGAGGACGGCTCGCCCAACCTGTACGAGGTGCTGGACCAGGTGGGCGCGGGCTCCATCGCGTTCTCGCCGCTGGCGCAGGGGATGCTCACGGACCGTTACCTCCATGGCATTCCCGCCGACTCCAGGGCAGCCAAGGCCCGCTTCCTTTCGGAGGACTCCATCACGGAGGAGAAGCTGGACCGGGTCCGCGGGCTGCGGAAGATTGCCGAAGGCCGCGGGCAGTCGCTGGCCCAGATGGCCATCGCCTGGATCCTGCGCGATCAGCCCAAGGGCTCGCCCGTTACGTCCGCCCTGATCGGTGCCTCGAGTGTCCGGCAGTTGGAGGACAGCCTGTCCGCGATCGACAACCTCAGCTTCTCCGCTGACGAGCTGAATGCCATCGATGAATTCGCGGTGGAATCGGACATCAACCTCTGGAAGCAGAACGCCTGACCGGTCTGTTTTCGTTACACGGCGGGACCGGCGGAACAACGGCCGGTCCTGCTGTGTTGGGTACTATGAAAAGGCGCCGCGCGGCGCCGTGCCAGCCGGCCGCCGTCGTCCTCTCTGGGAAGGCTTGTCCGGCCGGCAAACGTTTGTCCCCAAAGGAGTTCTGTGTCTTCACATCCGATCCGTGTTGCAATCGTTGGCGTGGGCAACTGCGCCGCCTCGCTGGTGCAGGGCGTCCAGTACTACAAGGACGCCGATCCCGGTGAGACCATTCCCGGCCTGATGCACGTTGAGTTTGGCCAGTACCACGTGGGTGACGTTGAGTTCGTCGCCGCGTTCGATGTGGACGGCAAGAAGGTCGGCGTAGACCTCTCCGACGCCATCCTGGCCAGCGAGAACAACACCATCAAGATCGCCGACGTTCCGCCCACCGGTGTTACGGTCCAGCGCGGCCACACCCTGGATGGCCTGGGCAAGTACTACCTTGAGACCATCGAGCAGTCCACCGAAGAGCCTGTGGACGTGGTCCAGGCCCTCAAGGACGCCAAGGTCGATGTCATGGTCTGCTACCTGCCGGTCGGTTCCCAGCAGGCTGCCGAGTTCTACGCCCAGGCTGCGATCGACGCCGGGGTTGCGTTCGTGAACGCCCTGCCGGTCTTCATTGCCGGAACCAAGGAATGGGCTGACAAGTTCACTGCCGCGGGTGTTCCCATTGTGGGCGATGACATCAAGAGCCAGATCGGCGCCACCATCACCCACCGTGTGATGGCCAAGCTGTTCGAGGACCGTGGCGTCACCCTGGACCGGACCTACCAGCTGAACGTCGGCGGCAACATGGACTTCAAGAACATGCTGGAGCGTGACCGGCTGGAGTCCAAGAAGATCTCCAAGACCCAGGCCGTGACCTCCAACGTCGAGGCCGAGCTGGCCGCAAAAGACGTGCACATCGGCCCGTCGGACTACGTGCAGTGGCTTGATGACCGCAAGTGGGCCTTCGTGCGCCTTGAAGGCCGCAACTTCGGTGACGCCCCCGTCTCGCTGGAGTACAAGCTGGAGGTCTGGGACTCACCGAACTCCGCCGGTGTGATCATCGACGCCATCCGTGCGGCGAAGATCGGCCTGGACCGCGGCATTGGCGGACCGCTGCTGTCGGCATCGAGCTACTTCATGAAGTCCCCGCCGGAGCAGTTCAACGACGACCTCGCCCGCGAGAAGGTCGAAGCCTTCATCCGCGGCGACGTGGAGCGCTAACCCCTCACCCCTGGTTGCTCTATCAGTTTTGGTCCCTAAACCTACCGGTTAGGGACCAAAACTGATAGAGCAACTGGCGTTTAAGGCTCCCGCAGCGCTGCACGGACCAGACCGGCCGCCCGCCGGAAGTCGTTCGCAAGATCATCAGCGTTGAATTTGAAGTACTGCCAGCCGGCGGAGTGGAAGCATGCGTCCCGGCGGTTGTCGCGGGATTGCTGTTCGCGTGTCAGGTGATGGCCGCCGTCGTACTGGATGCCGATCCTCCGCCGCCTGTAGCCCAGGTCCGCAGCAGGGGAGCGCGGATTACCGGCGTCAACCCGAACCTGTAGCTCAGGTTCCGGCAATCCGGCGTCAACCAGAGCAAGACGCAGAAAGGTTTCGGGTGCTGAATCAGCACCTACACGGATCAGTTCGACGGCGGCCCGAGCTTTCACAATGCCCTGCATCTTTGGATGCCGCTTCAGCATCTCCCGCAGTTCCTGAACCGTTGCCCAGGGCTTGGTCCGAAGCTCAAGTCCGTCGTGCGGCTGTCGGACCAATTGGTCGCCCATTGCCACCACATGTTCCATGGGAAGCCGGCGACAAAGGTCCAGCCACGTCCGTGAGGCTGTCGAGATACGAATGCCCTGCCAATCCATGGTCTCGTCCTTATAGGCCAGCACGGTATGCCCCACGACGCCCATCCGTCGAACCTGCGGCAACGCTCGAGGTTTACTGAGATGGAGGTCCCGGGAGTCCTGGAGCCACGGCGGGAGCCAGAGCCCCAACAATATAGCGGCCGTTGCGTGCGATATCCACGCTCCGGGAGTCGCCGCGGAGAGGGCGCGTGCCATTGCGGGAAGCTCGAAGTCCCGCCCTGCCGGCAGATACAGGAGGCGTCCGGCCGAAGCCAGATCGGAAGAGCGTAATCGACCCCGGCTGAGGTTTGCCGCCCGCGCTTCAGCGACCGTGAAGGGAATGGCTTCGAGGTGGGCCGGCAGCGGTGAAACAAGACGCATGGGGAACATTGTTTACCGGAAGCCGGTTGCCCCGCAGAACTTATCCACAGCTCGCGTTGCTCTATCAGATACGGTTCCCAACCCGGGGTTTTAGGGACCAGATCTGATAGAGCAACGCGTCGTTCTAGGTGAGGCCGATGGGGTTGCCCGCGTCGTCCACGTCCATGCGCAGGGCTGCGGGAACGGCGGGGAGGCCGGGCATGGTCATCACCGCGCCGGTCAGGGCCACGATGAACCCGGCGCCGGTCTTGGGCAGCAGATCCCGGACGTGGATGGTGAAGCCCTTGGGTGCGCCCAGGCGGGAGGCGTCGTCCGTGAAGGAGTATTGGGTTTTGGCCATGCAGACGGGCAGCGAGCTCCAGCCGTTCCGCTCGATGTCGGCAAGCCGCCGAAGGGCCGGCACGGAGAAGTCCACCCCGTCCGCCCCGTAGATCTCCTGCGCAATGGTCCGGATCTTGTCCTCCACAGGCAGTTCCAACGGATACAGGTGCCGAAAGCTGCTCGGCGCCTCCACGGCCTGCGCAACCAGCGCTGCGAGCTCGTCACCGCCGTCGCCACCTCCGCCGCGGCCCCACACATCGGCGACGGCGGCGCGCACTCCCTCGGCGGCACACCACGCCAGCAGCCAATCCAGTTCCTCCCGCGTGTCGGAGGAGAACCTGTTGATGGCCACCACCGGTGTGACCCCGAACTTCTCCACGTTGTGCACGTGCCGGCGCAGGTTGGCCACGCCTGCCTCAAGAGCAGCCAGATCAGGACGGGCCAGCTGGTCCTTGGCAACCCCGCCCTGCATCTTCAGCGCCCGGACAGTGGCCACCACCACGACGGCGGACGGCGCCAGACCTCCGTACCTGGCCTTGATGTCCATGAACTTTTCGGCGCCCAGGTCAGCCCCGAACCCGGCTTCCGTCACAACGATGTCGGCCAGGCGCCGGGCGGTTTGGGTGGCGATGAGCGAATTGCAGCCGTGGGCGATGTTGGCGAACGGGCCGCCGTGCACCAGGGCAGGGGTACCCGCGATGGTCTGCACGAGGTTGGGCTTGACCGCCTCCTTGAGGAGCAACGTAAGCGCCCCCTCCACCCCGAGGTCCGCCACGGTCACGGGTTTCCGATCATAGGTGTAGCCGAACGTGATCCGGCCCAGCCGTGACCGCAGGTCCGCCAGGTCCGTGGCCAGGCAGAAGACGGCCATCACTTCGGATGCCACGGTGATGTCGAACCCGTCCTGGCGCGGCACGCCCTGCGTCGGCCCGCCAAGGCCAATCACCACCTCCCGCAGGGACCGGTCGTTCATGTCCAGCACGCGTTTGAAGGTCATGCGCCGCGGATCGATGTTCAAGGCGTTGCCCTGGTAAATGTGGTTGTCCACCAGGGCCATCAGCGCGTTGTTGGCTGACGTGATCGCGTGGAAATCGCCGGTGAAGTGCAGGTTGATCTCGTCCATGGGCAACACCTGGGACAGGCCGCCGCCCGTGGCACCACCCTTCATGCCCAGGACCGGGCCCAGCGACGGCTCCCGTAACGCGATCATGACTTTGTGCCCGGCGCGCGCCAGCGAGTCCGCCAGCCCGACGGTGGTGGTCGACTTCCCCTCGCCGGCGGGAGTGGGGGACATGGCGGACACCAGCACCACCTTGCCGTGCGGTTCAGGCGCCGCCAGCCGGGCCGGATCAATCTTCGCCTTGTACCGCCCGTACTGTTCCAGGGCGTCGGCATTGACTCCGGCCGCTGCCGCGATCTCGCCGATGGGCCGGATGCGGGCGGCGCGGGCGATTTCAAGATCGGTAGGGAGGGCAGACATCGTTGTCCTTTCCAGCGCAGTCGCGGGCACCGGCCGGCGGCCGGAGACCTGCCCCTAAGCTAACAGGAGCAGGCCCGGGGGCGAAGGACTTCAGGACGCGGGAACCACTGGAGCCAGGCGGCGGCCCACAAAGTTGTCGACGGCGGCATGGTAGCTTTCGAGCGTAATGGCGGCAGTGCGCTGCCAGCCGGAGTTCTGGGCACGGATCGCCGCGGCGCGGCCCAGGTCCTCGCGGGTGGCGGGATCGTCGTGGAGGGCCTCAAGCGCGTCGGCCCAGTCCGCGGCGTGGTGGCCGTCCACCAGGAGCCCGGTCCGGCCGTGGAAAATGGCGCGCGACAGTCCGCCCACCCGGGTTGCGACCACGGGGGTGCCGCAGGCCTGGGCCTCCAGGGCCACCAACCCAAAAGATTCGCTGAAGGAAGGCATCACCACGACGTCGGCCGCGCGGAACCAGGATGCAAGCTCAGGTGCCTTCACCGGCGGAAGCTGCGTGACGACGTCGTCCATCCCCGCCTCCGCAACCAGGCACCGCAGGTTGAATTCCTTGTTGCCGCTAAGGGCGCCCAGGATGGTGACGCGCAGGTCGATGTCCGGCCGGCGCTTCCGCAGCAGCGCGGCGGCCTTGACCAGGACCTGCGGCCCTTTCAGCCGCTGGATCCGGCCTGCGAATACCAGGTGGAAGGTGTCCGGGCTGATGCCGTGCCCGGCCCTGGAGCGGGCCCGGAAGGCGGGGGTGAAGGTGGCCAGGTCCACGCCGGGCGGGGCGATGTCGATCCGGTCGTACGTGGCGCCGTAGTGGGAAACGAGTTCTGCCGCCTCCGAGCTGGTGTTGGCAATCAGACGGGCAGCGCCCTCCACGATCCGGTGCTCGCCCAGTTCCCGCCGCCGGGGTTCCGGTTTTTCGCCGGACTCCAGCAACAGGTTCTTGACCTTGGCCATGGTGTGCATGGTGTGCACCAGCGGCACGCCCCACAGCTCGGACAGCTCAAGCCCGGCGATTCCGGACACCCAATAGTGCGAATGGATCACGTCATACCGCCCATGCGGCTGGCGGGAGCGGATCTGCTCGATCTCGGCAACCATTGCGTGCAGCAGCCCGGGGAGTTCTTCCTTGGGGATCTTCCTGGCCGGGCCGGCCATGACGTTGTGCACGCACACGCCGGGATCGGGATGTTCGACGGCGGGCTGGTCGGCTGAGGTGGCGCGCGTGAAGATCTCCACCTCCACCCCCGCCTCAGCCAGTGCCGACGCGAGTTCGCGGATATAGACATTCATTCCGCCGGCGTCCCCGGAGCCAGGCTGTTCCATGGGGGAGGTGTGGAGGGAGAGCAAAGCAACCCTGCGGATCAGTGCCACGGGACCTCCTTCCGGCTGCCGGCGCGTTTCAGGGGAGCCGGTTCAGTGCGCATTCGATAAAACACTACTCCTTCCCCTAACGCCCACGGCCCTCCCACATCTTCCCCAAATCCGGAAACGCCGCCTCATAGCCGGCCAGGAGCTTTGCCGCCAGTTCCGCGGAATCCACCAGCGGGTGCCGGCCGAAGGCCTCAAGGGCGGCAGCACGGTTCCCGGTGGTGGCGGCACTAACCGTGAGTTGTTCCACGTCCTTGACCCGCTGCAGCAGTTCCAGCTGTGGACCGTCCGGCGGCTGCTGGGGCAGCGGGACGGCGCCGTTGGCCGTGACTGTGCAGGGAACTTCGACGACGGCGTCCGCCGGCAGGCCCGGAATGGCTGGTTGGGCACTGCCGGGGACGGTGGTGGCCGGCGGGCGTGCGGACGGAGTCAGTTTGTCCGGCGGAGGCAGTGAATTGCGGGTATTGAGGATCAGTTGCGTCTCCCCGCCGCCCCCGAGGGCGCGCATCGCCGCCAGGGCCACCCGTTCATAGCCGCCGCCGGCCAGGTCCTCCTCATCGCGGTGCCCGCCGTCGCTCCGGGCCTCCGCCAGATACCCCTCTTCGCGGGAACGCCGGGCTTCCTCCCACAGCCTGTACGCATCCGGTCCGGCAGCGGCGAGCCGCGGGTACAGCTCCAGCTGCTGTCCGTGAATGGTCTCGCCGCGGGTCTGGGCCATGGCCCGAATCGCCTGCCGTGCGTCACCTGACCGGTAGTAGTAATACAGGTACTCGTTGGGCAGCAGGCCCAGCCTGGCCAGGAAGGGTTGCGGGAAGAGCCTGCCTTCCTCGAACGACTGCAGTGCTGCCGGGTCCGCCAAAAGCCCGGGCAGCACGTCCCGGCCGCCGGACTCCAGCCGGTACAGCCAGCCCAGGTGGTTCAGCCCGTAGTAGCCCACGCCGTCGAGATGTCCCTCCCGCAGGGGGACGCCGGCAGCGCGGGCTGCCCGGTGTACCAGGCCGCCCGCCGAGTCGCAGATCCCGATGACCCGGTGCCCCAGGACCGGAAGCAGCGCCTCGGTGACCATGCCTACAGGATTGGTGAAGTTGATCAGCCACGCGTCCGGGCACTGTTCCCGCATCCGCCGGGCCAGGCGAAGCATATGGGGAATGGTCCGCAGGGCGTAGGAGATCCCGCCGGCCCCGGTGGTTTCCTGGCCCAGCAGCCCCAGGTCGCGGGCCACTTTCTCGTCGGCCACCCGCCCGCCTGTCCCGGCCGGCCGGATGGCGGCGAACACGATGCCGGCCCCGGCCAGGGCTTTGGCGGGATCGGTGGCGGCGCTGACCCGAAGTGGCGCACCGTGGCTCCCGGGCATACTCTTCAGCACCGCGGTGACGGCATCCAGGCGGGCAGGATCGACGTCGTACAGCACCAGTTCGGTGACCAGCCCGGAAAAGCTCCCGGACACCAACGCCCGGTATATCAGCGGCACCCGGAAACCCCCGCCGCCGGCAATCAGAAGCCGCATGGATGCAGTCTAGGACCGCCCTCCGACAACGTGTCCATACCCCCTACCGCAGGGCTGCGGCCCGGCGTATCCTGCGCACTATGGACGCGATGCCAGCCCGCCCCTTCGATCCGCTGGCGGCCGTCCGCTCACCGGCCGAGCCGGGATTCGACCTCCTGCTGGCCGGAACCGTGTTCCAGGACATCATCTTCACCGGCCTTCCCCACGGGCCGGAACCGGGCACCGAGATCTGGAGCGACGGCATGGGCAGCTGTCCCGGCGGGGTGGCGAACCAGGCGATCGCCGCCGCGAGGCTGGGCCTGCGCACCGGGCTGGCGGCAGCGTTCGGGGATGACGGGTACGGGGACTTCAACTGGAAAATCCTCTCCAGCCAGGAACACGTGGACCTCAGCCTCTCCCGCCGCGTCCCGGGATGGCACTCACCGGTCACTGTGTCCCTGTGCGTGGACCAGGACCGCTCGCTGGTCACCCACGGGCACTCCGCTCCTGTGACCAACTCCGAGCTCATTGGAAAGCCGCCCAAAGCGCTCGCCGGCATAGCCGAGCTGGGCCTGGAGATGGAAACCTGGGCCCGGGCCGCGCATGCGTCCGGGGTGAAGCTGTTTGGGGACGTGGGCTGGGATCCCAGCGGGGAGTGGGCGCCGGTGCGGCTCGAAAACCTGAAGTACTTCTACGCGTTCCTGCCCAACCAGCGCGAGGCAATGGCCTTCACGGGCAAGGACAATCCGTGGAGCGCCCTCTATGCGCTGGCGGACCGGGTGCCCGTGGCCGTGGTGACCCTCGGAGCGCAGGGCGCCATGGCCGTGGACTCGGAAACCGGTGAGGAGGAGTGGGTGCCGTCCCTTCCGGTCAAGGCCCATGACCCCACGGGAGCCGGGGACTGTTTTGACGCGGCGTTCATCGTGGGAACCCTGGCTGGCTGGCCGCTGGGGGACAGGCTGCGGTTCGCCAACCTGTGCGCGTCGCTGGCGGTGCAGGAGGTGGGCGGATCCCTGGCCGCTCCGGGCTGGGGGGACATTGCCGACTGGTGGAAACGCGCCAATGCGCGCCCGGAACGGCAGACCAGCCAGTGGCTTAGGCGCTTCGGGTTCCTCGCGGACATCATCGAAGACGTGCCGCTGGCTGCCCAGCGCAGGGCGGCGGCAACCATCGCGCACCTGTCGGACGCCTGAGCGGCGCGGCCCCTGATTATTCGGCGTGAAGTGCCCGCACTAGAATCAATCAGGTGACCTACCCCGCAACAACCGGTGAATTCAGTGCTGCCTCCGGGCCGGACCCCCGCCACGAGCGGTCCGCCGTGATCGACCTGGACGCCATCCGGCACAACGTCCGCCGGTTGGCCGACGCAGCTTCCCCAGCGAAAGTCATGGCCGTCGTCAAGGCCGATGCCTACGGGCACGGGGCCGTCCCGGTGGCCCGCGCCGCCCTGCAGGCCGGTGCCTCCTGGCTGGGCGTTGCCCACATTTCCGAGGCCCTCGGGCTGCGGGCCGCCGGCATCGACGCCCCTCTTCTCGCCTGGCTGCACACCACCGACAGCAACTTCGGCGCCGCCGTGGCTGCCGGCGTCGACATCGGCTGCTCGGGGTGGGAGCTGGAACGCATTGTTGCCGCCGCCCGTGAGCAGGAACGCCCTGCCCGCATTCACCTCAAGGTGGACACCGGACTGGGCCGCAATGGCGCAACTCCGGAGACCTGGGACCGCCTGGTGGGGGAGGCCGTGGAGTACCAGGACCAGGGCCTGCTGCGCGTGGTGGGCATCTTCTCCCACCTGGCCGTGGCCGATGAACCGGAGCGGCCCGAAACGGACCAGCAGGTGGCGGCATTCCGCGAGGCACTGGCCATCGCGGAGGATGCAGGCGTTGACCCGGAAGTCCGGCATCTGGCCAACACCCCCGCCACCCTGTCCCGGCCGGACACGCACTTCGACCTGGTGCGGGTGGGCCTCGGAATGTACGGGCTCTCGCCCTTTGAGGGGCAGACGTCCGCCGAGCTGGGACTTCGCCCTGCCATGACCCTGCGCACGCTGGTCTCGCAGTGCAAGGAGGTGCCCGCGGGACAGGGTGTCTCCTACGGCCTGCACTACCGCACCAGGGAGGCCAGCACCCTGGCGCTGATCCCCATGGGCTATGCCGACGGCGTTCCCCGCGTCGCCACGGGCGGCCCAGTCCGCGTCGCCGGTAAGACCTATCCGGTGGTGGGGCGGATCGCCATGGACCAGATGGTCATCGACCTCGGGCCGGAGGCCTCAGGAGCGGGCCTGCACGGGGCGGAAGCGGAACTGTTCGGTGACGGGTCCGACGGCGGCCCCACGGCTGACGACTGGGCACGCGCCGCCGGGACCATCAACTACGAAATCGTCACCAGGATCAGCCCCCGCGTACCCCGCCGCTTCATCAACGAGGACGAACCGGCACGCAACGACACCGGCCTGGTTGCCGTCCCCGGCAAGGCGGGCACCCCGTGAGCGCGCTTGAAGAGCCAGTTGCCAATTGGGAAAAGACCTTCACGGCGACGACGGCGGACCAGACGCACGCTTTCGGCGCGCGTCTGGCGGAGGTACTGCAGGCCGGGGACCTGCTGGTGCTGTCCGGCGAGCTGGGTGCCGGGAAGACCACGTTCACCCAGGGCCTGGGCGAGGGTCTGGGCGTCCGGCCAGGCATCATTTCCCCTACCTTCGTCCTGGTCCGGATCCACCCCAACCTGCCGGACGGCCCCCGTCCCGGCGGCCCCGACCTGGTCCACGTTGACGCCTACCGGCTGGGCTCCGCGGCTGAAATCGACGACATCGACCTTGAAAACACCATGGACTCCTCCGTCACCGTGGTGGAGTGGGGGCATGAGCGGGTGGAGCACCTGAGCGAGAGCCGGCTGGAGATCGATCTGCACCGGGCCATCGGGCTGGGGGCCGGCGGCCTGGCTGCTGCCGGGAGTTCCGGACCGGCCGTGAACCTGGACTTCGATGGCGAAGACACGGACGAACCCCGCACCCTTGTGATGCGCGGATACGGGCCCCGGTGGGCCACCGCCCCCGAACTCGGAGGCTTCGAAGGGGGCACGGGATGCTGATCCTTGCCATCGATACGTCGGCGGTCGCCAGCGCAGCCCTGGTATCCGATGACGCACCGGAAAGCGTGCTGGCCAGCTTTGCCACGGAGGACACCCGGAGCCACGCCGAGGTGCTCGCCCCGGGAATCAGGGCCATGCTGTCCGGGGCCGGTGTCAGGGGCCAGGACGTTGACGCCGTGGTGGTGGGCGTGGGACCCGGCCCGTTCACGGGCCTGCGCTCGGGCATTGCCACCGCCCGCACCTTCTCGTTTGTCTGGGGCAAACCCCTGCACGGGGTGATGAGCCTGGATGCCGTCGCGCTGGAAGTCGCCGAGTCCACGGCCGCCGTTCCCGAGTTCCTGGTGGTGACCGATGCCCGCCGCAAGGAGGTCTACTGGGCCCGCTACAGCCTCTCGGATGACCAGCTTCCCCTGCTGGAGGACGGTCCGCACGTAGGATTCGCGGCCGACCTGCCGGACCTGCCGGCATTCGGGGCAGGTGCCGGACTGTACGGGGACGTGCTCAAGGCCCATCCTGACTTTGCCGGGGAGCAGCCCGACGCCCTGTACCTGGGCCAGTTTGCGCTGGCCCGGTTGGCTTCCGGCGCCGAACTGCTGGACTCCACCCCCCTGTACCTGCGCGAGTCCGACGCGCAGGTACCCGGACCACGGAAGCGGGCACTGTGAACACCGTCCCGCACCTCCGCCTGGCAGGAATCACCATCCGGGACATGACTCTGGACGACATCCCCGCCGTCGGGGTGTTGGAACATAAGCTTTTCCCCATCGACGCGTGGCCCGTGCAGATGTTCCTGGACGAGCTGTCTCAGCCGGAGACCCGCCGCTACCTCGTGGCGGAAACGGACGAAGGCATCGTGGGCTACGCCGGCCTGATGTGCATCGAGCCGATCGCGGACGTCCAGACGATCGCCGTCGTCCCCGACCATGAGGGCCGCGGCATCGGCAGCGCCCTGCTCACGCAACTGATCGATGAGGCCCGGCACCGCGGCGCCGCCGACGTCCTGCTCGAGGTCCGTGCCGACAACCCGCGGGCGCAGGACCTGTACGTGCGGTTCGGCTTTGAACAGATCCATGTCCGGCCGCGCTACTACCGCGACGGCGTGGATGCCCTCATCATGCGGCTCCAGCTGGCCGCATCACACCCTGAAGGACACGAAGCAACGGAGGCAGGCCAGGCATGAACCGCACCCAGCCCCTGGTACTGGGCATCGAATCATCCTGCGACGAAACCGGCGTCGGCATCGTCCGCGGGACGTCCCTCCTGACCAACACCGTCTCCTCCTCGATGGACGAGCACGTCCGCTTCGGCGGCGTGATTCCCGAGATCGCGTCCCGCGCCCACCTGGACGCCTTCGTCCCCACCCTCGACCAGGCACTTGCTGACGCCGGCGTCACCCTGGACGACGTGGACGCCATCGCCGTCACTTCCGGGCCCGGGCTGGCCGGCGCGCTCATGGTGGGCGTGTGCGCCGCCAAGGCGCTCGCCGTCGCCACCGGAAAACCGCTGTACGCGATCAACCACCTGGTGGCGCACGTCGGCGTGGGACTGCTGGACGACCGCGCCAGCGGCCGGAAGCAGGAACTGCCGGAAAACCTGGGCGCCCTGCTGGTGTCCGGGGGCCACACCGAGATCCTGCGGATCAAGAGCATTACCGGCGACGTTGAACTCCTGGGCTCCACCATCGACGACGCCGCCGGAGAAGCCTACGACAAAGTGGCGCGGATCCTGGGGCTGGGCTATCCGGGCGGCCCGGCCATCGACAAGATGGCCCGCAATGGCAACCCCAAGGCAATCCGCTTCCCCCGCGGCTTGACCCAGCCCAAGTACATGGGCACCGCCGACGAACCCGGGCCGCACCGGTACGACTGGTCCTTCAGCGGACTCAAGACCGCCGTGGCCCGGTGCGTGGAGCAGTTCGAGGCACGCGGCGAAGAGCTCCCGGTTGCCGACATTGCGGCCGCTTTCCAGGAGGCCGTGGTGGACGTGATTTCATCCAAGGCGGTCCTGGCCTGCCGCGAGCAGGGCATCAAGGACGTCCTGCTGGGCGGGGGAGTGGCGGCCAACTCACGGCTCCGCGAACTGACCGGGCAGCGATGCGCGTCCGCCGGCATCCGGCTGCACGTCCCGCCCCTGGATCTCTGCACGGACAACGGCGCCATGGTGGCCGCCCTCGGCGCGCAGCTGGTGATGGCAGGCGTGGAGCCAAGCGGAATTGGGTTCGCCCCGGATTCGTCAATGCCGGTCACCTCGGTATCCCTTCCGGCCTGACCCCAGCCCTGGCTCCGGGGAGCCGTCGCGGGGCACTTCGGGGGCTCCGCGACGGACATCACGACGGCGGCCGGCGTGTCCGTGTCGAAGTGCCCCGTTTCGGGGCGGACCACTCAGGCGGTGGGGCCGTTGCGCATCTGCTTCACCAGGTCCAGCACCACGGCCTGGAGGTTCCCGCCGTTCTCGGCTGCCACCCGGCGCTGCCGCTGGTAGCCGGCGCCACGGCGGATGATCTTCTCGACGTCGGCAAGTTCGTCAGCGCAGCGCAGCTTGGCCGCGACAGGTTCCAAGCGGTTCAGCGTCTCCAGCAGGTGGTCGGTCACCAGCTGCTCGCGCCCCGCGGCGTCCAGGATGATGATGGCGTCCATGCCGTAGCGGGCTGCGCGCCACTTGTTCTCCTGCACATGCCAGGGCGGCATGGTGGGGATGGTGCCGCCGTTGTCCAGGATGGTGGAGAACTCGTCCACCAGGCACTGGGTGAGGGCCGCGATGGCGCCCACTTCCTCCAGTGTGGCCAGGCCGTCGCAGATGCGCATTTCGATGGTGCCGAGGGCGGGCACGGGCCGGATGTCCCAGCGGATCTCCGAGATGGTGTCGATGACACCCGTGGTGAACATGTCCTGGACGTAGGACTCGTACTCCTCCCAGGATTTGAACTGGAAGGGCAGTCCGGCGGTGGGGAGTTGCTGGAACATCAGCGCCCGCTGGGAGGCGTAGCCCGTGTCCTCGCCGCCCCAGAACGGGCTGGACGCAGAGAGCGCCTGGAAGTGCGGAAAGTAGTTGACCAGGCCGTCCAGCACGGGAAGCGCCT
Organism: Pseudarthrobacter sp. NPDC080039; assembly: GCF_040702335.1. Taxonomy (NCBI): domain Bacteria; kingdom Bacillati; phylum Actinomycetota; class Actinomycetes; order Micrococcales; family Micrococcaceae; genus Pseudarthrobacter; species Pseudarthrobacter sp. NPDC080039. The sequence goes on along the minus strand of NZ_JBFBKY010000003.1, from coordinate 80,121 downwards.
TGTCCCGGCGGTCCAGGCCCACATGCACGTGCACCCCGTAAATGACCATCTGCCGGCCCCACCACTGGGTCCGGTCGATGAGCTTCGCGTAGCGCGCCTTGTCCGTCACGGGCTGCAGCTGCGGCGGGCTGAACGGATGGCTGCCGGCACAGAACAGTTCGACGCCCATGGGATCGGTGATTTCGCGGACAGCGGCCACGGACCGGTTCAGGTCTTCCTTTGCTTCTGCGGCGGTCTCGCAAATACCGGTGACCAGCTCCACGGTGTTCAGCAGCAGTTCCTGCTTGATGTGCGGATGTTCGTCGTCTTCGTTGAGTTCGGGATGGCGCGCGGCCACACCGCGGAGCACCTGGTTGGCAACGGATGCGAGTTCGCCCGTCTTCCCGTCCACCAGTGCAAGCTCCCACTCAACACCGAGGGTTGACTGCCTCGATGGGGCGAAGTCGATCTTCACACGCTTCCTTACTGTCCGGTTGCCGCTGGCTGATGCCGCTCACAGGCTGCAGCCGGCAGGCGAACGGGTGGTTCAAGTCTAGTGCAGGGGTAGCATCGTAGTGATGGCACCGTTCCCCTTGCATCACAAGCCCGCCACGTCCTTCCCCCTTCTTCTGGCCTTGTCCGCCCTGGCGCTGGCCTCCTGTTCCGCCTCCCCAAGCCCGGCCCCGCCGTCGTCTTCTGCTGCCCCAACGGAGGCGGCTCCTTCAGCATCAGCAAGTACGACGACGGCGCCCCCTTCCGCTTCTCCCGCACCGGACCCGGGTTCCCGGCCTCTGGGGTGGGGCCCGGAGCAGCGGGACCAGGATGCCGCCGTGGCGGCCGTGGCGGCGATGTCGCCGGAGCAAAAGGCCGGGCAGGTCCTGCTTCCGTTCTTCAAGGGCAACCAGGTGGAGGCACATGCCGCGCTCATCCAGCGCCTGCACCTGGCGGGGTCCATCATCATGGGCGACAACGTGCCGCGCGATCCGCAGGGGCGGGTGGACCTGGGCGCCATGGGCGCCGTGAACCAGCGGCTTCTGCAGGCTGTTGCCGCTGATGGCCGGCCGTGGCCCGGCATCATCGCCGTGGACCAGGAAGGAGGTGCGGTGGCGCGCGTCGGGGCGCCCCTCACGGAGTGGCCGATGCCCATGAGCTACGGTGCCGCCGGCAATCCGGACCTGACGCGCCAGGCCGGTAAAGGCCTGGCCGGGGAACTGCTGCCGCTGGGTTTCGACCTCGACTTCGCCCCTGACACCGATGTGACCATTGGCCCGAGCGACCCCACCATCGGGGCGCGTTCCATGTCAGCAGACCCGGCGGCCGCGGCAGCCCATGGAGTGGCTTTTTCCCAAGGCATGCTGGACGCCGGCGTGCTGCCCACCGTCAAGCACTTTCCGGGGCACGGCTCGGTCACCACGGATTCCCACCTCAGCCTTCCCGTGCAGCCGGCGAGCCTTGATGAGCTCCGGGGCCGCGACTGGAAGCCGTTCCAGGCCGCCATCGCAGCCGGCCTCCCGATCGTGATGACCGGGCACATCGCCGTGCCCGCGCTGGAGCCCGGCGTGCCGTCGTCGCTCTCTGCCGCAAGCTACGCGGCGCTCAGGCAACTGGGCTTCAAGGGGGTTGCCGTCACTGACGCCCTCAACATGGGTGCGGTGGACAACCAGTACCCTGCGGGCGCCGCAGCGGTGAAGGCCCTCGCCGCAGGCGCGGACCTGCTGCTGATGCCTGCCGATGTGTCACAGGCACACGCCGCCATCCTCCAGGCCCTGGCGGCCGGCACCTTACCGGCGGCGCGCCTGGACGAGGCCGCGCAGCGGGTGGCCACCATGATGATCTGGCGTGCACGCACCGCGCCCGCTCCCGGAGCAGCGGGTGCGGGCGCTCCGGCCGGAAGTGCTGCGGCCTTGTCTGCCCAGGTCTCGGCGTCGGCCGTCACGGTTGTTTCCGGTCCCTGCAGCGGCCCTCTGGTGCCCGGTTCGGTACGCGTGGCCGGCGGGGGACCGGGGGACCGGGAGCGCTTCGAAGCCGCTGCCGCCCGGGCCGGGCTCACGGTGGGATCAGGACCACTGGTGAGCCTGATCGGGTTCGGCGGAAAACCAGCCGGCGGCGACATCGCGGTGGCCCTGGATGCCCCCTGGCCGCTCCAGGGCTCCACAGCGCCGGTGAAGCTGGCGCTGTACGGCCGCACGGACGCGGCCTTCGACGCGCTGGCAGCCGTGCTTGCCGGCAAGGCGCCGGCGCCGGGGAAGCTGCCCGCCGCCGTCGGGCCTTTCCCGGCCGGGACCGGCTGCCCCTGATGCCGGAACGCGCACGGGGGCCGGAGCGCGTTTAATGGTCTGGTGCCCATTCTGAATAAAGACATGACCCTCTGCATCTCGCTCTCTGCCCGGCCCAGCAACAACGGAACCCGGTTCCACAACCACCTGTACGAACAGCTGGACCTGAACTGGATCTACAAAGCGTTTGCGCCCACCAACCTTGAACAGGCCATCGCCGGCGTGCGCGGGCTGGGCATCCGCGGCTGCGCCATCTCCATGCCGTACAAGGAAGACGTCATCGCCCTGGTTGACGAGATGGATCCTTCAGCAAAGGCCATCGATTCGGTGAACACCATCGTGAACACCGACGGGCACCTCAAGGCGTACAACACCGACTACACCGCCATTGAGCAGCTCCTGGCTTCCAACGAGGTTCCGACGGACTATTCCGTGCTGGTCCAGGGCGCCGGCGGCATGGCCAAGGCCACTGTGGCGGCCCTCCGGGACGGCGGCTTCACCGACGTCACCGTCATCGCCAGGAACGAAACAGCCGGGCGCGCGCTTGCGGACCAGTACGGCTTCCAGTGGCGTCCAGCGCTCGACGGCGGGACGGCTGACCTGATCATCAACGTCACCCCGATCGGCATGGCGGGAGGCGCCGAAGCTGAAACCCTGTCCTTCCCTGCCGAAGCCATTGATGCGGCGCAGGTGGTTTTCGACGTGGTGGCGCTGCCGGCCGAGACCCCGCTGATCAAGGCGGCCCGCGCTGCCGGCAAACCGGTCATCACGGGAGCTGAAGTGGCCACCATCCAGGCGCTGGAGCAGTTCGTCCTCTACACCGGCGTGCGGCCGACGGCGGAACAGGTGCGGGCGGCCGAGGAGTTCATGCGCGCCCAGTAGCTGCAGCTAAAACGGGTTCCACCACAATGGCCACCCGGTCCTCGCCGATGCGGGTCAGGACCAGGGTGGCCGTTTTGCCGGACCCCTTTTTGGCATTCTTTCCACCGGGCAGCAGCTGCTTCCGCAGCTCTTCCGGCGTCACCGCGGTGCCGCGTTTCTTGATGTCCAGCACGGTGATGCCCTCCTGCTTCACCCAGGCCTTGAGCGCCTTAACGTTGTAAGGCATGACCCGCAGGACCTTGTAGGCCCGGGCGAAGGGAGTGTCCAGGAGTTCCGGAGCGCAGATGTAGGCGATGTGCTCGTCCACCAAGTGGCCGCCGAGCTGCAGGGCAACGTCCGCCACCAGTCCGGCGCGGATGACGGCGCCGTCCGGTTCGTACAGGTAGCCTTCCACGGGTCCCACCGGGGCGCTCGGGCCGGCATTGAAATCCTCCGTGCTGGTCAGCTCGGCCGGCCCCTGCGGACCCAGGAGCAGGGCAGCGCGGCGCACCCCCGGCCGGCGGACGGCATTGAACCAGAGGGTCACTTCGGTGACATCTCCGCCCACCGATACCCACTGCGCCTCGCAGTCCGCGGGGACGGACTCGTGCGGCATGCCCGGGCCCATCTTGACGCCCACTGCCTTGCCCTGCGCCGCCAACGACTCCACGAAGGACAGCGGCGGGGAGAACGCCTCGGGATCCCAGATCCGCTTGGTGCCTGATGTGGAGGTGACCCGCCGCGCAGGATCCAGCCAGACCCCGTCGATCCCCTCCAGCGGCACCGACGCCGCATCCGAGTGGACCACCGTGGCATTGGGGAATGGGATGAGGTTCACCGTGGCGCAGGCCGCGGTGGTTTCGTGCATTTCGACGGCGGTGACATTGAGATCCAGGGAAGCGAGGGCGAGCGAGTCGGCTCCGAGGCCGCAGCCCAAATCCGCCACCTGGCCGATCCCCGCGGCAGCGAAGCGCTGCGCGTGGTGGGCGGCCACGTTCAGGCGCGTGGCCTGCTCCAGTCCGGCCTGCGTAAAGAGCATTTGGCGGGCGAATTCCCCGAATTTGGCTTCGGCCCTTGTGCGCAGCCTTGACTGGGTGAGGACTGCTGAGACCAGTTCGGCAGGATGGCCGGCCTTCCGGAGGGCGGAATTGAGTTCGAAGGAGTCCTCGTCCCGGTAAGGGCCCAGGGATGCGAGCAAATCCCAGCCTTCGGGCGTCAACAGCGGTGCGATCTGGTCCTGTGCAGTCTGGTCCTGGGGAGCGTGAGCCATGGGTTCCAGCCTAATGGAGGAGGACATGCCGGGATGCGGATACTGTTGAAACATGGATGAGAGCGCAGCACCCACAGAGAACGGCGACCAGGAACCAGGGAAGCGCGGTGCGGCCAGGTTTGCCCGTCCTGTACTGATCGCGGCCGCCCTTATTGCCGTGGTGTGCATTGCCCTGCTGGTGATCATTTTCCTGCTTGATTCGTTCAATGCCACGGTCTACTCCGTGGGCGGCAATGACATCCATGACAACACCCAGGAGTCGCGGGACATCCGCGGGCTGTACGACGGCGCGCGTGCCGGGAGCATCGTCTTCCTCGTCATTTCACTGCTCGCCGCAGCAGTGTCCGGCTGGGTCCTGTACCGGGGACGGCAGCAGGGCGGCAGTGACAACGACGGCGGCGAGGACGTGGACTTCGAAGAGCTGGGCCGCTAGCCGTACCCTCGCCTTCCCGGCCGGCCGCCCGGCGTCGTGCATGCCCGAACGGTGTACGCCCACGACGAAACGTTGGCACTCACCTTGACCGAGTGCTAACCCTTACATAGAGTCTGTATTAGCACTCTCCCTAGGAGGGTGCTAATACATGAAGAGCTGCCAGCCAGGCTGCTGCCGGCACCGCGACGACGGTTTGCCAGCTACGGCGGAAAGCTTTCCAGTCCACGAATTTGCTGACGAAAAGGAGAGGTCCGAGTGTCGGTCTCTATTAAGCCTCTTGAGGATCGTATCGTTGTCCGCCCGCTCGAAGCCGAGCAGACCACGGCTTCCGGCCTGGTCATCCCGGACTCCGCGCAGGAGAAGCCGCAGGAAGGCGAAGTTGTTGCAGTAGGCCCCGGCCGCTTCGAAGACGGCAACCGTGTTCCCGTTGATGTTGCCGTTGGTGACGTCGTCATCTACTCCAAGTACGGCGGAACCGAAGTCAAGACCGGCGGCACAGAGTACCTCGTGCTGTCCGCCCGCGACGTCCTGGCAATCGTCGTCAAGTAACTCTTCCGGATCCCCGTGCTGCCGGCCATGCTCACGCTGGCCGGCAGTGCGGGGTTCTGTCTTTGAAAGGACAAAACCATGGCAAAGCAGCTTGCGTTTAATGACGCTGCCCGCCGGTCCCTTGAGGCCGGCATCGATAAGCTCGCGAACACCGTCAAGGTGACGCTCGGCCCCCGCGGCCGCAACGTCGTCCTGGACAAGAAGTGGGGCGCCCCCACCATCACGAACGACGGCGTCACCATCGCCCGCGAAGTGGAACTGGACGACCCCTACGAGAACCTTGGCGCACAGCTGGCCAAGGAAGTAGCCACCAAGACCAACGATGTTGCCGGCGACGGCACCACCACCGCGACGGTCCTGGCCCAGGCACTGGTCAAGGAAGGCCTGCGCAACGTGGCAGCGGGCGCTGCCCCGGGCCAGATCAAGCGCGGCATCGAGGTTGCGGTTGAAGCCGTGGCCGCCCGCCTGCTGGAAAACGCACGTCCGGTCGAGGGCACCCAGGTGGCGAACGTCGCCGCCATCTCCGCACAGAGCGACGAAATCGGCGAGCTGCTCGCCGAGGCTTTCGGCAAAGTGGGCAAGGATGGTGTCATCACCATCGAAGAGTCCTCCACCACCCAGACCGAACTGGTCCTCACCGAGGGCATGCAGTTCGACAAGGGCTACCTGTCCCCGTACTTCGTTACCGACGCGGAGCGCCAGGAAGCAGTCCTTGAGGACGCGCTCATCCTGATCAACCAGGGCAAGATCTCCTCGATCCAGGAGTTCCTGCCGCTGCTTGAGAAGGCTCTGCAGGCTTCCAAGCCGCTGTTCATCATCGCCGAGGACGTTGAGGGCGAGGCCCTGTCCACGCTGATCGTCAACCGTATCCGCGGCACCCTGAACGTCGTTGCCGTCAAGGCTCCGGGCTTCGGTGACCGCCGCAAGGCCATGCTGCAGGACATCGCCACCCTCACCGGGGCGCAGGTTGTCTCCCCGGAGCTGGGCCTGAGCCTGGACTCCGTGGGCCTGGAGGTGCTGGGTACAGCCCGCCGCATCACCGTCACCAAGGACAACACCACCATCGTGGACGGCGCCGGTTCGGCCGAGGACGTGGCTGCACGGGTTGCCCAGCTGCGCGCTGAGCTGACCCGCACCGACTCCGACTGGGACCGCGAAAAGCTCCAGGAACGCCTGGCCAAGCTGGCCGGCGGCATCGGCGTCATCAAGGTCGGAGCTGCCACCGAGGTTGAGCTGAAGGAAAAGAAGCACCGCATCGAGGACGCGGTGTCCTCCACCCGCGCTGCCCTGGAAGAAGGCATCGTGGCCGGCGGCGGTTCCGCCCTGATCCACGCCCTCAAGGCACTGGATGAGGACGCCTCCGTCAAGGCGCTCGAAGGCGACGCCGCCGCTGCGGTGGGCATCGTCCGCCGCGCCCTGGTCCAGCCGCTGCGCTGGATCGCCCAGAACGCCGGGTTCGACGGCTACGTGGTCACCTCCAAGGTGGCCGAGCTCGAGACCAACAACGGCTTCAACGCCAAGTCCGGCGAGTACGAGGACCTGATCGGCGCGGGCGTCATCGACCCCGTCAAGGTCACCCGTGCAGCCCTCCGCAACGCGGCCTCCATCGCCGCCCTGGTTCTCACCACCGAGACCCTGGTAGTGGAGAAGCCGGCCGAAGAGGACGAGCACGCAGGCCACAGCCACTAATCCCCGCCGGCGAGGGCCCAACAAAAGGCCGGTCCAGCATCCGCTGGGCCGGTTTTTTGTATGCCTGGGTGGGCCCACGCCGTGAGCGTTCCCTGGACGAGCGAAGCGAGGTTAGGGGGGACGGTGGGTGGGCCCACGCCGGCCGGGTTCCCTGGCCGAGCGAAGCGAGGTTAGGGGACGGTGGGGACTAGGTGGCCGCCATCTCCTGAGTCTCCACTCCTCCTGCGGGCTCGTACACCAGCGATACTGCACCTTTCGGGAAGCTGCGTGCCGGCTCGGCGAGCCGGAACGTGGAAGGGACGGTCCCGGCGTCGAACAGGCGCTTGCCCTGCCCAAGCGTGACCGGGTACAGCCAGAGGTGCAGGCGGTCCAGCATGCCAGCGGCCAGCAGGGAACGGATCAGCACGCCGCTGCCGAACATGTGCACCTGGCCATAGTCCTCGCGCAGGGCGCCGGCCGCCAGCGCGTCCGGCAGGACAGTGCTGCCTTCCCAGCCCGGGTCGGCCAGCGTGCCCGAGACGACGAACTTGGGGACCCGGTTCAGGGCGTCGGCAATGACACCCGACTGGTGGGGCCAGTAGGACGCAAAGATGTCAAAGGTCTTCCGGCCCAGGAGCAGTGCATCCATCCGGTTGATCGCGTCCGCGATCGATGCGCCGCCCTCGTCGTCGGACACCGGTGCCTGCCATCCGCCGAAGTCGAACGCACCCTCGGTGTCTTCCTCACGGCCGCCCGGCGCCTGGTACACGCCGTCCAGGGTCATGAACAGGTTCGCCACGATGATCCCCACGCGGACATTGTGGACCTGCCCCCGGCTACTGTCCAGCGCCCGTGGCAGGATGGTGCCATGCTGCTCCTTGAGCTCGTGGAAACCACGCAAACCGTCGCATCGACCCGGTCCCGGCTGGCCAAGGTGGATGCCCTGGCGAACCTCCTGCGCCGTCTTGATCCCGCGGAAATCCCGACGGCGGTCGGCTTGCTCAGTGCTAAGCCGCGCCAGGGGCGCGTGGGCGTCGGGTGGAGCGCGGTGGCTGCGGCCAAGGAGGAGCCCGCCGCGAAGCCAAGCCTGACAGTGGCGGACCTCGATGCTGCCCTGGACCGCCTGCTGGCGACTGCGGGCACAGGATCGGGGGCGGAGCGGGCCGCCACCCTGAGGAAACTGATGGCCGCGGCCACCGCGCCCGAACAGTCCTTCATCGCGGGCGTCCTGCTCGGCGAGCTTCGCACCGGTGCCCTGGAAGGAGTGCTGACGGACGCCGTTGCCCGCGCTTCAGGCAGACCGGTTGACGCCGTACGCCGGGCAGCCATGCTGTCCGGAGACCTCGGTGGAACTGCCATGCTGGCGCTGACCGGCACCGGGGCTGAGCTTGATGCTGTGGGCCTGGTGGTCGGGCGCCCCGTGCTGCCCATGCTTGCCGCTACCGCAGCCAGTCCCGGCGCGGCGGTGGAGTCGACGGGGGAGGCCTCGGTGGAATACAAGCTCGACGGCGCCCGCATCCAGGTCCACCGCGCCGGCGACGACGTCAGTATCTTCACCCGCAACCTCGCCGATGTGACCCACAGGCTTCCCGAGGTGGTGGAGGTGGTGCGCAGCCTTCCCGTGCAGGACGTCATTCTCGACGGCGAAACCCTGGCCCTTGACGAGGAAGGCGCGCCCCGGCCATTCCAGGAAACCATGTCCCGGTTCGGGGCGGACGCTGTCCGGGAAACAGTGCTCCATCCCTGGTTCTTCGACGTCCTGCATATCGATGGGCGGGACCTGCTGGACGAGCCGCTGTCCGCCCGGATCGGCGTGCTGGAGCGCATTGCCCCGGCCCACCGGATACCCGGGGAGGTCACGGCTGATCCTGCCGCGGCTGAACGTGTGTCGCAGGAGGCCCTGGCCGCCGGCCACGAGGGCGTCGTGGTGAAAGCGATCGGATCCACCTATGCAGCCGGCCGGCGCGGGTCCAACTGGGTGAAGGTGAAGCCGGTACACACCTACGACCTGGTGGTGCTCGCCTGCGAATGGGGGTCCGGCCGGCGCACCGGGATGCTCTCGAACCTGCACCTTGGCGCCCTTGACCCCACGGGAGAATTCGGCGAGCCCGGCAGCTATGTGATGGTGGGCAAGACCTTCAAGGGGCTCACCGATGAACTGCTGAGGTGGCAAACCGAACGGTTCCAGGAGATCGAGGTGCGGCGCGCTGCCGGCACGGTCTGGGTTGAGCCCGTCACCGTCGTCGAAATTGCCATCGACGGCGTGCAGCAGTCCCCTCGGTACCCCGGCGGGATCGCGCTGAGGTTTGCGCGCGTCAAGCGCTACCGCGACGACAAGGCACCAGCCGACGCGGACACCATCCAAACTTTGCGCGCCCTCCTGCGCCACTAGCGCACACGCAAGCTAGCGGCGCGTTCCGCTCCGCTGGTTCTTCAGGCTTCGCGCCTCCCGGTCCGGCAGCCGCCTGGCGACCATCCGGTAAAACAGCAAAACTGCCAGTGCGGCCACCACGATGCCCACAAGGTTGAGCAGCAGCTGGAGGGCCGAACCCGTGGCCTTCTGGTATTCGCCCAGCACCAGGGCCACCGCCACATATCCTGCCGCTGGCACCGTGGTCACGGAGATGAAGACGCCAATCAGTGCTGCCGAACGGCGGCCAATAATGGACAGCATTCCGGCGATCCCGGCCAGGACGGCGACGATCAGCGAATAAGGGCCGGGGTGGTAGATGAATTCCACTGCCGAGCCCTTGTCCAGGGCGTCGCGGGGGAACAGGCCCAGCGGCACCGAAAGCCATGCCGTCAGGGCCGCCAAAAGCATGGCCACTGGAAAGCCCACGCCCAGCGCAATGGCCGCGCGCCGCCCAAGCTTCCACTGCCGGGTGGCAAGCGACACGGCGAGGGCGGCCAATGGCCCAAACTCAGGGCCCACGGCCATGGCGCCCACAATCGCGATGGGGGAGTCGGTCACGATGCCGATTCCAGCGAGCTGGGTCGCCAGCACCAGGAACGCAAGGAAGTTCCACGTCAGCCGGGAGTCCTCGCCGGTTTGCCGTGTCACGTCGTCCCAGATCACCGCGTCGGCGCCGTCCCCGGGCGCGGCACGCTCCGCCCGGTCCACGTTCCTGGACAAAACGAACTCCGGCGTGGACATGGCGATGGAGCCTGCGTCCCGGATTTTCAGGACGTCCAGCTTCTCCAGCAATTCCTCTACTGCCTCCCGGGCAACCAGGACCTCGATCACATCGCCCTGCGGCACCACGGCAGCCCCCGGAACCAGGACCAGCTCTGCCGCCCCCCGCTGGTCGCGGCAGGTCTTCAGGGTCACAGCGGACAGCTCTCCGGGCACACAGATCCGCAACTGGACAACCATGCCCGCTCCCTTCCACGGTTGGGCCCAGCATAGTCTGAACGCGCGGGCTGATTGGCTGATGAAGACGGCGCTGGCTACGCTTGATGCTTTGGCTGGTGGGCGTCCTGAGGGGTTTTGTGTCGATAACGGAGAGCCCGCAGGCACCTAATCCCGAACCTGGGGCAGCTTCCAGGCACCGCAAAGCCACCTTCCGCCCCGAGGTCCAGGGGCTCCGCGCCCTGGCCGTCCTGATGGTGGTCACCTACCACGTATGGCTGGGCCGCGTGTCCGGCGGCGTGGACATCTTCCTGCTGGTCTCGGCTTTCCTGCTGACCCTGTCCTTCGTGCGCAAGGCAGAATCAGGGACCCCCTTCCGGCTGCTGGCGCACTGGCTGCACCTGTTCAAGCGCCTCCTGCCCGCCGCCGTCGTTGTAATCCTCGGCGTGCTGGCCGGCACATGGCTGATCCTGCCGCAGGGACGCTGGCCCGAGGTGCTCGACCAAGCCTGGGCTTCGCTGCTGTACCGCCAGAACTGGCTGCTGGCGGACGCCGCGGTGGACTATTACGCGCAGGACCACGCCGGCGCCAGTCCGCTCCAGCACTTCTGGTCGTTGTCCATCCAGGGCCAGGTGTTCATCCTGTGGCCGCTGGCCTTTGCCGCTTCCGCTGCCGTCCTGACGGGGCTGCGCCGAGTTCCCCGGCTCCACTGGGTAACCTACCGCGCGCTGCTGGCCATGGTGTTCGGTGCGGTATTCACCGTGTCCCTGGTGTATTCCATTGACCAGACCGGCACGAACCAGGCCTACGCCTACTTCGACACACGGGCACGGCTGTGGGAGTTTGCGCTCGGGTCGTTGCTGGCCCTGGCGCTGCCGTACCTGAAACCCGGACGCGCCCTGCGGGTGGGCCTGGGCTGGCTGGGGCTTGCCGCAATGGTCTCCTGCGGCTTGGTCCTGACCGTTGACCGCTCCTTCCCCGGTTACGCTGCACTCTGGCCCACCCTTGCGGCAGCCGCGATCATCGTCGCCGGGCAGACCGGCAGCCGGTTCGGCGTGGACCGCCTCCTCAGCAGCCGGCCCGCGGTGGCTCTGGGAGACAACTCCTACGCCCTGTACCTCTGGCACTGGCCCGTCTTGGTGCTGGCGCTCGCGGCCACCGGCGTGGAAATGCCAAACCTGAGGCAGGGCCTGGGTATCGTCGGGGCCTCCATCGTGCTTGCCGTCCTGACCACCCGCTTTGTGGAAAGGCCGCTGCGGGAATGGCGCTGGCCCAAGCTGCGCACCTGGCGCACCGCCGTCGTCGTCGTTTCCTGCGGGGCCGTGCTGGCCGGCCCCGTGGCTGTCTGGCAGACATCGCTCACGGCGGAGGAAAGCGCGACGGCGGCACAACCCCGCGAGCTTACCCCCGGGGCGCTGGCACTTGCCCCGGAAAGCGGGAACACTCCCGCGCCCCGGGCCCGGACCATTCCGGGACCGACCGCGTTGGACAACGACTGGGCCGGCATCACCTCACCCTGCACGGGCTCCAACGCCACGATCGATCCAATCCTGGAGGGCTGCCGGCAGGAGCTGCCCGGGGAACCGGCCACCAAGCGCGTCGTGGTGCTGGGTGATTCCCACGCCCAGCAGTACCTCGCCGCCCTGGAACCCGTGGCAGCGGCCCGTGGCTGGGAACTGGTGACGCTGCTGATGCCGGCGTGCCGGTTCGGCGCCGAATCGGAGGCCCGGAACGCCGAGTGCAACGCCTACAACAAGGCAAGTTCCGTGTATGTCCTGGAACACCGGCCGGACGCCGTGTTCACCGTGGCCTCGCTGACCCACGAAGACGCCCCGTTCGAAACGGAGGTGCCGGGCTACCTGGACGGCGTGAAGCCATTCGCGGACGCGGGAATCGAGATTGTGGGCATCCGTGACAACCCGCGGTTCACGTTCAACATGCCGCAGTGCGCCCAGCGGCACGGCGCCGATGCGCCCGCCTGCAACCCACCCATGTCAGAGTCCCTGGTGGAACCATCGCCCCTGGAAAATTACAGGGGCAAATTGCCGGGCCTGCACCTCATGGACATGAGCGACTTCATCTGTGCACGGGGCGTCTGCCCGGCCGTGGTGGGAAACGTGTACGTGTACAAGGACGACAACCATCTCGCCAGGACCTATGTGCAGACCATGATCCCCATGTTCGAGCAGCGGCTTCTGGCGGCAACGGGCTGGAGCTGATCACTTGGAGGGTGCCGTTGCTCACATTGGCGGCGTGGAATAGGGGGATCGGCGCCGAGGTTCTAATATTTACTCAACACTTTCTGCCCCCGGAACGCCGTATCCCACGGTGGTCCCGCAGGATCTTCTGCACAGGCCAGTTCCGTAATAACGGGCTGGTCATCGGCTGCAACCCCTACCCGTGACCCAGCAACCAAGGTAAGAGGCGCACTCATGACCGAGCCCCAACACGATCCCTTTGGCTTCATTGGCCTGACCTACGATGACGTCCTTCTCCTGCCGGGCCACACCGACGTCATCCCGTCCGAAGCCGACACCTCTTCACGGATTTCCAAGCGGATCAGCGTGCAGACCCCGCTGCTTTCCGCCGCGATGGATACCGTCACCGAGTCCCGCATGGCCATAGCCATGGCCCGCCAGGGCGGACTTGGCGTGGTGCACCGCAACCTCTCCATTGCCGACCAGGCTGACCAGGTGGACCGGGTCAAGCGCAGCGAGTCGGGCATGATCACCAACCCGCTCACCATCCGCCCCGAGGCCACGCTGCGGGAGCTGGACGACCTCTGCGCTCACTACCGCGTCTCCGGCCTGCCCGTGGTGGACGAGGACAACCGCCTGCTGGGCATCGTCACCAACCGCGACACCCGGTTCGTGCCGGAGTCCGACTTCCCACTGCGGCTGGTCAGCGACGTCATGACCAAGATGCCCCTGGTCACCGGGCACGTGGGCATCAGCCGCGAGGAAGCCTCGCACAAGCTGGCCACCAACAAGATCGAAAAGCTTCCCCTCGTTGACGACCAGGGCCGGCTCAAGGGCCTGATCACCACCAAGGACTTCACCAAGGCCGAGCAGTACCCGCTGGCCACCAAGGACGACGAAGGACGGCTCCGGGTCGGTGCCGCCATCGGCTTTTTCGGCGACGGCTGGGAGCGCGCCATGACCCTGGTGGACGCCGGCGTGGACGCCCTGTTCGTGGATACCGCCAACGGCCACTCCCAGGGTGTGCTGGACATGATCCGCAGGCTTAAGTCCGAGCCCGCCGCCGCGCACGTGGACATCATCGGCGGCCAGGCTGCCACCCGCGAAGGCGCCCAGGCGCTGATCGACGCCGGCGCCGACGGCATCAAGGTGGGCGTGGGCCCCGGCTCCATCTGCACCACACGCGTGGTGGCCGGGGTGGGTGTCCCGCAGATCACCGCCATTTACGAATCCGCCAAGGCTGCCATTCCGGCCGGTGTGCCGCTGATTGCCGACGGCGGCCTGCAGTACTCCGGCGACATCGGCAAGGCGCTGGTTGCCGGAGCCGACACCGTCATGCTCGGCTCCCTCCTGGCCGGCTGCGACGAGTCCCCGGGCGAGCTGATCTTCGTCAACGGCAAGCAGTTCAAGTCCTACCGCGGCATGGGCTCCCTCGGGGCCATGCAGTCGCGCGGCAAGAACACCTCCTACTCCAAGGACCGCTACTTCCAGGCCGATGTCTCCGGCGACGACAAGCTGATCCCGGAGGGCATCGAAGGCCGGGTGGCATACCGCGGTCCGTTGTCCTCCGTGGCGTACCAGCTGGTCGGTGGCCTCCGCCAGACCATGTTCTACACCGGAGCGCCCACCATTCCCGAACTGAAGGCCCGCGGCAAGTTCGTCCGCATCACCTCCGCCGGCCTGAAGGAATCGCACCCGCACGACATCCAGATGACTGTTGAGGCGCCGAACTACGGTTCGCGCTAGGCATCCGAGTGACCAAAGGAGGCAAGGTTTCGGCCTTGCCTCCTTTGTTTTCCCTTCGCAGTCTTCCCTGCGAATGCATCCACCCGGCGGAGCTGCCGGACGTGCCTGTCAGACCCCCGTTGGATGATGTGGGTATGGGAGTCAGCGCGGGTGTTGGAGCGGAGTTGGGCGGTGTCCATGCCTCTGTTGCTGCCCTTGGTGCGCTGTTCCTTGAGGACGCTCGCCTGGAGTCTGCGGGGGTCGGTGCTGGGCCTGGTGCCGGGTCAGATGTTGATGTGTTGCAGCGGCGGTATGAGGTCCGGCTGGAACGGCTGGAGGTGGTGTCCCGGCTGGAGGGCCAGCTCGCCGCGATGAAAGCCCGCGATGTTGCCGACGCCGTTGAGTTCCAGAGCGCGATGCTTGCTCCGGACGCCCCTGTGCATGAGCGCACTTATGCGGAGATGTCGGTGGTGGAGGAGATCGCCGGGGTCCTGACCGTCAGCTCCGCAGCCGCAAGTGGTTTCGTGGACCAGTCCCGCCGGGTCTGTTCGCTGCCGCCGGTCCTGGATGCGTTGGCCGCCGGGGACATGTCCTGACAGCACGCGAAGATCGTTGTGGACGAAACTGAGGGCCTCGATGCGGCTGGTGCTGCGGCATTGGTGGCGCACTTCTTCGACCCCGACGCCCCCAACCGGGCCCGCGGCGCCGCCCCCGGTGAGCTCGTGCCGTCGCGTTTCCGGGCGAAGGTCCGTGGCTGGCGGGAACGTCACCACCCCGACTCCATCGGGAAACGCCACGCCAAAGGTGTGGCGGACCGGCGGATGGAATACAGCCCGGACCGGGACGGCATGGCCTGGCTCTCGCTCTACCTCCCCGGGCACACCGCGTCGGCGATCTGGAACCGCACCACCGCCACCGCCCGCGGCCTCTAAGGACCCGACGAGGCCCGCACCCTCACCCAACTCCGCCCCGACATCGCCGCCTCCCTGCTGCTCGGCGCCGGAACTGCCACTGAGTTCAGCAAAGTCCCCACGCCGCGGGCCGATGTCCTGGTCACCGTGCCGGTGTTCTCCCTGCTCGGCCTCACCGACGAATCCGCAGCACTGGAGGGGTTCGGCCCGATCCCCGCGTCGATGGCGCGGAAGCTGGTGGCAGACGGGGCTGACTCGTTCTATCGGGTCCTGGTCGACCCCCGCGACGGGGCACCACTGGAAATCGGACGCACCCGCTACCGGCTCACGGAGGCCATCAAACGCTGGATCAGGATGCGCGACAGGAAATGCACTTTCCCTGGCTGCACCAACCGCACTCCCGACAACGACACCGACCACCTCACCGCCTGGCACCGCGGCGGCACCACCGGAACCAGCAACCTGGCCCAGCTCTGCCCCAAGCACCACCGACTCAAACACCACAGCAGGTGGACACCAGACCCCGCAACCAACCACCACCCACCCGGCTGGACCTCACCCACCGGCCGCTACTACAAACCCGAACACCCCAACCCCGAACCACCACAGTGGCCACAATGGCTGACGTCCACATCCAACCAGTGCGTCGACGCCAGCCCCGAAGACCTCCCACCGTGGGAACCGGACGACGAAGCCCTCATCGACCTCGACGACCTGTCACCGGAGGACCCCGTGTGGGCGGATTTCTTCGCGAGGCCGTTCGTGCCGTTGGTCTGACCCGTGCCTCCCGTCTGTCGGCGGATCGTCCGGCGCTGCCCTTTTAGCCCTGGGCCAGCACTAGGCTGATTCCATGTCCCACCCGCGCCATCCGGCGGAACTGACCCCCAAACGCGACCCGCAAAAGCGGCTTGCCGTGCGCCCCTATGCCAAGGCCGTGGCCCAGGTACTTCGAGTGAGCTTCCGGGCATCGCCCGGCGCCGTGATCATGAAGGTGCTGGGTTCCCTGATCTCCGCAGTGTTGCCGCTGGTCACCACGTTCTTCGCCTCCCTCACCACCACGGCACTGGCAGCGGCCTACGCAGGAGACGGCGCGGCCGGCCGCCTTGCCGTCATCTACGTGATTGTCACTGCTGCCCTCGGCCTCTTTTGGGGCGCCTTCAACAGCGTGGACCGCTACATCCAGCAGCTGATGAGCTTTAAGGTGGGCGCCATCGTGGGGGACCAGATGTACGAGCGCTTCCTTGCGCTCGAATTCTGGCGCTACGACGACAAGGAGACGGTGGACCTGTACGACCGCGCCAAGCGGTTCTCCGATTCCTATGCCCGCGTCCTGGACCGGATTGCCGCCATTTTCACGCAGTTGGTCTCGGTGCTCCTGGCCATCGGTGCCCTGCTGCTGGTCAGCTGGTGGATCGCCGTCATCGTATTGGTGGCCATCGTGCCCAGTGTGTATCTGCAGTTCAAGCTGTCCCGGGAACAGATCGCACACTGGAACACGCAGGTGGACTCCCGCCGCCAGCGCCGCATGATCGAAACCAACCTGCTCCGGCCGCAGCACATTGCCGAGATGCGGCTTTACGGCATCGTCGGTTTCCTCATGGACCTGCGTTCCCGCCTTCGCGACGCGGACGAACGCCGGCGCCTCGACTACCAGCGGCGCTACATTCCAAAACAACTCGCTGCGGATGCCCTGCAGTACGGCGCTGAGGTGGTCTCCCTGATCTGGGTGGTGGGCCGGATCATTGCCCGCGCAGCCCCGGTTGGCCAGTTCCTCTACGTGCAGCAGATCGTCAGCCGCGCCCTTTCCACGGCCAACAATCTGGTCTCGTCCCTGAGTTCCATCGATGAAGACCTCGCCAACCTGACGGACTACGAGCTGTTCATGGCGCTGCCCCTGCATGCTGAACACGCACCGCCGTTGATGGAAGCGCCAAGGGAAGTCGAGCTGCAGGACATCCGCTTCACGTACACGGGCAGCGACATCGAAGTCATCAGGGGCATCAGCCTCACCATCCGCCAGGGCCAGCATATTGCCGTTGTGGGGGAAAACGGTGCCGGCAAGTCCACGCTCATCCGCATCCTCGCGGGCCTCTACCGCCCCGACTCAGGCCAGGTACTGCTCGACGGCGTGGACCTCGCCGCCGTCGACGTCACCTCCTGGCACCGGCACCTGGCAGTGCTCAGCCAGGAGTTCCTGAAGTACGAGTTCGCCACCGCCGCGGAAAACATCTATTTCGGGGATGTGCAGAATCCGCGCGACGATGACCGCGTCCGCAAGGCGGCCGCCGATGCCGAGGCGCTCGACTTCATCAACAAACTGCCCAACGGCCTGGAGAACCACGTCAGCAACTGGATGGAGGACCCCCGCGGACGCAAGGGCAGCGGCCTGTCCGGAGGCCAGTGGCAGCGCCTGGCGATGGCCCGGAATTTTTATCGGGATGCGTCCTTCATGGTGATGGACGAGCCCACCTCGGCTATTGACGCGTTGGCCGAGCACAGGATATTCACCCGTCTCTTCGCTGACCGCAGCAGCACCATCATTGCCATCAGCCACCGCCTGGCCACCATCGAAAAGGCCGATGTGGTGTACATGCTGGAAGATGGGCGCATCGTGGAGCAGGGAACGCACAAGGAACTGGTGGCCCTCCGCGGGCGCTACTTCCGCATGTTCGAATCCCAGCTTTCCGTGGAGGAGCCCACCGGTTCCTAGCCCTCCACCACGGTGGTGCGGACACGGGCCACGCTGGGCCGCGGCGGGACGCTGCTGAACCCGAACGTAACCGCGGGACGGATGGGCGCCAGCACTCCGGCGTCGCCCCCTTCCCAGCTAACGACGGCGGCGGTCACGTGGTGGAGGTCGCTCACCCCATAGAACTCCGTCCTTCCGCTGCCGGCAGTTCCGTAAGTGCGGGCGCCGGGTGCCGCAAGGGCAGCGAGCGGATTGACCGCGGCGAGCCAGCGGGGATGGACTGCAAGGCGCCGGGGCAGTGACCGCAGTGCCGAGCCAAGGAAAGTCCTGGAGCCGGTGACGGCCTTGATTTCCAGGGGGCCGGCGTCGACATTCAACGTCCCGTCCGCCAGCCGGGCACAGACTTCCACCACCCGCACTTCGTCAAAGCTGTATGTGGCGGCAATGAATTCGGCGACGTGTGGTGTGGGTGCCAGCAGTATGCGGTGCCCGGAAGGTTCCTGGACCATAACGTCGGAGAAGGGCCCAAAAGCGGAGTCCTGCCACATGCCTACCACGGCGCGCAGCCCGGAGGCAGTGCCAACACCGGCGATGTGCCCATCGAATATCCATCGTCTGCCCATCACGCCACTGTAACCAACCGGCGGCGCATCGCGGCTGGGCGGGCGCGATGAGCCACTGGGATAACCTAGAGCAGTGACTTATGAGATCGAGATCGGCCGTGGCAAGCGTGGGCGTCGTGCCTACTCCCTGGATGACATTGCAATCATCCCCAACCGTCGCACCCGCGACCCCAAGGACGTCTCGGTCTCCTGGCAAATAGACGCGTACCAGTTCGACATGCCGGTGATCGCAGCCCCGATGGACTCGGCCATGTCCCCGGCCACCGCCATTGCCCTGGGCAAGCTGGGCGGCCTCGGGGTGCTGGACCTCGAAGGCCTGTGGACCCGCTATGAGGATCCGCAGCCGGTGCTCGACGAAATCGCTGCCTTGGAGGATGAAACCAACAGCCCGGCCGTGACCGGACGGATGCAGGAGCTGTACCTCGCACCCATCCAGCCCGAACTCATCACGTACCGCCTGGCCGAGATCCGCGAGGCCGGCGTCACCGTGGCCGGGTCCCTGACCCCGCAGCGCACCCAGGAACACTACAAGACGGTCGTGGCCGCCGGCGTCGACATCTTCGTCATCCGTGGCACCACCGTGTCAGCTGAGCACGTCTCCAAGAACCACGAGCCGCTGAACCTGAAGCAGTTCATCTATGAACTCGACGTCCCCGTCATCGTCGGCGGCGCCGCCGGCTACACGCCCGCCCTTCACCTGATGCGCACCGGTGCGGCGGGGGTGCTGGTGGGCTTCGGCGGCGGCGCAACCACCACCACACGCCGCGCCCTGGGCATCCACTCACCCATGGCGTCAGCCATCTCAGACGTCGCCGCGGCACGCCGCGACTATATGGACGAATCCGGCGGCCGCTACGTCCACGTGATTGCCGACGGCGGCATGGGCACCTCGGGTGACATCGTCAAGGCAATCGCCATGGGCGCCGACGCCGTCATGCTGGGCAGTGCGCTGGCCAGGGCCGAGGAGGCGCCGGGCAAGGGCTGGCACTGGGGCCAGGAGGCGCACCACACGGAGCTGCCCCGCGGAGACCGCGCCAACGTCGGCACTGTCGGCCCGCTGGAGGAGGTCCTCTTCGGGCCCGGACACCACACCAACGGCACGTCCAACCTCATCGGTGCGCTGCGCCGTTCCATGGCGACCACCGGCTACTCGGACCTGAAGGAATTCCAGCGGGTCGACGTCGTCGTTTCGCCTTACGAGGGGAACTGACCCGGAGGCAGGGCAGCGCGGTCCGCGCTGCCCTGCCCAAAGGCCACCGGTTGCAAGTAATGTGGGCTTACTGGCGGCACTAGAGGCACTGGAGGCGTTCAATGAAGAGTGTTCCTGTAAACGGCGGGGTTCTCGGACCCGAAGCCCGGGAAGCGGCAATCGAGCGGCTGCGGGCCACCACCGAACCGGGCCAGGAACTGGACATCCTGATCGTCGGCGGCGGCATCGTTGGTACAGGAGCAGCGCTGGACGCCGTGACGCGCGGATTGAGCGTTGGCATCGTCGAGGCGAGCGACTGGGCGGCGGGCACCTCTTCACGCTCTTCGAAACTGATTCACGGTGGCCTCCGATACCTGGAAATGCTGGACTTCGCCCTGGTCAAGGAAGCCCTTCAGGAACGCGGGCTCCTGCTTTCCGAGATCGCCCCCCATCTGGCACGGCCAGTGCCCTTCCTGTATCCGCTCACCAAGCCGTTCATCGAACGGCCCTACGTGGGCGCCGGCATCGCGCTGTATGACGCCATGTCCATCTCCAGCGGGCACAGCCGGGGCGTCCCATTCCATAAGCACCTGAGCAAGCGCGGCACCCTCCGCGCCGCCCCCAGCCTGAAAGATGATGCCTTCGTAGGGTCCATCCGGTACTACGACGGCCAGGTGGACGACGCCAAGTATGTGGCAAACCTGATACGTACGGCTGCCTATTACGGAGCCCACGCGGTGAACCAGATGAAGGTGGTGGACTTCCTGCGCGAGGGTGAGCGGGTGGTTGGGGCCAAGGTTGAAAACCGTGAGGACGGCAGCCAATTCAACGTCCGGGCCAAGCAGGTGATCAATGCCACGGGCGTCTGGACGGATGAAACCCAGGCCATGGTGACCGAGCGCGGCCAGCTGAAAGTCCGCGCCTCCAAGGGGATCCACCTGGTAGTTCCCCGGGACCGTTTCCAATCCACCGTGGGGCTGATCCTGCGCACCGAGAAATCCGTGCTGTTCGTCATCCCGTGGGGACGCCACTGGATCATCGGCACCACTGACACCGACTGGCACCTGGACAAGGCCCACCCCGCCGCTTCCAGCAAGGACATCGACTACGTACTGGAACACGTGAACCAGGTGCTTAAACGCCCCCTCACCAGGGAAGACGTTGAAGGTGTCTATGCCGGGCTGCGGCCGCTGCTCGCGGGCGAGAACGACTCCACCGCCAAGCTTTCCCGGGAGCACGTGGTAGCACACCCGGTCCCCGGCCTGGTGGTGGTGGCGGGAGGCAAATGGACCACCTACCGGGTCATGGCCAAGGACGCGGTGGACGAGGCCACCCGCACCATGGACGAACGAGTGCCGCCGAGCTGCACGGAGACCATCCCGCTGCTGGGTGCCAGTGGTTTCCGGGCAGCCTGGAACCGCCGGAACCGCACGGCGGAGGAATCCGGAGTGCATGTGGCGCGGATCGAGCACCTGCTCAACCGTTATGGGTCCATGACTCCCGAGGTCCTGGCCATCATTGAGCAGAATCCCGAACTGGCCAAGCCCATCCCGGGTGCGGATGACTATCTGCAGGCAGAAGCCGTCTATGCCGCCACCCACGAGGCCGCCCGCCATGTGCAGGACGTCCTGACGCGGCGGACACGGATCTCCATTGAAGCGTGGGACCGCGGCGTGTCGGCGGCCCCTGTTGTCGCTAAACTGATGGGTGACGTCCTTGGCTGGAGTGAGACACAGCGCGAAAACGAAGTCCGCCACTACCTTGCCCGAGTGGAGGCCGAACGCCTAAGCCAGCAACAGCCGGACGACGAATCCGCAGACGCCGCCCGCCTGGGCGCGGAAGACATCGTGCCCTTGCGTTGAGGGGCCGTTCTGCGTGGAGCGGCTGGCCGCCCCACTGCTGACTGAAGGGATACGCCTTGGCGGAACCACTGGACCCGTATGACGCCCACCTGACAACCGCCGAGATGGTGATCCTGGAAATGGAGGCGAAGGACAAGACCGACGCCACCACCCAACTGGCAGAGCGGCTGTATGCCGCCGGGCGGATATCGGATCTTGACGGGTTCCTGAAGAACGTCAATGCCCGGGAGCACCAGCTGGCTACGGGGCTCCCGGGAGGCATCGGGCTGCCACATGCACGCAGCGAGTTCGTTTCCCAGACCTCCATCGCGGTCGGGATTGCCAAGTACGGGCATGCATTGGACTTCGGTGCCGCTGATGGCCCGGCCTCGGTCATACTGTTGATTGCCACGCCGGCCGGCTCCTTTTCGGACCACCTGGAGGTGCTGGCCACGCTGGCCCGGTCGCTCTCGAAGGAATCCTTCCGCGAATCACTTCGGCGTGCCTACGACGCCGAAGTGATCGCGGAGCTCATCAATTCCAGCCTGGTGTTCTTCGACCACTAGGCAGGCCGGGGGGCGGAAGCCCCGCGTTTAGTTGTTCTACAGAAGTACGAAGTACGGTTAAGACGTGTGGAAAACAGCCCTTAAGCCCCGATGGATCGCTGGCTTTGTCTTGGCGATCGTTCTCTCCGGGGTGTTCGTGCTGCTGAGCCAGTGGCAGTTCGGCCGCTCCACGCAACCCGAGGTCCCGGTGAATCCGGCGTCCGAGCAGGTCCAGCCGCTCACCGGCACCCTGCAGCCCGGCGAGTTTTTCCATGGCAGCGTTGCTGACCAGATGGTCACTGCGCAGGGAACGTACAGTCCCGACAAGCAAGTGCTGATACCAGGCAGGCTCCACGACGGGAAGACCGGCTACTGGGTCGTGAGCGCCTTCGCCGTCAGCGGCGCGCCCGCGCTGACGGGAGCCGGCGCCTCACCACAAACCTGGATCCCCGTGGCCCGCGGTTGGGTGGCCGAACCCGGGGATGCGGCAGCACCGCCGTCGGGCGCTGTTCAACTGACCGGGCGCCTGCTGCCCTCCGAAGCCCCCGTGGGCGGGAAAGACCCCAAGCCCGGAGAAGCTTCAGCCGTTTCCGTGGCGGAGCTCATCAACGATTGGGAGGTGAGCAGCTACCCCGGCTTCGTGTCAGCCACCGCAGAGGTGGTGGGCGGCCAGGACGTCAGTGCCGCCGCAGCACCGGGGAAGCTCCAGCCCCTGAATATCGGGCCGCAGCCGCCAGGACAGCACATCAACTGGCTCAACCTCTTCTACTCCATCGAGTGGGTGGTCTTCGCGGGCTTCGCCTTCTTTATCTGGTGGCGGCTGGTCAAAGACGATTACCACCGCGACCTGGAGGAAGCCCTCGAGGATGAAGGCGCCCCCACCTCCGAACAGCACCAGCACGAAACGCCGCAGACCGGACAGCACCAGCAGCCCGGTCCGCACGAACAAAAGGTACAGCCATGATTGATCCGAAACCCGCCACCCCGTCCCCGCAGGCCCGCGGCGGCCAGGCTTCCGGCAAGAAGCGCCGCTTCGGCGGTACCGAGGCGCAGATCCGGTCAGCCCTGAAGTTCTACAAAGTCATGGCCTACCTCACCGGCACCATGCTGCTCCTGCTGTGCGCCGAACTGGTTGTCCGGTACGGCTTCGGCCAGTACCTGTTCGCCGGCGGCACGGACGCCCTCACCGGGCAGCCGTTCGGCTTCGGGTTCGCCGGCGCCGAGCCGCCGGCGGTGCTGAACGGCGTCAACGTGTCCGTGACCGTGCTGATCGTGCACGGCTGGATGTACGTGGTCTACCTGGTGTCCAACTTCCGGCTGTGGTCGCTGATGCGCTGGCCGTTCCTGAAGCTGGTCCTGCTCGCCCTCGGCGGCGTGGTGCCGTTCCTGTCCTTCATCGTCGAAAAGAAGTTCCATGCCGAGGTGGAGGCGGAACTGGCCGCCAACCCGCAGGCGCCGCAGCGCTACTAAGCCGCTCCAGCCGTCTGCCGGCACCCGCTTAGCTGGCCGCCATCGAACGTTTGCTCCGTCACAGCGAGGCCTCCCAAGATGCGCCGGTGCAAGGGCGCCAAGTAGGCTATTACGGTGACTACTCCCACTGCATCCCAGACTTCCCAGAAGCCGGTGCTGGTTGTTGATTACGGTGCCCAGTACGCGCAGCTGATTGCCCGCCGCGTCAGGGAAGCGAACGTGTATTCGGAAGTAGTTCCGCATACCTGGTCCACCGAGCAGCTCCTGGCCAAGAACCCCTCCGCCATCATCCTCTCCGGCGGACCCTCCAGCGTTTACGCCGACGGCGCCCCGGGCGTGGGTGCCGACCTCTTCGAAGCAGGCGTCCCCGTCTTCGGGATCTGCTACGGCTTCCAGGCGATGGCCAACGCACTGGGCGGCAAAGTGGACAAGACGGGCCTTCGCGAGTACGGCTCCACGGAGACCACCATCCTGGGCGAAGGGCGCTCCGTACTGGAAGGCATGCCCCAGCACCAGAAGACCTGGATGAGCCACGGCGACTCCGTCCACCAGGCGCCGGAGGGCTTTGAAGTCCTGGCGACGACGGCGGGCGCTGAAGTGGCAGCCTTCGCCAACGAAGCAAAGGGCCTCTTCGGGGTGCAGTGGCACCCTGAGGTCAAGCACTCGGCTTACGGCCAGCAGGTGCTCGAGAACTTCCTCTTCAACTGCGCCAAGATCGAACCCAACTGGACCACGGGCAACATCCTGGAAGAGCAGGTGGAGCGCATCCGCCAGCAGATCGGGGATGCGCGCGTCATCTGCGGCCTTTCCGGTGGAGTGGATTCGGCCGTCGCTGCAGCCCTGGTCCAGCGCGCGGTGGGCGACCAGCTCACCTGCGTCTTCGTGGACCACGGACTGCTGCGCGAGGGCGAAGCCGAACAGGTGGAACGCGACTTCGTGGCCGCCACCGGCGTGAAGCTGTACGTGGCCAACGAGCAGGAACGCTTCCTCTCCGCACTGGCCGGCGTCAGCGACCCCGAAACCAAGCGCAAGATCATCGGCCGCGAGTTCATCCGCGCCTTTGAAGAAGCCGAACTGGCCATCATCACCGAGGCCGCGGCCCACGGAGAGAAGATCAAGTTCCTGGTCCAGGGCACCCTGTACCCCGACGTCGTCGAATCCGGCGGCGGCGAAGGTGCCGCGAACATCAAGAGCCACCACAACGTGGGCGGCCTCCCCGAGGACCTGCAGTTCGAACTCGTCGAGCCGCTGCGCGCCCTGTTCAAGGACGAAGTCCGCGCCGTGGGCGCCCAGCTGGGGTTGCCGCAGGAGATCGTCGGCCGCCAGCCGTTCCCCGGCCCCGGCCTGGGCATCCGGATCGTGGGCGAGGTCACCAAGGAGCGGCTGGACCTGCTCCGCAAGGCGGACGCCATCGCGCGCGCCGAGCTGACCGCAGCGGGCCTGGACAACGAAGTATGGCAAATGCCCGTCGTCCTGCTGGCAGACGTCCGCAGCGTCGGTGTCATGGGCGACGGACGCACCTACGGCCACCCCATCGTGCTGCGTCCCGTGTCCTCGGAGGACGCCATGACGGCCGACTGGTCGCGCCTGCCGTACGACCTCCTGGCCAGGATCTCGAACCGGATCACCAACGAAGTGGACGGCGTCAACCGGGTGGTGCTGGACGTCACCAGCAAGCCGCCGGGAACCATCGAGTGGGAATAGCATCCTAAGTGGCCGGCCTCCGAGAGCGGGGGCCGGCCACTGCTTTTCCCGGCGAAATCCTCCGCAATTTCCCTGCCCCAGTGTTGCGGTCTCTCAAGTCCGGCATCGAAGCGGCTACTCTCGAACCTATGCCGGTATGGTCCAGGGCGTCACGTGCAAACGCAGAAAAGAAGGCAGAAGTGTCAGTTGGTCAAGGCCACCCGGAAGGCTCGGAAGAGCTTCGCAAATGGCTGTCCGGGCTCAAACCTGTTACTGGTGCGGACACAATGCTGCGCTTCACCAAGACGCCCGAAGGCTCCATCGACCTCACCTCGGCGCACCCCTCGGGACTGGCCCAGCTCATGGCCGGGCGCCGCACACGACTGTCCACACTGATCCGGGACCGCCAGCAGTATGTGGTGGCCGCCAGGGCCTCACGGAACATCCGCTCCAAGATCTTCGAACTCGCCAACGACCGCGGCATCGATGCCGGCTACCTCTCCGCGGGTACCGTGGTGTGGACGTCCGCCGTTGGGGGTAAACCCCAGCGTGTGTCCGCCCCGGTCATGCTGACCGCGATTTCCCTTACGGTCCGGCCGGGGGAGGATGACTTCGAACTGCAGCTCACCGAGCAGGCGCACATCAATCCTGCACTGGTGCGGCACCTGAAAAACATCCACGGCATTGTCTTCGACGTGAACGCCGTAACACGGCTGGCCTACAGCACCGCCCGGTTCGACCCCCAGCCCGTCCTGGACCGGCTGGCCACCCTGATCAGGCCCATTCACGGCGCGGAAACCCAGCACAACCTGTTGGTCTCCACTTTCGCGGACCTCTCCGGCAACCTCGATGACCCCTGGATCAACGACAACCACCCCATCGTCTCCGCGCTGGCCACCGCTGCCGGCGGGGAAGTGGTGGACGTCGAGGAGCCGGATCCGTCCCGCTTCCCGCACCTGGACAGGAGGCACCCCGAGGACGAACTGCTCCTGCTTGACGCGGACGCGGACCAGCAGTACGTGATCGATGCGGCCCGGGCCGGTGACTCCCTTGTTGTCAGCAGCCCACCGGGCACCGGCCAGACCCAGACCGCAATCAACACGATCGGTGCCTTGGTGGACGCCGGCAAGACCGTGCTGGTGGTGGGCGACCGCCGCGCCAGCCTCAACCAGGTAACCGGACACCTGGAGTCATTGGGCCTGGAGTCCATCCTGTTCCAGCTTTCGGGAAACGTCAGCGCGCAGCAGCTGAAGGGCCAGCTGGTCCGGGCGATTGTCCGAAACGAAAAGTCGCTGGAACCGCAGCTCGGGAACCTCCACACCACGCTCACCGAGCACCGGCATGCCCTCATGGACCATGTGGCATCCCTCCACAACGTCCGGGAGCGGTGGGGCTGCTCGCCCTACCAGGCCATGCAGTCGCTCGCCGAGCTCACCTCCATCCATCCCGCCCCCGCCACCACGGTCAGGCTCAAGCGCAGCGTCCTGGACAACATCCGGGACCGCGAGGAGCTTGCCGGCAGGCTTCGGCGTGCCGCAGAACTGGGCAGCTTCAGCAAGGCGGCCACCACCAGCCCATGGCACGGCGCCCGGCTCCTGACGCGCAAGGAGACCGAGGAAGCCCAGGACCTGGTGGGCTCCATTGCCAAGAGCCTTCCCCTCCTGCGCGACCGGATGGACGCCGTGGCTGAGCATGCCGAAATCCGTTTGGGCGAATCCTTCGCTGAATGGGGCGAGCAGCTTGAACTGCTGGTGGCCGTACGCGGCAGCCTGGACAAGTTCACTCCGGACATCTTCGACCGGCCGGTGACGGACCTGATTTCCGCCACGGCACCGTCCGCCTGGCGGCGCGAACGCGGCATCGAGATGACGTCCATGCAACGCTCCAGGCTTCGCCGGGTGGCCAAAGAGTACGTACGCCCCGGCGTGCACATCGCCGACCTGCACTCATCACTGCTGCTGGTCCAGGAGCAGCGCGCCCTGTGGGCCGGTTACGCCACCACCCAGCGGCACCCCGCGGTTCCGTCCGGCCTGGCCGAGATGAACTCCATGTACCGCTCCCTGGCGCAGGAACTGGCGCAGCTGGGTGAGGCGCTCCGGCATACCGAAGACGGCGGCTCGCTGACCACCGTTCCCTACGCACAGCTGATGCAACGCCTGGAACGCCTGGTGGCAGACACGGAGACCCTGCAGACACTGCCCGAACGCACGCTCCTGATCGAGAACATGCGCGAACACGGCCTCGGCGAGCTCCTGGCCGACCTCGCTGAACGGGAAGTACCGGAATCATCGGTAACCGCCGAGCTGGAACTGGCATGGTGGCAGTCCGCGCTCGAGGCAATGATCAGCGGCGACGACTACCTTGCCATGTCCGACGGCGACGCCCTGCGCCAGCTGGAGGCAGAGTACCGGCTGGCGGACAACGCCCACATCGCCAGCGGTGCCGCACGCCTGCGGTGGGACCTGGCGGAGCGGTGGCGGAGCGCTATCGCGGCCCAGCCCCGGCAGGCGGACCTCCTGCGGAGCCTGCTCAAGGACGGCCGCGTCTCCTTGGCGGCGCTGACGGCACAGGCTCCGGACCTGATCGGGACGCTGGTTCCCGTCTGGTCGGTCAGCCCCTACCTGATGACAGGCCTCCTTCCGGCGGAACAGCACTTCGACGCAGTCGTGATCCTCGATGCCGAGGCCACGTCGCTGCAGGCTGTGCTGCCCTCGATCGCCCGGGCACGGCAGGTGATTGCCTTCGGTGACTCCCGCATTGCCACGCCCAGGACTTTCACCGTCGGTGTGGAGCGGCTGGCACCGGGAGAGTCCGCCCATCATCGTGTGGAGAGCGCCTTCACCGCGCTCTCTGCAGTCCTGCCCGTCTGGCGCCTCAACCAGGTATACCGGGCGGTGGACGAGGACCTGGTTCTGCAGCTGAGCAAGAGCTTCTACGACGGCGGCCTGCGCCGGTTGCCTGAAGGACAGTCAGCAACCGGACTGGACCGCTCCCTTCTCGTGGAGTACCTTCCCGACGGCACCGGCCTTCCCAGTGCCGATCACGAGGGCGTGGAATCTGTGGTCGCCGAGGTCAACCGGGTGGTGGAATTGGTCTTCGAACACGCACGCCTGCGTCCGCGGACTTCCCTCGCCGTCGTAACAGCCAGCCTGCGGCACGCTGCCAGGATCGGCGAATCCATCAGGCTCCAGCTGTCCAACCAGCCCGCACTGTCCGGCTTCTTTGGTGCCGGTCCCGAATCCTTCCGGGTGGTCGACCTGGAACGGGCCCAGGGCCTGGTCCGCGACCACGTGATCTTCTCGCCGGGATTCGGGCGCACCCCCCACGGCCGGGCACTCCACAACTTCGGGCCGCTGTCCGCGGAGGGCGGCCGGGAAAAGTTCGCCCTGGCCATGACCCGGGCCCGGCGTTCCATGCACGTGCTGACGTGCTTCCGTCCCGAGGACCTGGACCACACCCGGCTCACCCACGGAGCGGTGGACCTCTACGCGCTGCTGGACCGGGAGATTTCCGGCAATACGGACCTTGGTACCCCTGCGTCCCGTGCCGCCGCCAGCGAACAGTCCCTGGGAGCGGACCCCCTCGTGGCGGACCTGGGGGACCGGCTGCGTGCCCGGGGCGCCCGGGTCTGGCACCAGTATGACGGTGCCATCGACGTTGTGGCCGCGGCTGACCCACTGAACACCATGGGCCAGGACGACCCGGACCTTCCGCGGCCCGTGGCCATCGAATCGGACGGCACCGCCCAGTACCGCAGCATGAGCGTTCGCGAACGGAGCCGGCTGCGCCCGCAGCTGCTGGAACGCCTGGGGTGGCGCTACATGCCGCTGTGGACCATCGAGGTGTTCACCGACCCCTCTTCCTGCGCAGACCGGATTGCCGGCTACCTGGGCCTTGAGACAATGGTCTTGCCGGCAAGGACAACGCAGCCGGGCGGCTTCCTCGATGACGACTTTGACCAGACGTTCCACGGGCTGGACGCCGGGCGGTCCGCCTCCACCGGGTACCGGGCGCGTGAAGCGGCCGCAACCAGGAACAGGGATGGCGGGGACGGCCGGGGGGACGCCGCCGGCAAGGAGGACGGCCACGTGGCCGAAGAGAGCAGCCCTGAGGAAGACAGGCACGACGAAGCTATGCGCCAGAACGAAAATACGAACGACAGCACTGCGGAGGGAACCGACGGGCCCGAGCCCACGGCACCTGCACCGGCGGCGCGGACCGCAACCGGAGGGACCGAAGAGATCCTCCCGAGCAAAGCCGCGGAAGACGATGCCCGCAGCTGGGGTGACCGGGAAGAGGACCACGATACCTGGCTGAAGGAGCAAAGGCCGCCGCACTGGGGCTGACCGCTTCCGCCCGTTCCGTGCAGGCGCTGCCCCGCTTACTGCGGGCTGACCAGGACGAAGAAAAGCCTGCCCTGGGTGGAGGCTCCGGCCAGGCGGGATGATTGTTCCGTTGTTGCTGCCACCACGATCAGTCCGTCCGTTTCGCCCGTACCAAGCCATTGTCCGCCCTGGCCGCCATTGTTTGACGTCCACAGCACGGGGACCGCGGATGCCAGCACCTCGGAGGGGCCCTGCTGGTCGAACCCGTTGGCGGACGTCAGCACCACGTTAACCAGCTGGCCAGGCGAAACAAGTTGGATGGACGCGGCGTCAGCCATGCGCAGCGGAACGGCGGCTGAACCGGGTGGAGTACCTGCCAGCAGTCCGGGACCAAGGAATTGGGTGTCCGTGAGGAGCTGGCCCTTGCGGACCGGCGCGGCGAGTTGCTTGCCGGCCGCCGCGGCGCCGTCCTGGAGGACGCCATCGGCCACCATTCCCGGCGGAACCTGGACCCGGGCCAGGTCGGCGGCCGTTACCGCGCTTCCGGCGGGAAGATCCCGCGCCGCGGCCAACGCCGGGACAGTGGAAAGCGGGGCAGGAGTGAGCTGCTGGACGGCGACAGCTGCGGCAGCACAGAACAACAAAGCTGCGGCGAGGCGGCGGTTGCGGTTCAGCCAGGCGCCGAGCCGGACGCGCACGGGGCGGCTTTTCGACCGGGCCTGGAGGCTGTGCGGGGGTGTGGAGAGCCGGAAACCGTCGCGGCGACGGCGGGGAAGTCTGGGCATGCGCCCACGCTAGCGCCGAAGGGTGTGGCGGGGGAGCGGGGACTAAGGCTATGTGGACAAAGGCGGCCGGCGCTGGAGCGCACCGGCCGCCGTCGTACTAAAAGTGAAGGCGCTCAGCTGGCCGCTGCTGCGGGCGCCGGAGCGGCGGGGGCTGCAGCGGGTGCAGCCGGAGCGGCGGCCGGTGCGGGGGAGACAGAGCTGCCCTTGGAATCGCGGGAATCGGTGCGGTAGAAACCGGAGCCCTTGAAGACGACGCCGACGCTGTTGAATTTCTTGCGCAGCGTCCCCTGGCATTCAGGGCAGGACGTCAGGCTGCTGTCCGAGAACGACTGGACGATGTCGAAGGCGTGGCCGCAATCCTTGCAGGCGTAAGCATATGTTGGCACTGGTGCTCCTCCTCTTGGGCAAACGAGAGGTCCCGTGCTGCCACCTGGTAAACCATTAGCAGTCGCAGGGCCTGAGTGCTAATTCTATCACTGCGCCCGGTGGGGCCGGGCTCAGGCCCCGCCCGGCAGTTTCCGGTATCCCGACGGCATCAGCACGGCAGGAACCGGCCGGTCGAATTCTTCGGCGGGAATCCGGCCTGCAGGCAGCAATTCATCGTCATAGATAACCGCGGCAAGGGGTATTTCCTTCCCAGCCGTCGCGAGGTGCCCCAGGAATTTGTCGTAGTACCCGCCACCCTGGCCGATCCTGTTGCCTGCGAGATCCACTGCGGTGGCAGGGATGAACAGCATCGCTGCGCCGCCCGCTGTTTCGGGCCCGTGCCTCTCGCCTGCCGGTTCCAGGATGGGTGCGTATTTGCTGCGCTCAAACCTGGTATCCGGGGTCCAGAACACCCAGCCCAATTCCCGCCCGGGTTCACACACCGGAAGCAGGACTTTGTGTCCGCCCCGGTGCAAAGCTGCAATCAGGGGCAACGTTGGGGGTTCCTGCCCAACGCCGAGGTAGACGCACGCCGTTCCTGGGCTGCGGCCTGTCACCGTGCCGGCCCAGGCTTCCCCGTGGACGGCCAGGGCCACGCCTGCAGCTTCGAGTTGCTCCGGCAGCAGGCTTGCCCGCCGCCGCCGGTGGGCGGCCCGGATATCATCCTTGACCGTATTCGTTTCCTGAAGCATTGTGTCCTTCCTGCCTGCCCTGTAAGTACGCGTCGGGTCACCGCTTAACTGCCCCGGCACCCGTCTGACGCGCCGGTAGTTACCGAAAGACGGGACTGACGCTAGATTAGACCGGTGAACACCAGTAACCCCAGAGTCCGCAAAGCCGTCATTCCCGCAGCGGGCCTGGGTACCAGGTTCCTGCCCGCCACCAAGGCGATGCCCAAGGAAATGCTCCCCGTCGTAGACAAGCCTGCCATCCAGTACGTGGTGGAGGAAGCTGTCCACGTGGGCCTTAATGACATCCTGATGATCACCGGCCGCAACAAGCGGGCTCTGGAGGACCACTTCGACAGGGTGCCGTCACTGGAATCAACCCTGAAGGACAAGGGGGACGAGGAGAAACTGGCATCCATCCAGGCCGCCAGCCAGCTGGGCGACATCCATTACGTCCGGCAGGGCGACCCCCACGGCCTGGGTCACGCAGTGCTCCGCGCCAAGCAACACGTCGGCAATGAAGCCTTCGCTGTCCTGCTGGGGGACGACCTGATAGATGCCCGCGATGAACTCCTCAGCACCATGATCGATGTCCAGGCGGAAACGGGAGGGTCCGTGGTGGCCCTCATTGAGGTGGAACCTTCGCAGATCAGCGCCTATGGTTGCGCGGACGTCCAGGAAATCGAGGGCGAGGACTACGTCCGGGTCAACCGGCTGGTGGAAAAGCCTTCCCCGGAGGAAGCGCCCTCCAACCTGGCGCTGATCGGGCGCTATGTCCTCCATCCCGCAGTGTTCGAAGTCCTTGAGCGCACTGAGCCGGGACGCGGCGGCGAAATCCAGTTGACCGATGCCTTGCAGGAGCTCGCGCAGGGCGACGGCGAGGGGCACGGCGTGTACGGCGTCGTGTTCCGCGGGCGCCGCTACGACACCGGCGACAAGCTGAGCTACCTCAAGGCATGCGTCCAGCTGGCCATCGACAGCGAGGACCTGGGGCCCGGCCTGAGGGAATGGCTGCCCGGGTTCACGGCCGGCCTCTCCCGGTAACGCGATGCGCACTGGTCCCATTTGGCCGGTCACCCTCGAATGCGGCGACCTGGTCCTGCGGCCCATCCGGTACCGCGATAAGAAAGAGTGGACCGCCGTACGGTCGCGCAACAGTGAGTGGCTGGCGCCGTGGGAGGCCTCCAACCCGGATCCTGCAGGCGGCCTGCCCGATTACCGGCACATGGTCCGCTCCCTCAATGTCCAGGCCGCCCAGGCCACAGCGCTGCCTTTCCTCATCACCGAGTGGATGCCGGGCCTGAGGAACCCCGCCATCGTGGGCCAGCTGACGGTATCGTCCATCGTCTGGGGTTCGGCCATGATGGCCACCCTGGGGTACTGGGTGGACCGGGAGCGTGCGGGGCGGGGGATTGCGCCCACCTCCGTGGCACTGGTGACGGACCACTGCTTCCGCGCCCTCGGCCTGCACCGGATGGAAATCAACATCCGGCCGGAGAACGGCCCCAGCCTGCGGGTAGTGGAGAAACTGGGTTTCAGGGACGAGGGGTACCGGCCCCGTTTCCTGCACATCAACGGCAAATGGGCCGACCACCGCTCGTTCGCGCTCACTGCGGAGGAAGTCCCGGACGGGCTTCTCGGCCCGTGGCTGGCCTCCCGCCGCTCTTAAATCCAACGGTTTGCCGGTGGGGGCACGACACACCGGTGGTAATGCGCCCTGAGCAGGCATGATGCTCATACGGTTTTGAGTGTGGACTTCCCCCTTAGCAGCTCAGTGATCCTTGTGGTTGCCGTCGCGCTCTGGATTGTATGGGTTGCCCCTTACGTCCTCAGGAACCGCCGGCGCCAGTTCCAGGTCGCCGCCGACTTCCTGGCGGACGCCCACGCCGATGAGAAGCCGGACCAGCTGCCCGGCGTGGTCCTGAACGTTGCCGTCCAGCAGGAGAAAGCCATGGAACCCAGGAAGAGTGCCGCACCCGGTGCCGGCACTGCAAGCACCCCGCAGCCGGCCCGGTTCCGCGTCCGCTACGGTCGGACCGCCCTGGCCGTTGTTGGGCTGCTGTCCCTGGTCACGGCCTTCATTTCGGGTGTACTGCTTCCGTTCGGTATCGGTACACCGGCCCTTCCACTCCTGGGCGCCCTGCTGGCCGCCGGGTCGGTGGCGTTGCTGCGCTCGCTTGCCGTCCGGGACCGCAAGGCCAAGGTCAACGCCGCTTTCCGCTCGGCGATGAGCGCTCCGGCGCGCCGTCCGGACGCCGCCATCGTCAATCCTGAAAAGCCTGCCTCCGCTCCTGCGCGGCCGGACAGCCCTCTCTTTGATGCCGAGGCGGGGCAGGCCAGGATCAAGCCATTGACTGCGGTGGAACTCCGTGAAGCAGCACTCGCCGTGGCTGTGGCGGCCGGTGACACTACTGCAGCCCCCGCTGCTGCAGCCGCGTCCGCCGGTACCCCTTGGGAGCCGGTGGAAGTTCCGAAGCCTGTCTACGTGGAGGCCGCAAAGGCCCAGCGCCCTGAGCCGAAGCCACTCGAACTCCCGGAAGCCCCCAAGGCAGTTGGCAAGCCTTCACTGAAGAAGGGCGCTGCCGCTACGGCGCCCGCCGACGGTGCGGAAGCGCAGCAGCTGTCCAAGGCACAGAGCGCACTCAGCAACCTCGACGACGTCCTTCAGCGCCGCCGCGCTTAGGGTCAGGTGGGGGCGCGCCGGGGTCCTTCCCGCACCCTGCCCGCGCCAATTGGCGTTGGGCCGGGAAAATTTGTAGCCTAGGGACACCGGTTCCGCACCGGCCGCGGTCTCCCGCAGGACGCGGAAAAGATCCGGGGCTATAGCTCAGTTGGTAGAGCGCTTCGTTCGCATCGAAGAGGTCAGGAGTTCGAATCTCCTTAGCTCCACAAATTGCAGGCCCTCGTCCGGGACCATGGACGGGAGGAGCATTTCTGGGCTCCGTACACGGGCGGGAGTGCTATCTTTTGCGGATGGACCTTGCTGTCACGCTTAAAAACGTTGCCGCCCACGCTGGCGTGTCCAGGACGACGGCCTCGAATGTGCTCACGGGCACGGGGCGTGTGTCCTCCGAGACGCGGGATCGAGTCCATCAGGCCATGCGCGAGCTCGGTTATGTTTACAACCGTGGCGCCGCATCGCTTCGAACGCGGCGGACGACCACCGTCGGCGTCGTGGTTACCGACATTGCCAACCCCTTCTTTGGCGAACTCCTCGTGGGTCTTGAGTCCGCCTTGGCTGAAGCAGGGTTCCGCTCCCTTGTTGTCGCGTCGTCAGACAACCCGGTGCGGCAGGACGAGCTCGTTAATGAGCTCCGTGAATACCAGGTAGCTGGGCTTGCCATCATGCCGGCCACCGGCTCCAGCCGTAGCTTTCTGGAGGGTCTCGAAGCCTCTCGGATGCCGCACGTCTTCGTAACGAAGTACCTGGAAGGCATGCCCGCGCCTTACGTGGGACCAGACGACAGGTTAGGTGGCCGCCTGGCGGCGCAACACCTCCTGGCCCACGGTTGCCAAACTTACGCATTCGTTGGGGGCTTTTCCGGCCACCTGTCCCGCCGCGACCGCATCGAGGGCGTGCGTTCAGCACTGAGGGAAGCTGGACTGGAACCTGACCGGTTCACGGAGATTGAAAGCGCGTCGAACGGGGCAGGTGGTCTGGAGGCAGGCAAACGCCTCCTCCAGGCACGCCAGCTTCCGGAAGCGATTATCTGCCAGAGCGACGGGGTTGCCTTTGGGGTTTATCGGGCGTTGCGTGAGGCGGGAAGAGCCAGCGAAGTGCGGGTCATTGGTTACGACGATGTCCGGACAGCGGCGCTCTGGGAACCTCCCCTGACATCCGTCGCTACCCACCCCGAAAGGCTCGGACGGGCGGTTGCTGAACTGCTTTTGGAGGAGATCGCAACCCCTTCGGGAGGCGTAACGGAAAAGATTTTCGCCCCGGAGCTCATGGTGCGGGAATCCTGCGGTTGTCATGGAGTGCCTTCATCCCTGTAACCCTTGACAGTGATCCACATCACCTGACACGATCGGCGAAGTGCTGAATCGATCCCTCAAAGCCTAGGGATCCCCGGCGCTAATCCTTTTCCTTCATGGTGGATCGATTCGGCAAAGTTGCTGAATCGATCCATCAAACCTGAGGTTTCCCGAGCTAGCGACTCCCAAGGAGCGATGTATGGACGCAACCATTTCTTCAAACCCGTCTTCCGGCGCAGGTACCGTCGGACGGCCTGGCCCGCTGCGACGCGGGAGGACCGCTGGCATCCTGGCGGCCGTTGGGGCCATAAGCCTGGTCCTAGGGGGGTGCGGGAGCGCGACCGCGCCGGCAGCAGGTCCCTCAGCTCCAGTCGTGGATCCAGCCTCGGCCAAGGGAGCCTCGGGGAATCTTTCAATTTGCGGCGGCCGCGACTCTGTGGGTCTCTACAAGGGCACCATCGACGCGTTCATGAAAGCGAACCCGGGAATTACTGCGAAATATACGGTCCTGGGCGCCACCACGGATGAGAGCCGCACCCAGGCCGTGCAAAGGCTTCAGGCCAAATCCAGCGAATGCGACATGTACCTCACTGACGTGACGTGGACGCCCGAGTTCGCTTCGCAGGGCTGGCTCCAGGACATGACCCAGGTGACCGACGCCGTCAAAGGCACCCTTATCCCTTCCACGGTCGCGACGACCCAATACAAGGGCAAATCATGGGCGACGCCGTTCTACACCAACGCAGGTCTGATCTACTACGCCAAGGACAAGGTGGGCAAGCCCGAAACGTGGCAGCAGCTCTACACCGAAGCGGCAAAGTCGCCCGGCAGCGGCCTGGTGTACCAGGCCAAGCAGTACGAGGGGCTGACAGTTAACTTCCTCGAACTCCTCTACAGTGCCGGCGGTGACGTCATCGATGAGCAGGGAAACGTCAAAATCGATTCGGCTGAGACCCGCAAAGTGCTCGACTTCATGGCACAGGGCATTAAGAACGGTTCGGCGGACCGTGCGGTGCTCACCTATGACGAGAACGCGACGCGCCTTGCCTACGAATCAGGCAAATTCGGATACGAACGCAATTGGCCGAACGTCTACGGCCAGCTAAACGCCACCCCGCTCAAGGGCACCTTCGGCGTCGCGCCGCTGCCGTCCTTTGACGGCAAGTCCCATGGCAGCGGCGTACTCGGCGGGTGGAACCTCGCAATCTCGGCCTTCGCCTCCAACCCCGGTGCAGCAGCGGCCTTTGTGAACTTCGAGTCCTCACCCGAGTGGCAGAAGCATGTGGCTATGGATTACTCCCAGGCGCCCGCGGGAGAGGCAGCGTACTCCGACCCGGCGGTCCTCGAGAAAATGCCGTTCGCCACGGAGCTCCTGGTCTCCGTCAAAGGCGCTAAGCCCCGGCCCGTTTCCCCGGTCTATTCTCAAATTTCGGCGGCCATCAACAAGAACGTCTACGCCGTGCTCTCGGGCACATCCACCACCGACGACGCGGTGAAGAACATGGCGGACCAGATCAAGACCGCGCAGGCGAGCTTCTGATGACGACAGCGCGGACTCTGCTGCCCGACCGACATCGCAGCACCCGGGATCGTGAGGAGCGGCGCCTGGCGGCCTTCATGACAGCGCCGTCGCTCATCCTTATGGCGCTCGTAGCGGCCGTACCGATCGGGTATGCGATCTGGCTGTCGCTCAACCAGTACAGCCTCATCCAGGCTGGGCTGTCCCGTTTTGTGGGGCTGGGCAACTACGCGGCCGCGCTCTCGGGTCCCGACTGGTGGAAAGCGTTTGGCCAGACCTTTCTTTTCGCCGCCACGTCAGTGACCCTGGAGATGGTTTTGGCGACGGGGATGGCGATGCTGCTCAATCTCACCTTCCGTGGCCGGGCCCTGCTCCGCACCGTCGTCCTGGTGCCCTATGCGATCATCACGGTCGTCAGCGCTATCACTTGGCAGACGATGTTCGATCCGACCACAGGTTTTGTGCCCCAGATCCTCGCAGCCCTTCACCTGCCCGGAGCAGGAGTTGTCTGGCTTGGTGAACAGGGCTACGCGATGTCCGTGATCGTGATGGCCGATGTGTGGAAGACGACCCCGTTCGCGGCGCTCATTATCCTTGCCGGCCTGCAGGCGATCTCGCAGGAGACCTATGAGGCCGCCGAACTTGACGGCGCAAGCCGGTGGAAAACGTTCGCGTACGTGACACTCCCGCTGCTTCGTCCCGCCATTGTCCTGGCAGCGATCTTCCGTACCCTGGACGCACTAAGGATCTTCGACCTGCCGTTCGTGCTCACGCATGGCGCCAACGGCACGCAATCAATGTCGATGCTGGCCTACACCCAGCTGAACGAAAACCGGCTCGTCGGGCAGGGCTCGGCACTCTCCATCCTCACATTCGTCACTGTCATGATCGTCTCCGCCGTGTACATCCGCTTTGGTGGCGGGAACATCCGCGACATTGCCCGGGAGGACCGCCAATGAGCACAATGACCGCTTCACGAGCCGCGGCCGGCAGCACCCGGTCCCTACGCACCACGGCGCCGCGCCGCAGTAGGGCACGGCTCCACCCCCTAGTGTGGGTATTCGCCATCCTTGCCATGGGTTTTTCGCTCGTGCCGTTCTACTGGCTGGTCAGCACTTCCCTGAAGAAAGGCGCGAGCCTGGGCCGGGGCGAGCTGTTCCCGAGCGAGCCGACCCTCGATAATTACGTGGCCGTGTTCGGCAACGGGGACTTCTTGCTGGCGCTGCGCAACTCGGTGATTATCGCCGTCGTAACGACCATAATCTCCCTGGTCTTCGCGTCATTCGCAGCCTATGCGCTCGCCCGTCTTAGGATGCGCCGGAAGGCTCTCCTCCTGACCTTGATCCTGTCGGTCACGACCTTCCCTGCCATCGCAATCGCCGCGCCCATGTTCGCGATTTGGCGCGACATCGGCCTGTACGACACCCTCGTCGGCCTGATCATTCCCAAACTCACCTTTGCGCTGCCCTTGGCGATCTACACGCTGACCTCGTTCTTCAGGGACATTCCCCGCGAGCTCGAAGAGTCGGCCTATGTGGACGGTGCCACGCCGTTTCAAGCGTTCAGGAGGGTCATCCTTCCGCTTGCTGTTCCGGGCTTGGCGACGACGGCAATCCTGGTCTTCATCTCGGTCTGGAACGAGTTTCTCCTGGCCGTCACCCTGACCAGCTCGCCCGCAGCTAGGCCCGTCCCGGTGGCGATCGCGTTCTTCAACGGTATGAGTGAATTCGACCTTCCGCTGGGCCGAATCAGTGCAGCGTCCGTCATCGTCACGATCCCCCTCGTCATCCTGGTGCTGATCTGCCAGAAGCGGATTGTCGCTGGCATGACGGCAGGCGCCGTGAAGGGCTGACCCGCGCCACGGTCAAATCAACACCTTCCAGACCGCATCCGCACAGGTGCGGCAAACCACAGATAAGGAACCAAATTTCGTGAACTCCGAGCAGCCACAAACTCCCACACTGAAGGTCGGTGTCGTCGGCATCGGCTGGGCAGGCCAACAGCATCTGAAGGCCTACAGCACTATTTCTGGTGTCGAGATCCACGCGGTTGCAGGGATGGAAGAGGACCTGCTCCTCTCGCTCCAGACTGAGTACGCCATCCCGAACGCGTTCCGGCGTTGGGAGGACATGCTGGAGCTCCAGGACCTGGACGCCATCAGCGTCGCGGTGCCTACGTTCCTGCACGCGCCGATCGCCGTGGCCGCCCTCGACCGCGGGCTGCACGTCCTGAGCGAAAAACCCCTCGCCCGTTCCGCTGAAGAGGGCCGCACCATGGTCGCCGCGGCTCGAAGAGCCGGCAGAGTTCTGGACGTTGCCTTCAACCACAGGCGACGCGGCGACATCCAAAAACTCAAATCGATCATCGAGCATGGGGAACTTGGGCGCCCCTACTATGCAAAGGCCTCGTGGTTACGCAGGACAGGCATTCCCCGCCTCGGTAGTTGGTTCACAAACCCGGAGCTCTCCGGGGGTGGCCCCATGGCCGACATTGGCGTCCATGTCCTGGACTACGCGCTTCACCTCTTGGGCGAGCCCAAGGTCGTGAGCGTCTCGGCGACCATCCATGCAGAGCTCGGCCCCAGGGGCCGAGGCGGAAGCTCACGCTTCTCACCGATGAGTGCCGAACACGCCTTCGAAGTCGAGGACTTTGCCTCCGCGTTCCTCCGGCTCGAAGGCGGCGCAACGCTTCTCATCGAGGCAGGCTGGGCCAGCTACCGAGAAAAGGACGACCTGCTGGGCTTCATGGTCTACGGCACCGATGGGGGCGCGGAACTGACAGCAAAAGGATCTCCGTCCGCCCCCGTCGGCCAGCTCACGATCTTTACGGACAAAGATGGGGAGAACGCCGACTACATGCCGGAAGCTCAGCCAGGGCTGGGCCATCAGGCCGTCGTCAGAGACTTCATCGAGAGCGTCCGCGGGGGCGAAACGGTATGGGGGCATCATGACGGCTCCCTGGCCTTGAACCGGGCCGAAATCATTGATGCATGCTATCGGTCTGCCCGCGAAAGCAAGGAGGTTCAGCTGTGAACAATGTCGAAAGACTGACCATCCTGGTGTGGAATGAGGGCGTCCACGAGGCCCTCAACGAACCGGCCCACATCGGGGATATGTACCCTGACGGCATCCATGGAGCCATCGCTGCAGGGCTTCGCTCCCACCTTCCGGACGCCGACATTTCGACGGCGGTCCTCGCCACCGATGACGAGCACGGACTGGATGAGGAGGTGCTCGCGGAGACGGATGTCCTGCTCTGGTGGGGCCACAAGGCGCATGCCGAGGTCAGTGACGCGGTTGTCGAGCGCGTCCACCGGCACGTGCTGGGCGGGATGGGGCTGATCGTGCTCCACTCCGGGCACTTTTCGAAGATCTTCACCAAACTGCTGGGCACCAGCTGCTCGCTTGCGTGGCGGAACGACGGCCAGCGGGAGCTGGTGTGGACCGTGAAACCCTCGCACCCCATCGCAGAAGGCGTGGACAGCCCCATCGTCATCCCGGAACAGGAGATGTACGGGGAGCTGTTCGACATTCCTGACCCTGACGACCTGATCTTTATCAGCTCCTTCGCCGGGGGCGAGGTGTTCCGGTCCGGTGTCACGTTCACCCGTGGCAAGGGCCGCATCTTCTACTTCAGCCCCGGCGACCAGGAGTACCCGGTGTACCACCATCCGCAGATCCAGCGGGTCCTGGCGAACGGGGTACGCTGGGCCGCGCAGCCCGGGCTCGACCGCGCAGCCCCGGAAGTCAGCCACCGGCCACGAGGATGGTACGAAACTCCGACCGACCTGCCGGCGCACCGTCAGTCCCCGCCAATCATGGATGAGGCGGTGCTCCGATGAGCCGTCTGGGTATCGCAGCAATTGGGTATGCGTTCATGGGCAAGGCACACTCACAGGCGTGGCGTAACGTGGCGGCCTACTTCGACGTTCCTGCCATTGAGCAGCGGGTCGTGGTTGGCCGGGACGCGGGCCAGGTCGCCGATGCGGCGGCCCGGTACGGGTGGGCGGAGTCGGCCACGGACTGGCGCGAGGTCATCGTGCGCGAGGATGTGGACGTCGTGGACATCTGTGCCCCCGGATGGCTCCACGCCGAGATCGCCATCGCCGCACTGGAGGCTGGTAAACATGTGCTGGTAGAGAAGCCGCTCTCCAACACCATCACCGAATCCGAGGCCATGGTCGCCGCGGCCCAGGCAGCCCGGGCCCACGGGGTGCAATCGATGCTGGGGTTTAACTACCGGCGTGTGCCCGCCCTCGCCTATGCCAAGCACCTCATCAG
Source organism: Pseudarthrobacter sp. NPDC080039 (assembly GCF_040702335.1). Classification (NCBI taxonomy): domain Bacteria; kingdom Bacillati; phylum Actinomycetota; class Actinomycetes; order Micrococcales; family Micrococcaceae; genus Pseudarthrobacter; species Pseudarthrobacter sp. NPDC080039. The sequence continues at coordinate 38,884 of NZ_JBFBKY010000003.1, read as the reverse complement.
CACCGGGCGTCTGGGTACGGTCATACAAGCCCGCGTGTCGTACCTGCAGGACTGGCTGGCCGACGAGCACGCACCCATGAGTTGGCGGCTGCGGAAAGAGGCCGCAGGTTCGGGGGCACTGGGAGACATCGCCTCGCACGCCATTGACCAGGTTCAATACCTTCTGGGCGACACCGTCACAGAGGCCTCCGGACGTCTTCACACCTTCGTCAACCACCGCCCGGGCCACAGCGGGACGGAGCAGGTCACAGTCGACGACGCCGCTTGGGCAACGCTGGCCCTCGCCAGTGGAGCGATAGCTTCTGTTGAAGCTTCCCGGGTGGCGCGGGGTCGGAAAAACTCGCTGAGGATCGAGGTATATGGCTCCCTCGGTTCCCTGGCGTTCGACCTCGAGCGGCTGAATGAGCTTGAGTTCCTGGACGCGAAGAACCCCGTTGAGGAGCAGGGCTTTCGGCGGATCGTTGTCACAGAGCCGGAACACCCATACGTTGATGCATGGTGGCCCCAGGGCCACGTAATCGGGTGGGAGCATACGTTTACCCACCAGGTCAGTGATTTTCTTGCCGCTATCCGTGACGGAATCCCCCCGTCCCCATCGTTCGAGGAGGGGCTGCAGGTCCAGCGGGTCTTGGCCGCGATCGAGGAATCGGCAGCTGCGAAGTCGGTTGTCCTGCAGATCTGACAAACAAGCAGATTCGAGTCCCAGTCCGGGTGGGACAGGGGCAGCCGAGTGGATGGGGCCGCACCGGCAGCAAGGAGTGGGTTTGGAGTCGAGGACCGGTCCGCCGGCCGTGCCGGCGGACCGGTGCCGTCCAGGGTTTCATCGGACGACCATTCCGGGTCCCGGGGTGGGGCTGTTCGGCGGGAGATAGTCCTCAAGACGAGGCTGGGTTCCCAGCACGTTCCGCCAGGAAGCGCACCAGGTTGGGTGGCCGGTACGCGGGATCCTGATCATGCCGCTTCATGGCTGACTCCGCCACCGTTTCATGCGCGGGATCAGTCAGACCTATCGGCCGGACATACGCCGGAAGCATCTTCCAGAAACCGGTGCGCGACTCCTGGATCGGCGGAAACACATCTGATGCACCGTCCGCCGGCGTGCCCGGTACCGCAACCGGCACGGCGTCAGGACGGAACGCAAGGCCTGCGCTGCGGGTGCGTTCCATGATCCATCCCAGTGCAATGTCGGACAGGAGGCTGCTCCGGTTCCCGCCGCCAACGTCGCCGTGGGTTCCGGTGAACCAGACCTGTTCCAGACGCTGATTGCCGGCGTCGTCCTGTGGCTGCCAGAGGGCCGGGGCGAACGGTTTGCGTTTCTCGTCAATTGCGAGGGCTTGAAATGCGTTGTCGACCGTTGTGGACAGCCCGGTGTCGTGGAACGCAAACCTGCGGTTGAACCTGTCCACGAGAGGTAACCCCGTGAGGGGAATGCCGAGCGCACCCACGGTGTCCCAGACGGCAATGCAATGGATGCGGGTTTCGTGGGAGAAGGAGCGGCGGAAGAGTGTGGCTTCCACCGACCGGGGATTGGTGGTGGCCGTTCGGTCCCTGTAAAGGCTGTAGGCATCGCGGAGCCTGCCCCGGAAGCGGCGCCGGAGGATGCCCGCGTTCCTGATCAGTCCGGCGGTGCTGCGTGCTGTGTAGGCGCCCCGGCTGAAACCCAGGAGGAACAACTCATCCCCGGGCTGGAAGTTACCCATGATGAAACGGTACGCGGCGAGGATATCGAGGGAGAGACCCGCCCCGAAAGCGCCTCCTCCGAGCCGGTCCTGGCGTCCGGTGCCCACCCCGCGGTGGTAGAAGACCCTTTGCTCGATATCAGCGCCCATGCTGTCCTTGCCGGTGGCGGCGATGCCAAGTGCGAGTTTGGTGACGTTGGTGGGACATGGTTGCCCGTCTTCAGTCTGGTCCGGCGTTGCCCACGTTCCGTCGCAGCACACCACAATTCGCTTGGCCATGTTGTCTTCCCGGCAGATCAGACCCTCGACTCGGCCGCATTCGCGGCTCCGCGGGTTCCATCGGTATACACCCGCCACGCACACAGCGTCCACAGGTTCCGGCGAGACTGCGCGCCAAGGGCTGGGACTGTTGCGGGTGACACCCGGCAAAACGCGGGAGCGATGGGCCCACCGATCCAAACGGCGGGTCCTGGAGTGGGGGCCATGGGAATCATTATTGGACTTCTTGTCATCTGGCTCATCCTGTCGATCCTCGGCTTCGTCGTGAAGGGCCTTCTGTGGCTCGCCATCATCGGGCTGGTCCTGTTCGTCGCCACCGGCGTCTGGGGCTGGCTCAAGCGCAGAACCAACGCCTGACCCCGTCTTCCTGCTGCAGCAGGAAGACCTACTGCCGAAGGACTCTGGCTATCCGTGGGCAGGGGCTGCATGCTGGCGGCATGAGCCGCGTAAGGGAGTCCGCCCTCCCTGCACCATTGGAGCCGCCGGTCCGGCAGCACATGGAGGTGAACTCCGCCCTGCATCCCGACCGGCCATGGATTCGTGCCGTCCGGATCCTGGTGGGCCTGTTCGTGATCGCAGCAGTCATCCAGAAGACCCTTGATGCCACGCTGCCTGGCAACGACGTGGATGTTCCGCAGCTGTACTCGGAATTCACGGTGCAGGGAAACCTGGTGTTCGGGCTTGTCCTGGTTTACTCAGCGGCGCGGCACCGGTCAGGGCTGCCGGCGTGGTGGGACCACCTGTTCGGCGCACTGGTCCTGTACATGGTCATGACGGGGATCATCTACGTGGTGCTGGTAGCACCGCCGGGAGAGCCGTGGTGGACCTGGGACTTGTATTGGCCGCAGCTGGCCCACCACCGCCTGGCCCCGCTGGCGGCGGCTCTTGACTGGCTTCTTGTGACCCGGACAGTGCACGGCCGGTGGTTGCGGCCGCTGGCCTGGCTGGGGTACCCCGTGGCGTTCCTTGCGTTCTCCTGGATCCGGGGCGGGCTGGACGGATGGTATGTCTATGACTTCCTGGACCCCACCCTCGACGGCGGCTGGCCAAGGGTGCTGGTGGCAACCACCCAGGTCCTCTTCGCGTTCCTGGTCATGTCCCTGCTGGTGCACGCAGCGGGCAACGCGAGGGTTTCGCTGTCCCTCGGCCGGAGCCCAAGGCCGAAGACCGGCTAGATCCAGCCCTTCTTTTTGAAGATCCCGTACATAAGCGCGCCTGCCGCAACCATGAGGACCAAGGCATACGGATAACCGAAGGGCCAATGCAGTTCGGGCATGTTGTCAAAGTTCATCCCGTAGATCCCCGCGACAAAGGAGGGCGCGAACAGGATTGCTGCCCAGGAGGAGATCTTCTTGACCTGTTCGTTCTGTTCGGCGCTGGCTTCGTTTTGCCGGTTGGCGGTCAGCGTCCCATCGAGGGTCAAGGCGTTCTGCAGCAGGTCCCGGAAGGAGTCTGCCCGCGAAATCACCCGTTCGACGTGGTCTTCGACATCCCGCAGGCTGTGCCGCAGGTCTGTTTCCACCTGGTACTTCTCGAAGCCGCGCTTCAGCTGGTCCAGGATTTCCGGCAGGGGATGGATGGCACGCTGGAACTGGATCACTTCCCGTGCCAGTTCGTAGATGCGGCGGGACACGGAGGAGTCACCGCTGAACAGTTGGTCCTCGATCTCGTCGATGTCGTTTTCCAGTCCGGCGACCACCGGCGCGTAATCATCCACCACGCGGTCCAGCAGAGCATAGAGAACCGCCTCGGGGCCGTGCTGGAGGAGATCCGGCCTTGCCTCCAGGCGCCGGCGGACGGTGGCTACACCGGCTGTTTCGGCGTGCCGGACGGTCACCACGAAGTTCCTGCCCGTGAAGACGTGCAGTTCGCCAAACTCCACGGTTTCATCAGCGTCCAGGTAACGGGCCGGCCGCAGGACGGTGAAAAGGTTGTCATCGTAACGCTCCAGCTTCGGCCGCTGGTGCGCCGAGACAGCGTCCTCCACCGCAAGGGCGTGGAGGCCGAACTCGGCGGCTACGGCGGCCATCTCTTCCGCAGTGGGCCGGTAAAGCCCAATCCAGGCCATCCCGCCGTGGCGGGCCAGCGTCTCAAAGGTCTGCTCAAGGTTTTCCGGCTCAGCGTGGCGGACGCCGTTGACGTATACGGCGTTATCGATGATGGTCATTCAGGAAATCCTAGCCGCCGGAGCTGAAGCGTTGCTAAGGCCACTGATGAGTGGCTCCGTCCGGTAGGGGATGTGGGTGTGCAGGGCCAGCACTGTTTCTGTCCGTATGACCCCTTTGATCCTCAGGACCTGCCGCAGGGACGCCTGGAGGTTGTGCGTGTCTGTGGCCACCACCCGGCACCAGACATCGCCACGGCCTGAAATCTCGTGGACCTCCAGGACCTGTGGGATGAGCCTCAGCGCCGCCACGACGCCGTCGAGCTCGCGGTGGGAGACCTCGATGGTCACGAAGGCCACCACGTCATAGCCCACCGCTTCAAGATCCACCTCCCGGCCGCCCGGGCGCAAAACGCCGGCGCGGAGCAGGCGGCGCAGCCGCGACTGTGCCGTGTTGCGGGCGATTCCCAGGGACTCGCCCAGCTCGCCGATCTGGATCCGCGGATCCCGGATGAGGGCCAGGAGGATCTTCAGGTCGGTAGGGTCCAGCTTGTTCAAGATCGCCACTCTCCATCATTGCTGATTGGCAAATTTGATAATTCTGCTCAATTATCCTCCGGAAGACGGATGGAATCAGCAGTCGTGCCCCAATCTTGGAGCAACACAGTTATAACCGCGCCAGGCTCCCACAAGGACCCACCTGCCGCGGCGACCCTAAGGCGGCACATTGACGGTCTTCAGCGAACTGCGCATGCGCCCGGCGACGGCAGCGCCCAGCGGGTGGAATGCCTCCACCACGGCGCGGCTGGTCATTTCCGGGGCAGTCATCTTCATGCTCCTGGTGGGCGCCAACCTTGCTACGCCGCTCTACCCGCTGCTCCAGGCGAACCTGGGACTTTCCAGCCTCGAGGTGACCGCAGCATTTGCGAGCTACGTCCTGGCGCTGGTGGGTACCCTGCTGCTCGCCGGACACTGGTCCGACCACATCGGCCGACGGGCTGCCCTCCTGGTCGCTGTCCTGGCGGGGCTCGCCGGCGGCTGGATCTTTGCGGATGCGGCAACACTGGCCGCCCTCTGCGCCGGCCGGGCACTCCAGGGCATGGCTGTGGGGCTTGCAACCGGGGCCAGTGCGGCCGCCCTGCGCGAGCTTCTCCCGTCCCGTCCTGAGTGGGCGTCCCGCTTCACGCTGCTGGCCTCGTCCGGGGGAGTGGCGGCGGGACCGGTGATCGGCGGCCTGCTGTCGCTGCTTCCCGGCGCGACTACGGCCCCCTATGCGGTCCACTCGCTGTTGCTTGCGGCCCTTCTGGTGCCGCTGTACCTGATCCGGGCGCGGCCGGCCATCATGGTCCCCGCAGTGTCCCGCCCCCTGCACGTCCTTGCACCCCGCTGGCCCTCGGTATCCCGCCAGGCAAGGGGTGCCTTCTGGCTGGCGTCCGGCGTCGGCTTCCTGAGCTTCGCCGTGTTCGGATTCTCCCTGTCGCTGGCTCCCGGGTACTTCGCGCAGGTCCTTGGCACGGACTCCCGGCCGCTGATTGGCGTGCTGGCCGGCCTGCCGCTGGGAGCCTCTGCGCTGAGCCAGCTGGTCACCGTGCGCGGCCGCCTGACGGTACCCGCCGGGCTGGCGGTGCTCGGCGCCTCGGTCGTGCTGCTGGGAGCCGCGGGTACCTGGCACTTGCCGCTGTTGCTGGTCGGCGCCGCCGTAACGGCCGGATTGGGTCAGGGACTGGCGTTCAGGACAGTCTTCAACGAAGTGGCGGGGCGAGTGGAGCCTGCCCGGCACGCCCAGATCATCAGCACCGTCTACGTCATCACCTATCTGGGGAGCGCCGTGCCGGTGCTGGGCCTGGGCTGGGCCAGTGCCGCGTTCGGAATGACCACGGCAGTCCAGGGTTTCGTCCTGGTGTGCGGCGCGGCGGCGGTTGTCCTGTCTGCCGTGACACTGGCGGCCGCACTGCGCCGGCGGGCGTAGGTACAGCGGCCTGGACGGGCACTGCCGGGCTACTCCGGAAGCGGGCCGTGGTTGCCCTGGATGTGTTCGAACACGAGCGTTGTTTCGGTGTGGCCCACCACGGGGTCTGTGGCCAGGTTGTCCAGCACCCAGTCCCGCAGGTCTTCGGTGCTTCCGACGGCGATGTGCAGCAGGTAGTCCACCGAACCTGAGGTGTGGAAGGTTGAAAGTACTGCCGGCAGGTGGGGCACGCGAGCGGTGAAGCGGTCGATCTGGTCCCGGTCGTGCGCGCGGAGGCGCACGGCCACCAGGGCCTGCACGGACCGGCCGATGGCCGACAGGTTCAGCTTCGCCTCATAGCCTTGGACGATGCCCCGCTCCGATAACGCACGCGTGCGCATCAAGGCTGTTGAGGGCGCGATCCCCACCATTTCGGCAAGCTGCTTGTTGGAAATCCTGGCATCGGCAACGAGGGCTTCCAGCAGGCGCTCGTCAATGGCATCCAGCGGCTCGGAATGCACCCCTGCCCGGATGTTCCTGGGATTCGTCGTCACTGCGGTTCCTTCCAAACGGTCCTGCATTCATCCTAGACCGCAGAATCATCGCCATCCGCGCAGCCAGCACCGGTGCTGCCGAATATCCTTGGCACCGAGCCGCCGTTGGGCCCCGGTTAATTCGCAGGAGCTCCAGCCGCAGCGTCGGGGCGGGAATGAACGACGGCGACAGTCGCCGCCGTAAGGCAGGCCAGGACCATGACGGCTCCAGCGAGGGCGCTCCAGCCCCAGGACTGGAAGACCAGGCCGCCGGCCCAGCCGAGAAGGCTGGAGCCAAGGTAGTAGGCCAGGTTATAAAGCGACGCTGCCTGCGCCCGGCCGGTACTGGCGATGGCCCCGGTCCATCCGGAGCCGATGCTGTGGGCCGCGAAGAAGCCACCGGTGAACACCACCAGTCCGGACAGGATCAGCACAAGGGATGGGGTGAGGGTCAGGGCGAGGCCGCCCAAGGTGAGTGCCAGCCCGGCGAGAAGGACGTTCCGGCGGCCGAACCTCGTGGTCATTCCTGCGGCCCACCGGGAGGAGAACGTGCCGGACAGGTACGCCAGGAAGATCAGGCTGATCACGGTTGCGGGGAGCCCGAACGGCGCGCCGGCCAGCCGGAACCCCAGGTAGTTGTAGACGGCCACGAAGCCGCCCATCATCAGGAAGGCCTGGGCGTAGAGGGCCAGCAGCCGGACATTGCGCAGGTGGGCGCCCAGCCTCGCGACAGCGCTGCGGAGACCGGCAGCCTGGGCGGGGACAAATCCGCGCGCGCGGGGCACCAGGACCAGAAATGCGACGGCGGCACCCGTCGCCAGGAGGGACACGGCCAGGGCGGCCGCGCGCCAGCCCCAGAGCTCGCCGACCGGTCCGGCCACCAGCCGGCCGGACAGGCCGCCCAGCGTGGTGCCCGCAACATAGCTTCCAGCCGCCACTGCGGCGTGGGCCTTGCTGACCTCCTCGTTGAGGTACGCAATGGCGACGGCGGGGATGCCGCCCAGTGCCATCCCTTCCAGCAGCCGCAGCCCGAGCAGCATGGCGAAGTTGGCCGACAGCGGCACCAGCAGTCCCAGGACGGTGGCAGCGGTGATGCCCCACATCATGGCCTTCACCCTGCCGACCCGGTCCGCCAGGAAGGACCAGGGTATGACGGTCGCAGCAAGGCCCACTGTGGCCAGGGAGATGGTGAGGGCGGCTTCGGGAGCCGTGATGCGCAGATCCGCCGCGAGGATTGGCAGGACTGCCTGGGTGGAGTAGAGCTGGGCAAATGTCGCCACGCCGGCGCAGGAGAGGCCGGCGAGGATCCGGCCGTAGTCCCTGGATCCCTTGGCATGGCCGTTCCAATTGGGGGACGGAGCAGTGCCGGTGGGTGCATTCTGTGGCATCCAGCCAGCCTAGTCCGCGGGCAAAAGATGCTTCCAATGCATAATTCGTGCCAAACTCATAGCAGGAATCGATTGCTTCAAAACGCCTGCGCCGAGGTGGCCATGGAACCGGACCGCAAACAACTGGCTCAACTGCTGCCGCTCCTGCCGGTACTTGCCGAACTGGGCCGCACCGAGCACGTAACGGAAACAGCCGAACTGCTCGGAGTACCCCAGTCAACGGTGAGCCGTGCCCTTGCCAGGGCCAGCGCCGCCGTCGGAACCGAACTCCTGGTCCGGGACGGCCGCGGAGTACGCCTGACTCCCGCCGCGCGCACCCTGCTGCCCTACATCGACCAGGCACTGGCGGAGTTCCAGGCCGGACTGGATCTGGTCAGGAACGAGTCGGAGGTGGTCAGGGGCACTGTGACGGTGTCCTTCCAGCACACCTTCGGTGAAGCCACCCTGCCGTTGCTGATCAGCGCCTTCCGTGCCCGGCACCCCGGTGCAGGCTTCCGGCTGAGCCAAGGCGCCCGCAGCGCCTGCCTGGATGAACTTGCATCCGGGGACGCGGACCTCGCCCTTACCGCCCCCGTCGCTCCGCCCGGCAGGAACCTGGAGTCGGCGCCGCTGTACCGTGAACCACTCCGGCTGGTGGTACATCACCGCCACCCGCTGGCCCGCCAGCCGATGGCGCGGATGGCCGACATCCGCACCGAGCCGTTTGTGGCCCTGGGATCCGGATACGGGCTGCGGTCGATGACGGACGCGCTGTTCCGGGAAGTGGGGTACCGGCCGCGTATTGCCTTTGAGAGCCAGGATTCGCATACCGTCCGCGGGCTGGTTTCGGCAGGCCTTGGCGTCAGCATCCTGCCGCCCGGGGGTGATTCTCCGGGCCGGATCGTCCGCCCGGAGAGAGGGGACCTGGGCTGGGTGGAGGTACCACTTGACTCTGCGCTCGCCTTCCGGGAAGTCGGCGTCAGCTGGCGGCGCCGGAAGCCCGAAAGCGAACCTGTTCCGGCCCGGCTCTTCCGCGAGCTGGTGGTGGCACAGGGCCCCGCGCTGTTGGCGGGTCTGGCGGCAAAGGCAGGCCACTGACGGCACCCGGCTGTCCGCGCCAGTACCCTTGTGACGTGACCAACACCCAAAACTCCTCCACCAGCCCGGCCGGGTACATGCAGGGCTCCCCGGCAAGTCCCCTCCACGGCGTCACCATCGGCCTGGACATCGGCGGAACCAAAACGCACGGGGTCCGTTTTGAGGACGGACTTCCCGTCGCTGACGATTCGGCCGGGAGCTCCAATGTGCAGAACGTTACCCGCGGGCAGGCGGCACAAAACCTCGCGGATCTTTTCGCCAGGATCGGGGGAGGCCGGGTGGACAGGGTTTACGCAGGGTCCGGGGGAATCGACACCGACGAGGACGCAGCCGCCCTGGCTGCCCTGATCCAGCCGCTGGCCCCGGAGGCCCGCATCACCGTCGTCCACGACTCCCGCCTGCTGCTGGCCGCGGGCCGTGCCGCCACCGGAGTGGCGGTCATCGCCGGCACCGGGTCGGCCGCCTGGGGACGCAATGCCGACGGCGGCGAGGCCAGGGCCGGCGGCTGGGGATACCTGCTCGGGGACGAAGGCAGCGGTTACTGGCTAGGCAGGGAAGCCGTGCGGCACAGCCTCCGCCGGATGAACCAGGGCTTGCCCATCGACCACCTCACCGCGGACCTCCTGGCGTCCTGTGGGCTGGACCATCCCAACAAACTCATTGCCTTGTTCCACTCCCCGGAGACGGGGCGGCGGTTCTGGGCACAGCAGGCCAGGCACGTTGTGGAAGCGGCAGCCGCTGGGCACCAGGACAGCATTGCGCTGCTCGACCAGGCCGGAACGGACCTCGCCGCCCTGGCAGGGCAGGTGCTGGGACAGTTGAAGATCAACGGCCCCGTCATCCTGGGCGGCGGGCTCGGCACGAACGTAGCGTCCCTCCAGGAGTCGTTCCGGCGGAACCTTGAGGCCGCCGGGATCACCGATGTACGGGTCCTGGACCAGGAACCGGTGTTCGGGGTCCTGCAGCTCCTGGCAGAGCCGAACTGAGCTCCAGCGGAGGGTCTTAACTGTCGGAGCGCTTGCGAGGTGTCAGCCGGACGCCGGGCAGCGGGGGAGCCGGTATGCGGCCTGCTTCCGCCCCGGCATCCGGTCCATGGCCCGGCACCAGGCCATAGCGGGCAGTGGCCGTTTCGGCATCCGGGAGTCCGGCCTGCGCTTCCCAATCGTCCCGTGCCTGTTCCACCTCTTCGTGGGTGCGGCCCACGAAGTTCCACCACATGAGCAGTTCCTCGCCGAACGGCTCGCCGCCGATCAGCAGGAAGCGGGTGCCCGGGCCGGCCTGCATCCGAAGCTCACTGCGGCCGGTGCCCAGGTAGCCCAGCGGGCCCGCCGGCATCTCCTGCCCGTCCACCGCCAGGCCGCCGTCGAGCACCAAAATCCCGTGCTCGAAGGCCGGGTTCAGCGGCAGCACAGTTTCCCCTTCGCAGGAAACGTCCGCGCCGACAATTGGTGTGTACATCGTTGCGGGGGACACCACCCCGGCGAGTTCCCCCACCATCACGGTTGCCGTAAAGCCGTGCCCCTCGGCGCGTGGCAGTTCGCGGTGCTGTTCGAATGCAGGTTCACGGTGCCGGTCCCCGTCGGGCAGGGCAACCCAGAGCTGCAGGCCCCGCTGCAGCGGCAACTCGCCGCCGCCGGACGGAAGAACCGCGAACTCGGAGTGCGACACCCCGTGTCCGGCGGTCATGATGTTCAGCTCCCCGGGGCGCACCACCACATCGCTTCCCACGCTGTCCCGGTGGCGGATGTTCCCCGCGAGCGGCCAGGTCACTGTCTGCAGCCCGATGTGCGGGTGCGGGAGGACGGACATGGCGGTCCGGTCCGGGCCGAAGCTGTCCAGGAAGCACCAGGCACCGATGGTGGGCAGTCCGCGCTGGGGCAACGTGCGTTTGACGTTCATGGCGCGGACCCCGCCCAGCGGCACTTCGCGCTCGGGCCATAACTGCAGGCAGGGGCCCGACGTGCCTTCCTGGGCCGGCGGGCAGAGCTCTTCCTGGGGCGAGACTTCCAAGTTGGTCACGGCTTTACTTTAGGCGCGGCCGGCGTGCCCCGACAGCAGCGGGTGTGTGCCGGCGTCGAAACCCATCCGCCCCGGCCCGGGTGCCGAATGGTCACAGTAGGGATTCCTTTGCGTGGATTAGGGCTTCAGCTGCTGAAGGCCGCCCCCGTTTGGGCTACCGTAACTATCAGCGTGCTGATGGCAATGTCGCGGTGCTGGGAGCAGCCCGTCCAAGAGAACAGGTAAGTCCGCACCATGGACCAGGCGATGATCGAGTTCCAGAGCGTTACCAAGCAGTACCCTGGCGGCCAGCCGGCCGTGGACGGGTTGTCCATGTCCATCGCCAAGGGCTCTGTCACCGTCTTTGTGGGTCCTTCCGGGTGCGGCAAAACGACATCGCTCAGGATGATCAACCGGATGGTGGAACCCACGTCCGGAACCATCACAGTGGACGGCCGGGACGTCACCTCGGTGCCGGCCGCGGAACTGCGCCGTTCCATGGGTTACGTGATGCAGTCGGCAGGGCTGCTGCCGCACCGCTCCGTGCTGGACAACATCGCCACGGTTCCCAGGCTGAACGGCGTCTCCAAAGCGGATGCGCGCAAAAGGGCCGGCGAGCTCCTGGACGTGGTGGGCCTGGCCCAATCGCTGGGCAAGCGCTACCCGTCGCAGCTCTCCGGCGGCCAGCAGCAGCGCGTCGGTGTGGCCCGCGCCCTGGCCGCAGATCCGCCCATCCTGCTCATGGATGAGCCGTTCAGTGCAGTGGACCCGGTGGTCCGTGACGAACTCCAGCAGGAACTGCTGCGGCTACAGAAGGACCTGGCCAAGACAATAGTGTTCGTCACCCACGATATTGACGAAGCCACCATCCTCGGGGACAAGGTGGCCGTTTTTGCCACCGGCGGGAAGCTGGCCCAGTACGCCACTCCCGAGGAAATCCTGCGGGCGCCGGCCAACAACTTCGTAGCCTCCTTTGTGGGACGGGACCGCGGCTTCCGGCATCTGGGGTTCACCCCGGCCGATGCCGTGGCGGTCCACCCCGTGCCAACCATTGTCCGCGCGCCGGAGGGTTACCAGTCCGATTCCAGCGCTGCCGGCGGCTGGCAGCTGGTGGTGGACGCGGACAAGCGTCCGCTGGGCTGGTCGGCGCCCGGCACCGAAACGGAACTGGTTCCCGGTGGTTCGCTGTTCCGTCCTGGGGAAAGCCTTCGGCGCGCCCTCGACGCAGCCCTGTCCTCGCCGTCGGGCCTGGGCGTTGCCGTGGACTCCGACGGCAGGGTCCGGGGAGTGGTCCGCGGCGGCGAAGTGCTGGCTCTGATCGAAGAAGCCCGCCAGATGCGGCAGGCTGCCCTCTGATGGAGTGGTTCCTGGCGAATACCGGCATGGTTATGCAGCGCGGCGGCCAGCACCTGGTGCTGGCCATCGTTCCCATGGTCCTTGGCCTGCTGGTTTCCATCCCGCTGGCGCAGCTGGCGCGGCGAAACAACGTACTGCGTTCAGTGGTGCTGACGGCCTCCTCCCTCCTCTACACCATCCCATCCCTGGCGCTGTTCATCATCCTGCCCACCATCCTGGGCACCCGCATCCTGGATCCCCTCAATGTCGTGGTGGCGCTTACCATCTACGCCGTCGCCCTGCTGGTCCGCGCAGCCCTGGATGCCTTCGATTCCGTCGACGCCGACGTCAGCCAGGCCGCCCAGGCCATGGGGTTTAAACCATTGGCACGGTTCCTGCAGGTGGACCTGCCGCTGTCCCTGCCGGTCATGTTCGCCGGGCTGCGGGTGGTGTCCGTCAGCAACATTTCGCTGGTCAGTGTGGCGGCCCTCCTTGGCGTCGGCAACCTGGGCATGCTCTTCACCGACGGCCTCCAGCGCGACTTCGTCACCGAAGTGGTGGTGGGCATCGTGGCCATCCTGCTCCTGGCGCTGGTGATGGACGCCGTCCTGGTCCTGCTCGAACGCATCCTCACTCCCTGGGAGCGCGCCGGCACTCGACGTGGCCGCGGGGCACCCGGCAACTCGTTGGCAGCGTCCGCAACCGACCGGGCCGCGCACGCCGCAGGGGGAGCGCCATGAGCAACGTTTTCGCCGATACCTTCTCCTGGCTTGCCGACCCCCTGAACTGGTCCGGGAGCATGGGAATCCCCACCCGGCTGGGGGAGCACCTCCAGTACACCGGGCTCGTCATGCTGATCGCCACCGCCATTGCCGTTCCGGTCGGACTGTTCGTGGGCCACACCGGGCGGGGACGCGTGGCCGTCGTCGCACTGGCAGGCGCCCTGCGTGCCCTGCCCACCCTCGGCCTGCTGATCCTGTTCGTGCTGCTGGCCGGCATTGGGCTGATGCCCCCAATCTGGGCCCTCGTGATCCTCACGGTACCCCCGCTGCTGGCAGGAACTTACGCCGGGATCTCCAGCGTTGACCGGAACGTGGTGGACGCCGCCCGCGCCATGGGGATGACCGAACTGCAGGTCCTGTTCCGGGCCGAACTGCCAAACGCCCTCACGGTCATGTTCGGCGGATTCCGGACCGGGGTGCTGCAGGTAATCGCCACGGTCTCCGTGGTTGCCTACATCAACCTTGGCGGCCTTGGCCGCTACCTGTTCGACGGACTCGTCCTCAGTGACTTCCCCCAGATGCTGGGAGGTTCCCTTCTCATTGCCGTGCTGGCGATCGCCGTGGACCTCGTCCTGACCCTGTTCCAGAGGCTGTTCCTCACTCAGGGCGCCTCAAAACTGTCCCACCGCAGCCAGGAGGCTGCGGTTGAACTCACAGACCCCGTAGTTGCGGAGACTGTTGTACAAGGAGGTAAGTCATGAAAGATAGCCGTTCCCAGCGCCTCGGCAGGCGGGCGTTCAGCGGCCTGGCTGCCGGGCTTGGCCTCGCCGTGGCCCTGTCCGCCTGCGGCGGTTCGTCCGATCCGTTAAAGAACGCCCCGGCCTCCAGCGGCGGGGCTTCGGGTGAAGCGACATCCCTGGTTGTGGGCTCCGCGGACTTCCCCGAAAGCCAGATCATCGCCGAACTTTACGCCGGCGCCCTGAACGCCAACGGCATCACCGCCACCACCAAGCCGAACATCGGCTCCCGTGAGGTGTACTTCAAGGCTGTGCAGGACGGCTCCGTGGACGTGGTGCCGGACTACAGCGGCAACCTGCTGCTCTACGTCAACAAGGAAGCCACCGAAGTCTCCGCCGGCGATATCGCCAAGGCACTGCCGGGCAAGCTCCCGGACGGGCTGGGCGTCCTGGACGCGTCCAAGGCCGAGGACAAGGACGCCATGGTGGTGACCAAGGCGACCGCTGAGAAGTACCAGCTGAAGTCCATCGAGGACCTGGCCAAGGTCTGCAGCGACATCGTGGTGGGCGCCCCCGCCACCTTCGCCGAGCGTGCCTACGGCCTGCCCGGCCTGAAGAAGAACTACAACTGCGTGCCCAAGAAGCTGGAGCCGTTCAGCGATGGCGGCGGCCCGGTGACGCTCAAGGCGCTCCTGCAGGACCAGGTACAGGTGGCGGACATCTACACCACCACGCCTTCCATCGCCGACAACGACCTGGTGGTCCTGGACGATCCCAAGAACAACTTCATCGCCCAGCAGGTCCTGCCGCTGTACAACAAGTCCAAGATGACGGACAAGGCCAAGCAGGCGCTGAACTCGGTATCCAGCATTCTCACCACGGATGACCTGATCAACCTCAACCGGGCGGTCAGCGGCAACCAGAAGCAGGACGCCAAGACGGCAGCAACCTCGTGGCTCAAGGAAAAGGGCATCGTCAAGTAAATCCGTTCGCTGCCCCGCGGACGGCAATTACCTGATGATGACGACGGCGGCTGCCGGACCTTCGAAGGTCCGGCAGCCGCCGTCGGCCGTGTGGCGGACGTCTCAACGGCCATTCATCCTTCCTGTGGCATATTTGAGGAATGGCAGAATTCAGGCAGTCCACGAAGCTCAACAACGTTCTCTATGACATTCGTGGACCGATCCTCCAGGCTGCCCAGCAGATGGAGGCGGAGGGCCACCGGATCCTCAAGCTGAACATTGGAAACCCTGCGCCGTTTGGTTTCGAAGCCCCGGACGCCATCCTGGTGGACATGATCCGCCACCTGCCGCACGCCCAGGGGTACAGCGATTCCCGCGGTATCTTTTCCGCACGCACTGCCGTTTCTCAGTACTACCAGACCCGCGGCATCCAGAACATCCATGTGGACGACATCTACCTGGGCAACGGCGTCAGCGAGCTCATCACCATGTCACTGATGGCGCTGCTGGATGCCGGCGACGAGGTGCTCATTCCCACCCCCGACTACCCGTTGTGGACGGCATCCGTTGCACTCGCCGGCGGCAAGCCGGTCCACTACCTCTGTGACGAGGACTCCGGCTGGCAGCCCGACCTCGAGGACATGGAAGCCAAGATCACTCCGCGCACCAAGGGGATCGTGGTCATCAACCCGAACAACCCCACGGGCGCCGTCTATCCGGAAGAGACGCTCAAGCGGATTGTGGCCCTTGCGGAAAAGCACGGCCTGGTGATCTTCGCCGACGAGATCTACGAGAAGATCCTCTACGAGGACGCCGTCCACGTGAACCTGGCCGGCCTCACCGGCGACGATGTCCTCTGCCTGACCTTCAGCGGCCTCTCCAAGGCCTACAGGGTGTGCGGCTACCGGGCCGGCTGGATGGCCATCTCCGGGCCAAAGAAGGATGCTGCCGACTACCTCGAAGGCATCAACCTCCTGGCCAACATGCGCCTCTGCGCCAACGTCCCGGCCCAGCACGCCATCCAGACAGCCCTCGGTGGCTACCAGAGCATCACCGACCTCATCCTTCCCGGCGGCCGGCTCCTGGAACAGCGCAACAAGGCGTATGACATGCTGAACGCCATTCCCGGAGTGAGCACCCAGCAGGCGAGGGGTGCCCTCTACCTCTTCCCGCGGCTCGACCCCGAGGTCTACCACATCCGGGACGACGAAAAGTTTGTCCTCGACCTGCTGAAGGAACAGAAGATCCTGCTCTCCCATGGCCGCGCCTTCAACTGGGTGCGGCCGGACCACTTCCGCATGGTGACGCTGCCCAACGTCAAGGACATCGAGGAAGCCATCGGACGCATGGGGGACTTCCTAAGCCGGTACCAGGGGAACTAGCCTGTGCACACGGGCCTGCCGGGCCCGTGTACCCCTGTGGAGAGGAATCCCATGGCCCGCGTCGTCAGTTTCGACCAGCAACCATCTGACACGCTGCGCGTTGGAAAGGGATTTTCCCTGGCCTCGGTGGACCCGGACGCCACCCCGGGCTACAACGGCAACAAGGCCGACGGCGAGGCGTTGCTGGCTGAGATGGACGGGAAGCTCTCGGAACTGCAGGAACAGCTGTTCGCCGAATCACGGGCCGGGGGAAAGAAACGGATCCTCCTGGTCCTGCAGGCCATGGATACGGCCGGCAAGGGCGGAATCGTTAACCACGTCATGGCCACCATGGACCCGCAGGGCGTCCAATTCAAGGCGTTTAAGGCCCCAACCGAGCAGGAGAAGTCCTACGACTTCCTGTGGCGTATCGAGAAGGAGGTCCCCGCAGCCGGAATGGTGGGGATCTTCGACCGCTCCCACTACGAGGACGTCCTCATCCACCGGGTGCACAACTGGGCTACCCCCGAAGAAATCGGCCGACGCTACCGGGCCATCAATGAATTCGAGGCCCGCCAAACCGATGCCGGCACCAGGATCATCAAGGTGATGCTCAACATCAGCAAGGATGAGCAGAGGTCCAGGCTGTTGGCGCGCCTGGACAATCCTGCCAAGCACTGGAAATACAGCAGTGGCGATTTGAAGGAACGGGCATTCTGGGATGACTACATGGCCGCCTACCAGGCCGCGTTGGACGAGACCAGCTCCGCCGTGGCCCCCTGGTACGTGGTGCCGGCCAACAAGAAATGGTTCGCCCGCATCGCCGTGCAGCAACTGGTGATGTCGGCGCTGTCCGATCTTCGACTGGAGTGGCCCAAGGCCGAGTTCGACGTCGACATCGAACGGGAACTCGTCGCCCGTTCGTGACACCGGCCCGGGCCCAGCGAACAGTGGCCGGGTTACAGCGGCTGGTCGCGGGCAGCGGCCAACCGCTTCCGTGCTCCCTCCAGCCACTCCTCGCAGCGCGCCGCCAGCGCCTCGCCGCGCTCCCACAGGGCGAGCGATTCCTCCAGGCTGGCGCCTCCCGCCTCCAACCTGCCCACCACGGCGATGAGCTGTTCCCGGGCCTCCTCATAGCTCAGGGCGGCGACGTCGGCTTCTGGTTTCTGTTCGGTCATGCCTTCTCTTCCAATTCCTCGTGGTGGTCTGGTGCTCCGGGCTGCGGTGACCCGGTGGACGTGGCCCCGAATTGCCCCTCCGCCACTCGGATGGACAGGGCCGCGCCCGCGGGCGCCTCGGCAGGGGCGCGGACAACAGCGTGGCCGGCTTTGGCGATCCGGGCGGCCTGGTCTCCCGAAAGTTCGACGACGGCGTACCCCCGGTCCAGCGTCTTCTGCGGGGACAGCGCACGCACTTGGGCCTTGAGGTGCTCCAGCTGGTCCGCTGCCCGCGCCACGGTCGAACTCACGGCCGCTGAGGAACGCCGCAGCAGCCGCTCGATTTCCTCGGCCCGGACAGAAACCATCCCCTCGGGTGCCGCCATGACGGGCCGGGAGTGCAGCGCCGACAGGCGGTCCGACTCCCGGTCCAACAGCCGTTCCACGCAGCGCCGCAGCTGTTCCCGTGCCTGCCGAACCCCGGCCAGCTCTTCGGAGACTTCGGGGACGATCCTTTTGGCGGCGTCCGTGGGGGTGGAAGCCCGCAGGTCTGCGACATAGTCCAGCAGCGGCCGGTCTGCCTCGTGGCCGATGGCACTCACCACCGGCGTGGCGGCGGCGGCAACCGCACGGATAAGGTCTTCGCTGTTGAACGGCAGCAGGTCTTCAAGGGCACCCCCGCCGCGGGCGATGACGATGACGTCCACCGCGGGGAGGGCGTCCAGCTCGCGCAGCGCGCGGACCACCTGGGCCACCGCGGTGTTTCCCTGCACGGCAACTTCCCGGATCTCAAACTCCACCGCAGGCCACCGCAGGGCTGCATTGCGCAGGATGTCCTTCTTGGCGTCCGAATCACGCCCCGTGATCAGCCCAATCCGGTGCGGCAGAAGGGGCAGCGGCTTCTTCCGGGAGTCGGCGAACAGACCCTCGGCCGCCAGGGCCTGCCGCAGTCGCTCGATCCTGGCCAGCAGGTCGCCCAGGCCCACAGGCCGGATATCCCGGACCAACATGTTGAGCCTGCCCGTCTTCAGCCAGAACTCGGGCTTCAGGAGGGCCACCACCCGTGAACCGCGCTCAAGCGGAAGGTTCTGCCGTTCCAGCACCTTGGTCCAGACGGACGCCGGAAGGGATACCTCGGCGTCCACATCGCGGAGCGTGAGATACGCGTTGCTGCCGCGGCGGTTCAGCTCGATGACCTGGCCTTCCACCCACGCCGACGGAGTGCGGTCGATATGGGCCTTCAGCTTCTGTGAGAGCAGCTGCAGCGGCCACGGATTGTCCGGACTGGTTTCCGCAGCCGTGGCCGGCAGGGTAGTTGGTCCGGTACCCGGAAGGGATGCCTGGTCAGACATGCGGACGCCATGGAGAGGCTGGTGCTGCGGGCATGCGGTCCTTCATCTGTTGTGGGCGGACAATCAACCTTATCCATAAGGTTGTAGCACCGGGGGCTGACAGGAACCGCCCATCCGCCCTGCCTAGGATGGTAGGAGGCCCCCAACCCCGAAGGACCTGCTGTGCGAACTTTTGTCTCTGCCATCGCCACCGTGCTGGGCATCCTCCTGGCCGCTGTAGCCGTTCCGGCCATATGGGTGGACCGGAACGTTGTCCAGGAGGACGGTTTTGTCCGCCTTGCAGCTCCGCTCGGGAAGGACTCGGAGTTCCAGCGGAAGCTTGCTGCGGCGGCGGTTGGAACGATTGACACCGGATCAGTTCCGGGCTTTCTTTCTGGCCTGGTCCAGCCAATGCTTGAAAAGGCGGCAGAGTCCATGACCGGACTGCCGGGCTATCCCGCGGCCTGGGAGGAGACGCTGCGCAGAAGCCACCGCCTCAGTTTCGCTGATCCCGCAAAGGACTCGCAGCCGGGCGCTTCCGCGTCTTCACTGACCCTGGATGTTGCCCCTTTGGTTACCCTCGGCTCCGAGGAGATTTCCCGTGCAACCAGGCTGCCCCTCGACCCACCCAAGCAGACCCTCATCAATATTGGCCGTCCGGCGCAGCGGGAGTGGACGGAGCGGCTGGCGACCTATGCCCCCATGGGCTACGTCCTGGCCATCGGTTCGGTGGTGGCATTCCTGCTGGCGTTCGTAGCGGCGCGCCGCCGCTGGACCGTGCTCCTGGCCGCCGGCTTTGGCGGACTGGCGCTCGCCGGGCTGTGGGGGATCGGACTGCAACTGGGCTCGGCCCGGGCGCAGGCCACGGACACTGGCAACGCAGTGGCCAATATGTTTCGCGACGAATTCCTGGCCGCGGCAGGCGCAGACTTCCAGACGTGGATCACCACTACTGCCGCGGCCGGCGCCGCCCTGGCGGCAGCGGGCATTGTGACCTTGTTCGCATCCCGGAAACGGGCGCGGACCAGCCGGTAACATGGAGGGATGACCACCCCGGCTGTATCCCTTTCGATGCCCACCATTCCGCGCAGGCGCCGCTCACCCGAGGAAGTGGCAGGTGCAGCCCCCGTAAACGGCACCAAGAAGGTACTGCTGGCTGCCCCCCGCGGCTACTGTGCCGGCGTCGACCGGGCCGTGATCGCCGTCGAGAAGGCGCTGGAACACTACGGTCCGCCCGTCTACGTCCGCAAGCAGATTGTCCACAACGTGCACGTGGTCAGCTCCCTGGAGGAAAAGGGCGCCATTTTCGTTGATGAAACAGACGAAGTGCCCGAAGGCGCCTTGGTCATCTTCTCGGCCCACGGCGTCTCGCCCGCAGTGGTTGAATCAGCCGAGAACCGCGGGCTGCGAACCATCGATGCCACCTGTCCGCTGGTGACCAAGGTGCACAAGGAAGCCGTCCGCTTCGCCAAGGACGACTTCGACATCCTCCTGATCGGCCACGACGGACATGAGGAAGTGGAAGGTACCTCCGGTGAAGCACCGGAGCACATCCAGATCATCAACGGTCCGCACGAAGTGGACAAGGTGACAGTCCGCGACCCCGAAAAGGTCATCTGGCTGTCCCAGACCACGCTGAGCGTGGACGAGACCATGGAAACCGTCAGGCTGCTCAAGGAGCGGTTCCCGACCCTGCAGGACCCGCCCAGCGATGACATTTGCTACGCCACCACCAACCGCCAGGTAGCCATCAAGAAGATTGCACCGAAAGCAGACCTGGTGATCGTGGTTGGCTCGGCGAATTCGTCCAACTCGGTCCGGCTGGTGGAGGTGGCGCTCGAGTATGGCGCCAAGGCCTCCTACCGCGTGGATTTCGCCAACGAGGTCGACGAAACCTGGTTCGAAGGCGTTGCCACGGTTGGCGTGACGTCCGGGGCTTCGGTTCCCGAGGTTCTGGTGCAGGACGTGCTCAGGCTGCTGTCCGACTACGGCTACGGCACAGTGGAGGAAGTGGTCACTGCCGAGGAAGACCTGTTGTTCTCGCTGCCGAAGGAGCTCCGCGCAACCCTGAAGCAGGCCGGTGACGTCAGCCGCGCCCTGGGCGGCCGCCGGCCCCGGAGCTAGGGCCAGGCCAGCACATACCAAACCGGAAGGGCCGGGCAGTTTCGAACTGCCCGGCCCTTCCGGTCTGATGTTCGGGCGGCTTTTGGCTAGGCCGCTTCGTCGTCCCCCTGGAGCTCCGGTGCCACGACTGCCCGGGGCGTCACCTCCACAAGCGCGGGCGTGGCCAGACCTGACTCCTCCAGCGTATTAAGCTTCCGCGCTGTGGGCAGGACCCGGGCCTCAAGTGTGCCCACCATGGCGTTGTAGCGGTCCACGGACGTTTTCAGGGAAGATCCCAGCTTGCTGACGTTCTCGCCCAGCGTTCCCATGCGGTCGTACAGTTGCCGTGCGAGTTCGAACAGTTCGCGCGCGTTGTCGGTCAGGACATCCTGGCGCCAAGTGAACGCCACGGACTTCAGCACCGCAAGCAGGGTACTTGGCGAGGCAAGGACCACGTTCCGGGACAAGGCGTAGTCCAGGAGGCCGGCGTCAGCAGTCAGGGCCGCTGCCAGGATGGACTCTGCCGGAATAAAGCAGACCACCAACTCCGGGGAGTTCCCCGGGATGTCCCAGTACTTCTTGGTGCCCAGGGCGTCGACGTGGGCCCGCAGGGCCTTGGCATGCGCGGCCAGGAGGGCTTGACGGTTCCGGCCGTCGGCCGCCGACTCTGATCCGGACGGCTGTCCCGCGCGAGGATCCACCGCGCCCAGTTCCTGCGCTTCGAGGTAGGACGAGAGCGGTACCTTGGCATCCACCACCAGCTGCTTTTCGCCCGGCAACTGCACCACGAGGTCCGGGCGTACTGCCGAGTCATGGCCGGCGCTGTGCACCTGTTCCACGAAGTCCACGTGGCGCAGCATGCCGGCAGCTTCCACTACCCGGCGAAGCTGCACCTCGCCCCACTGGCCCCTGGCGCTGTTGGAACGCAGCGCCGATTCCAGGGCATGCGTGGACCGGATGAGCTGTTCATCGGAAAGCCTGGCCTCCTGCAGTTGCTGGGCCAGTTGGCCGTACTGCTCAACCCGGTCCCGCTCCAGCAGTGCCACCTGCTGCTGGACCGCGGACAGCTTCTCGGCCACTGGAGCAAGGGCGCGCAGCACGCTGCCGTCCTGCGTCCGTGCCTCGCCCAGTTCCCGGTTCTGTGCCGCCAAAAGCCGCCGCTCGGCGTCGGCCGCCGCAAACTGTGCCGTGACCTCTGACAGGCGGGACGATACCTGGTCAAAGTCTGCCTCCAACGCATGGGAGTTCCGTCGCAGGGAGAAATAAGTGGCAGCGGCGCCGGCAAAGGCGCCGAGCAGCAGCATCAAGAGGGCCAGAATCAAGGCAAAAGCATCCATGGCTTCACTGTTGCACGGGCCTCTGACATTCACTGGCAGTGACATTCCCCGGTACGGTCTCCGGCGCCCCGGCGGGTAGAATCAATGCTCGTGGCTCTTACTATTGGCATCGTCGGACTGCCCAACGTCGGCAAATCAACCCTCTTCAACGCGCTCACCCGCAACCAGGTCCTGGCAGCGAACTACCCGTTCGCCACCATCGAACCCAACGTAGGCGTGGTGAACCTGCCGGACCCCAGGCTGCAGAAGCTGGCCGGAATCTTCGGCTCCCAGCGCGTCCTGCCTGCCGCCGTGTCCTTCGTCGACATCGCCGGCATCGTCAAGGGCGCCTCCGAGGGGGAGGGGCTGGGCAACCAGTTCCTGGCCAACATCCGCGAGGCAGAAGCCATCGCCGAGGTTGTGCGGGTTTTCGACGACCCGGACGTGGTGCATGTGGACGGCAAGGTGGACCCGCGCTCGGACATGGAAACGATCAATACCGAGCTGATCCTCGCTGACCTACAGACGATCGAAAAAGCCATCCCGCGCATCGAAAAAGAAGTGAAGATCAAGAAGCGGGAGGCCGCTGAGCTCGCCGCCATCAAGGCCGCGCAGGCGGTACTGGAGCGGGGCGACACCATCTATTCCTCCATCAAGAGCGACAAGCTGGAGATGGAGCACCTCAAGGAACTGGGCCTGCTGACCGCCAAGCCGTTCATTTACGTGTTCAACGCCGACGAGGGGATTCTCGGCAGCCCGGAGAAGCAGGAGGAACTCCGGGCCATGGTGGCACCGGCCGACTGCATCTTCCTTGACGCCAAGCTGGAAGCCGACCTCGTGGAGCTGGACGAGGAAGAAGCCCGCGAAATGCTCGAGATGAACGGCCAGGACGAGTCCGGGCTGGACCAGCTGGCCCGCGTCGGCTTCCATACGCTGGGGCTGCAGACCTACCTGACGGCGGGTCCGAAAGAAGCACGCGCCTGGACCATCCGGCAGGGTGACACCGCACCGCAGGCGGCCGGCGTCATCCATTCGGATTTCCAGCGGGGGTTCATCAAGGCCGAGGTGGTCTCCTTCGACGACCTGGTTGAGGCCGGTTCCATGGCTGAGGCCAAGTCCCGCGGCAAGGTCCGGATCGAAGGCAAGGAATACGTTATGGCCGACGGCGACGTTGTGGAGTTCCGCTTCAACGTCTAATGCCAGAAGGCTGCTTCAGACGATGCAGGGAGGCAGGACGAACCTCCTGCACGCCGGCCGTGAAGCCTCCCGCGACGGGCTGCGGCAATGTTTGAGGCACCCGGCCGGGACCGGCTGGTGGGGACAACACCCCTTCCGTCCGGAGGGGGATCGGATTCGCCTACGCAATACCGGCACCAAGTATCCTGAGTCAATAGGGCCCGACCACGGCGACCCGACTGCCCTCCGCAGAGGGAAAACACAAGGAGGCGGCATGCCGGTCCGGCGTCTGATGCAATTGCTCACCGCGGCGGTGGCGGCTGCCCTGGTTCTCTCCGGTTGCTCGGGCGGAAGCGCACCGTCCGTGGTGGTGGGAGAAGCCAAACGCGGCGGCAGCGTGACGGTGGCTGAGGTCAACGCCTTTTCCTCGTTCAACCCGTGGAGCGCGAAGGGCAACACTGACATCAATTCGAAGATCGGCGCCATCACCCACTCGGGCTTCTTCTACCTTGACGACAGCTCCAAGGTAGTCCGCAATGACAAGTTCGGGCACTTCGAAAAGGTCTCCGACCAGCCGCTCAAGGTGAAGTACACGGTCAACGATGGCGTCAAGTGGTCCGACGGTGCCCCCATCGGTGCTGCCGACCTCCTGTTGAGTTGGGCTGCCGGGTCAGGCTACTTCGACGACGTCAATCCCGCCACCGGCAAGGGCACCAATTACTTCTCTGTCGCCTCTGACACCACTGGCCTGGCCGGTACCCTGTTTCCCGAACTTGGCTCGGACGGCCGTTCCATCACCATCGAGTACGCAGCGCCGTACGCAGACTGGGAGGTGGCCTTCGACGTCGGGCTGCCGGCCCACGTTGTCGCCGCCAAGAGCGGACTCAGTGACGAGCAGGACCTGGTCAAGCTGCTCAAGGACACGCCCCGGGGCAACCCCGACAAACCGGCATCCAACCCCGCGCTCAAAAAGGTCAGTGACTTCTGGAACACCGGGTTCGATACCAAGTCGGTCCCCGACGATCCTGCCCTTTACCTCTCCAGCGGTCCCTACATCGTGCGCGACATCGTCCCGGAAGTCTCCATGAAACTGGTGCGGAACCGCGACTACGTCTGGGGCGCAGAACCATGGCTGGACGAGATCAACGTCAGGTTCACCGGCGCGGTTCCCGCCGCGGTCGATGCCCTGCGCAGTGGCCAAGCGGACATTATCTCTCCGCAGCCCTCGGCTGCCACCGACAGTCTCCTCGCAGGGCTATCCGGCCAGGGCATCACCGTTCAACGGTACAAACAGTCCGGCTACGACCACTTGGACCTCAACTTCTCCGGACCCTTCAGCGACAAGGACGTCCGCGTTGCCTTCCTCAAGACGGTTCCGCGGCAGGCAATCGTGGACGCAGTCGTGGGAACCCAGTCGCCCGACAACAAGCCGCTGGACTCCCACGTGTTTCTGCCCGGACAGCCAAAGTACGACGACACGGTAAAGAACAACGGCTCATCGGACTACGACAAGGTGGACATTGATGGCGCCAAAAGCCTCCTGAAGGGCAAAGCCACCCCCACCATCCGGATCCTCTACAACCGCGACAACCCCAACCGTGCCAAGGCTTTCTCCCTGATCCGCGACTCGGCCGCACTGGCAGGAATCCGTGTCGTCGACGGTGGACAGGGAAGCGCTGACTGGGCTGGCGCGATGAGCCGGGGCGGCTTTGACGCCGCACTGTCAGGATGGATCGGCACAGAGACCGGCGTCAGCAGGGTGCCGCAGATTTTCCGTACTGGCGCGGGGAGCAACTTCACGGGATATTCCGATGGTGATGCGGACAAACTCATGGAACAGCTTGCTGTGACCACGGACCTGGGCAAGCAGGACGAACTCCTGGCTGAAGTCGACAAGCACATCTGGGACGACGCCTACGGCCTCCCGCTCTACCAAACCCTGGGAACAACTGCCTTCAATTCGCGGGTAGCCGGCATCAAAACCAGCCCTGGCCCCCTGGGTGTGTGGTGGAACGTCTGGGAGTGGCGGCTGTCCTAGCGGTCGCCCCGGGGCCGCCACCTTTAGGGCCCTTTGACCCTTGCGGAGCCTCCCGCCCTCCGATTCGCCGTCCGGCTTACTGACGAGTAGCATGTGACGTGCCTAACTACCCACCGCATGCCAGGGCATTTGACTGCGCCGGTCACGGTTTGGCAACGGAGTACCAATATCTGGACTTTGTGCGGTTAGGCTAACTCGTATTGTGTAGGTTTCGTCACAGTTTCGCGCTGTGCCCAACCTGCGGGGAAGCACAAGATTCCCCTACATCTCTCCCACAACTCATAGGAGGCGGAATGCGTTTTACGCGCACTTCCAAAGCACTGGGCATCGTGGCAATCGCTGCGCTTGCCCTGACCGGGTGCGGCGCCGGCGGCGGCGGCAGCACCGACGGATCGAGCAATGCTGCCGGCGATCCGAATAAGGTCATCACCGCCTACAGCAACGAGCCACAAAACCCGCTGCTGCCGGCAAACACCAACGAGGTCTACGGCGGCCGCGTCGTGAACCTGCTTTTCGAAGGTCTTCGCAGCTACGACGCCAACGGCAAGGCAGTGAATGCACTGGCCGATTCCATCGAGTCTTCCGACGCCCAGAACTGGACCATCAAGGTCAAGCAGGGCCAGAAGTTCACCAACGGGGAAGCCATCACGGCCAAGACTTTTGTTGACTCCTGGAATTTCGCCGCGAACTCCAAAAACCTCCAGAACAATGGGTTCTTCTTCGAATCGATCGCCGGTTACGACGACGTATCGGCTGTGAACTCGGTCAAGGGTGCTGACGGCAAGACCACCACCACTCCTGCCCCCAAGGCAGACACCATGTCCGGGCTGAAGGCAACCGATGACTCCACCATCACGGTGAAGCTCGCCCAGCCTGAGGCCGACTGGTCCCTGCGCCTTGGCTACTCCGCCTTCTACCCGCTGCCTTCCGCTGCGCTGGCAGACCCCAAGACCTACGGTGAAAACCCCGTGGGCAATGGTCCCTACAAGTTCGAAAAGCAGGGTTCCTGGGTCCACGACCAGTCCATCACCCTGGTAAAGAACGCTGACTACAAGGGCACTCGCGAGGCCAAGAACGGCGGCGTGACCTTCAAGTTCTACACTGATCCGGGCCCCGCATACACCGACCTGCAGTCGGACAACCTGGACGTCTCGGATGTCCTGCCGTCCAACGCGTTGAAGACCTACGTCAACGACTTCCCGGGCCGGAACGCCACCAAGCCTGTCGCCACCGATTCCACCCTGAACATCCCGGGCTACAACCCGAACTTCCAGGGTGAAGCCGGCAAACTGCGCCGCCAGGCCCTGTCCTACGCCATCAACCGCGAGGAAATCGCAAAGGTGGTCTTCAACGGTACCCGCACCCCGGCCAAGGCCTTTGCCCCGCCGGTCATCGACGGCTTCAAGGAAGGCATCAAGGGCAGCGAAGTGCTGAACTTCGATCCCGCGAAGGCCAAGGACCTTTGGGCCCAGGCCAACAAGATCCAGCCGTACGACGATTCCAAGCCGCTCCAGATTGCTTCCAACACCGACGGTGGCAACAAGGAATGGATCGACGCCGTAGCCAACGGCTTCAAGAACAACCTCGGGATCCAGGCTGAGATCCAGCCCTTCGCCAAGTTTGCCGAAGTCCTGAACCTGCGCAAGTCCCAGCAGCTTCCCGGTCTGACCCGCGCCGGCTGGCAGGGTGACTACCCGTCGCTCTATAACTTCCTTGGACCGGTATGGGCCACCGGAGCTTCCTCCAACTACGAGAAGTACTCGAACCCGGAGTTCGACAAGCTGCTCAAGGAGGGCCTGGCCGCCAAGAGCACCGACGAGGCCAACGCCAAGTTCAACCAGGCACAGGAAATCCTGTTCCAGGACCTGCCCGGGCTGCCGCTTTGGGACCAGGCACGCGCGATCGTGTGGAGCAACAACGTCGTGAAGGCCGAGACCGGCTGGAACGGTGAAATCCTCTACTACGGCATCACCGCAAAGTAGTCACAGATCTAACTTGCCGTATGGCTGATGGGGGTTCCGGTTGCGTCCGGGCCCCCATTGGCTTGCACATGGCAGGAAGGCATTCATGAACCCGTTTTTCCCTTTACCGGAAGGCAGGTGATCCTGTGATCCGGTTCATCCTGCGCCGACTCCTCCAGGTGATCCCTGTATTCCTCGGCACAACCCTTTTGGTCTACTACATGGTGTTCGCCCTGCCGGGCGACCCCATCGCTGCACTCTTCGGTGACCGCCAGCCCCCGCAGGCAGTTATCGACACCCTCCGCAGCCAGTACCACCTGGACCAGCCCTTCTGGGTCCAGTACGGACTGTTCCTCAAGAACCTCTTCACCTTCAACCTCGGCAACGACTTCACCGGCCAGCCCATTGCCGCCAGCCTTGCACGGGTCTTCCCCGTGACAGCGATGCTCGCCATCGAGGCCCTTGCCATCCAGGCCATCTTCGGCGTTGCCTTCGGAGTCTTCGCCGGCCTGCGCAGGGGCGGATGGTTCGATTCCACGGTCCTGGTGGCCTCACTGGTGGTCATCGCAATTCCCACCTTCGTCCTGGGCTTCGTTTTCCAGCTCGTCTTCGGCGTGCAGCTGGGCTGGGCCAAACCCACCGTTGGCGCAAACGCCAACTGGGTCACGCTGCTGCTGCCGGCTGTAGTCCTCGGACTCGTCTCCTTCGCCTATGTTCTCCGCCTGACCCGCGCGTCAGTCAGTGAAAACATGAACGCCGACTACGTTCGGACCGCCACCGCAAAAGGCCTGTCCCGGCCCCGCGTCGTCATGGCCCACATCCTGCGCAACTCGCTGATCCCCGTTGTCACCTACCTGGGCGCCAACTTGGGCGGCCTGATGGGCGGCGCCATTGTCACCGAAGGCATCTTCAACGTTCCCGGCGTCGGCAACAAGCTCTACCAGGCAGTCCTCCGCAGTGAAGGCCCCACCATCGTTTCCATCGTCAGCGTCCTGGTACTGGTGTTCGTGGTGGCCAACCTTCTTGTCGATCTCCTGTACGCCTGGCTTGACCCGAGGATCCGCTATGACCAGTAACAACAGCCACTTCGTGGCCCCCATTGAAGAGACACCGCTGCAGGCAACGGACGCCGTCAAGACTGACCAGGCCCCGCTCAGCCTGTGGGCAGACGCGTGGCGCAAGCTCCGCCGTCGTCCGCTGTTCATCATCTCGGCACTGTTGATCCTGGCCCTGATCGTGATTGCGCTGTTCCCGGGCCTGTTCACGTCCACCCCGCCAAACGAAGGATGCGAGCTTTCCAACTCGGAAGGCGCGCCCACTGCCGGGCACCCGTTCGGATTTACCTTCCAGGGCTGCGACGTTTACTCCCGGGTCATCCACGGCACACAGGCCTCGCTTTCCGTGGGCCTGCTCTCCGTCCTCTGCGTCCTGGTTATCGGTGTGACCCTCGGCGCCCTCGCCGGGTACTACGGTGGCTGGATCGACGCCGTGCTCGCACGCCTGGGTGACATCTTCTTCGCACTGCCGCTCGTCCTTGGCGCGCTGGTGATCACCCAGCTGCCGCTGTTCCGGGAAAACAAAAGCGTCTGGACCGTGGTGTTCGTCATCTCGCTCCTGGCATGGCCGCAAATGGCCCGCATCACCCGCGGCGCAGTCATCGAAGTACGCAACGCGGACTTTGTCACGGCAGCCCGCGCGCTGGGTGTCTCCAAGTTCGGCGCACTGGTCCGCCACGTGCTGCCCAACGCCCTGGCACCCATCATCGTTCTGGCAACACTGGAACTTGGCGTGTTCATCGTGGCCGAAGCCACCCTGTCCTTCCTGGGCATCGGCCTGCCGCAGAGCATCATGTCCTGGGGCAACGACATCGCGGGCGCCCAGGCATCGATCAGGACCCGCCCGGAAATCATGCTCTACCCGGCCGCGGCACTGTCCATCACGGTGCTGAGCTTCATCATGCTGGGCGACGCAGTACGCGACGCCCTTGACCCGAAGAGCCGTCAGCGATGAGAGATAAAGAGATGACAACTCCAGACGTCCGCATCGATGAGGCCGACACCACCGGCGTCAGGCCGCTGCTCGAAATCCGAGACCTCGCCATCACCTTCAAGACCGGCGGCGGTGAGGTCCAGGCCGTAAGGAATGCGCACCTGACCATCATGCCGGGTGAGACGGTGGCCATCGTGGGGGAGTCGGGCTCCGGCAAATCCACCACGGCCCTGGCCGCAATCGGCCTCCTGCCCAACAACGGAAGGGTGTCCGGCGGCCAGATACTGCTCGACGGCGAGGACATCGCCCACGCCACCGAGCAGCGCATGATCGAACTGCGCGGAAACACGATTGGAATGGTTCCGCAGGACCCCATGTCCAACCTGAACCCCGTGTGGAAGATCGGCTACCAGGTACGGGAAACACTGCGTGCCAACGGCCGGCCCAGCGGTCCGGACGACATCGCCAAGGTGCTTTCCCAGGCGGGACTCCCGGACGCCAAGCGCCGGGCCAACCAGTACCCGCATGAGTTCTCCGGCGGCATGCGCCAGCGCGCCCTGATCGCCATCGGCCTCTCCTGCCAGCCGCGCCTGCTGATTGCGGACGAGCCGACGTCGGCCCTCGACGTCACGGTCCAGCGGCAGATCCTGGACCACCTGGAGACCATGACCAACGAGTTGGGCACCTCGGTCCTGCTGATCACCCATGACCTGGGCCTGGCAGCCGAGCGTGCAGACAAAGTGGTGGTCATGTACCAGGGCCGCGTGGTGGAGGCGGGACCGTCCCTGGAACTGCTCCGGAATCCGCAGCACCCGTACACCAAGCGGCTCGTGGAGTCCGCACCGTCCCTGGCCAGCCGCCGCATCCAGGTGGCCAAGGAGCAGGGCGTGGAGACCACGGACCTGCTGGCACCGGCTGCCGAGACGGCCAAGTCGGACGCCTTCCTGCAGATCCAGGACCTTCGCAAGGTGTACAAGCTCCGCCAGGGGCTGGGCAAGGCCACCGACTTCGCGGCGGTCGACGGCGTCAGTTTCGACGTGCGGCGGGGAACCACGACGGCGATCGTGGGGGAGTCGGGGTCCGGCAAGTCCACGGTGGCCAAGATGGTGCTCCAGCTGGAGAAGCCGACAGAAGGCAGGATCCTGTTCGACGGCGTCGACACCTCTGCCCTGAAGCCTGCCGAGTTGTTCAAGTTCCGCAGGCGCGTCCAGCCGATCTTCCAGGACCCGTACGGTTCCCTCGATCCGATGTACAACATCTTCCGCACGATCGAAGAACCTCTGCGCGTCCACAAGATCGGGGACCAGGCCAGCCGGGAGAAGAAGGTACGCACACTGCTGGACCAGGTGGCCCTGCCCCAGTCGGCCATGCAGCGGTACCCGAACGAGCTCTCCGGCGGACAGCGGCAGCGTGTGGCCATTGCCCGTGCGCTGGCGCTCGATCCCGAGGTCATCATCTGCGACGAGGCTGTTTCCGCGCTGGATGTCCTGGTTCAGGCGCAGGTGCTGAACCTGCTCGCCGACCTGCAGGCCAACCTCGGCCTGACGTACCTGTTCATCACCCACGACCTTGCCGTGGTGCGGCAGATCGCCGACCACGTGTGCGTGATGGAGAAGGGCCGCCTGGTGGAGACGGGATCCACGGATGAGGTCTTTGAGTCGCCCCAGCAGGAATACACCAACGCCTTGCTCAACGCGATCCCCGGCGCGAAGCTGATGCTTCCGCCGGAAGTCGCATAGCGGGAACTTCCTGTGCGCGGGTGGGGCCGGGACCTTCGGGTCCCGGCTCCAGCCGTTTAAGCCGGCTGGAAGTGCAAGCCGACCGTGGCCTCAGTCCTGGAACGCGCTGCTGCCGCCCGGCACCGCTGCGAGCGGCGCCTGTTCAGCGGCCGCAGGCTTCCGGTCCAGCCCGAGTTCCCGAAGCCTGCGTTCCAGGATGCCGCCGAGCGCTCTCCGGCCTTCAGTATTCATGTGGACGGCATCTGCAAGGTCCTTTGCCAGTCCGTATCTGGTGAGCCAGTCGCCCACGGAGACAAAGGCCAGTCCATTCGCAGACGCCACGGTACCCAACAGGGCGTCCACCTCGCTGCGCCGCGCGCCGCCGTCGGGCTCGCCACGCGCCAGGGTGCCGATCATCGCTATCCGCGTACCGGGATAGCGTGCACGCAGCTCGGCGATCAGGCGCCCGGCGTTGCCGGCTATCTGGGCGTTGCTTGCGCCGGAACCGGCATCGTTCCCGCCGCCCTCGATGACGACCAGTGCCGGGGTGCCGGACGGAAGCTGCCAGTCCCCGCGCTGCAGGGCATCAATGTAGTTGCCGGTGGCACCGTTGGCCGCCACATAGCCTGTACCGCCCCGTCCGCAGAAGTACACGTTGTAGCCTGCCGCAGCGAGGCCCAGGCGCGGCCACCCGTCCACAGGTTCCGCCTGGGAATCCCCGATGAGCAGCACCGTCCTGCTGATGTCCGGCACTACCGCCTCAAGCCGTCCGTTCCCGGGATTGCGCATGTGGGACGTCGCAGCCACAGCCGTCTGTGCCCCCAGGCCTGCTTGGCCCGCTGCCCCCACCCCGGCCCCTGCCTGCCCGGTAACGGCAAAGGGTGCCGCGTTTCCTGAAGGGGCGCCTGAATCTGCATAGCCGGCGAGCCCAAGGACGCCCGTGAACGCCAGTACACCGGACACCACAAGCATGGTGGCATGGGTGGCGCCCCGCGGGGTGCTGACCTTGGCAGGGGGCATCGTTGTCTCCGGCATGCTCAAAGGTGTGCGCCTGTCAGGGCCATCATGCCACGGCAGGGGAAGTAAGAGTGAACTTAGTCACACCTCGGACCGGTGATGAGCGAATGCGAAGGCTCCGGCAGTCTCCGGGGTCGCCGGAATTTAGGCCAATAAATGGCTCAGCGGCTAGAATAGAGGTAGGCGCCCTGTGCCAAGGGCCTTGTCCGTCGTGCGTTCCAGTTGGAAATGTCGCGATACAACAGCTGACTCCACTGAATCGAGCCATTACGCATGTCTGAAACCACCACCAACACCGCGGTAGCCACTGCATCGCGCAGTGACCTGCGCAACGTCGCGATTGTGGCCCACGTTGACCACGGCAAGACCACCCTGGTCGACGCCATGCTCAAGCAGACCAACTCCTTTGCCGAGCACAACCACGTCGAGGACCGGGTAATGGACTCCGGCGACCTGGAGCGCGAAAAGGGCATCACCATCCTGGCCAAGAACACCACCGTGGCCTACAATGGTCCGTCCTCAAACGGCGAGACCATCACCATCAACGTCATCGACACCCCCGGCCACGCCGACTTCGGTGGCGAGGTGGAACGCGGCCTCTCCATGGTGGACGGCGTTGTGCTTCTCGTCGACTCCTCCGAGGGCCCGCTGCCCCAGACCCGCTTCGTCCTGCGCAAGGCCCTTGCCGCGCACCTTCCCGTGATCCTGCTGGTCAACAAGACGGACCGCCCCGACGCCCGCATCGACGAAGTGGTGCACGAGTCAATGGACCTGCTCCTGGGCCTGGCCTCCGACCTTGCCGACGAGGTTCCGGACCTGGACCTGGACAAGGTGCTGGAAGTTCCCGTTGTCTACGCCGCCGCCAAGGTTGGCCGCGCATCCCTGGAGCAGCCGGCCAACGGCTCCGCTCCGGACAACGAGGACCTTGAGCCCCTGTTCAAGACCATCATTGAGCACATCCCGGCTCCCACGTACAACCCCGAGGGTGTCCTGCAGGCACACGTCACCAACCTGGACGCTTCCCCGTTCCTGGGCCGCCTCGCCCTGCTGCGCATCTACAACGGCACCCTCCGCAAGGGCCAGCAGGTTGCCTGGGCCCGCCACAACGGTGAGCTGAAGACCGTTAAGATCACCGAGCTCCTCGCCACCAAGGCACTGGAGCGCGTTCCGGCTGATTCCGCCGGCCCCGGCGAGATCGTCGCCGTCGCCGGTATCGAGGACATCACCATCGGTGAGACCCTGACCGATGTCGAGAACCCGCAGCCGCTGCCGCTGATCACCGTGGACGACCCCGCAATCTCGATGACCATCGGTATCAACACCTCCCCGCTGGCCGGCAAGGTCAAGGGCGCCAAGGTCACCGCCCGCCAGGTGAAGGACCGTCTGGACAAGGAACTGATCGGTAACGTCTCCATCAAGGTGCTTCCCACCGAGCGTCCCGACGCCTGGGAAGTCCAGGGGCGTGGCGAGCTGGCGCTTGCCATCCTCGTGGAGCAGATGCGCCGCGAAGGCTTCGAACTGACCGTGGGCAAGCCGCAGGTTGTTACCAAGACCATCGATGGCAAGATCCACGAGCCGATGGAGCACATGACCATCGACGTGCCCGAGGAATACCTGGGCGCCGTCACGCAGCTCATGGCCGCCCGCAAGGGCCGGATGACCAACATGGCCAACCACGGCACCGGCTGGTGCCGCATGGAGTTCATCGTCCCTGCCCGTGGCCTGATCGGCTTCCGCACCCGGTTCCTCACCGACACCCGCGGCGCAGGCATCGCAGCGTCCATCTCCGAAGGCTACGAGCCGTGGGCAGGACCCATCGAGTACCGCACCAACGGCTCCATGGTTGCCGACCGCGCCGGCGTGGTCACCCCCTTCGCCATGATCAACCTGCAGGAACGTGGCTCCTTCTTCGTGAAGCCCACCTCTGAGGTCTACGAAGGCATGATCGTGGGCGAGAACTCCCGCGCCGACGACATGGACGTCAACATCACCAAGGAAAAGAAGCTCACCAACATGCGTGCCGCTTCCTCCGACAGCTTCGAGAACCTGACCCCGCCGCGGGAGCTCACCCTCGAAGAGTCGCTGGAATTCGCCCGCGAGGACGAGTGCGTTGAGGTGACCCCGGAAGCAATCCGCATCCGCAAGGTCATCCTGGACACCAATGAGCGCGCCAAGGCCAGCCGCGCCCGCGCCAAGGCGTAACCAGGGTTCTAGCTGTAACCAAGAATGCCACCGGTCCTGTACCGGTGGCATTCTGTTTTAAGTTCCGCGCGGCGCAGCCACCTTTCGCCTCGTTGCGCAGGGGCGGCACGTGCGCACTGAGGAGCCGCTCCGGTGTCCGGCGCCGTTCTCCACATAGCCGTTTCGAACACCTGCGCATACCTCCCGCAACGGGAAGCATGCAGACATGCGAACTGTTTCTGAAGCACTGGTGGCCCTGGGTGGCGTTGCCGGCACCCGCACACTGTTATTGGCAGGTGTCTCGCGCCGAAGGCTGGAATCCGGACTGTCGGAGGGGTCCGTCCAAAGGGTTGCGCGGGGCGTCTATGCGTTGCCGGACGCTGATCCCGTGCTTATCCACGCGGCCCGCCATCACGCCGCGCCCGGTTGCGTCACGGCCGCTCTGGCCTCCGGACTGTGGGTGGTGAAGGCTCCGGAGAGGCCGCATCTGGCCGCCCGCCATGGCAGGCAGATCCCCGGCTGTGTGGTACATCGGAGCAACCTTCCAATGACTCCTGTGGACATCGTCTGTCAGTCCCTCCGCTGTCTGTCCCCTCTTGAAGGGCTGACTATCGCGGAGTCCGCCGTTAAAAAGGGCCAAGTCCAACTCGCGGCGTTGCGGGCACGGTTTCCGGCGGCCCGTGAGAAGGCGATGCTGAACCTGATTGGCAGAATTCGGCCCCAATCCGGTTCCATAATCGAAACCATCGCCCGGTATCTCCTGGAGGAAGCGGGGCTTACGGTCGAGCTGCAGGTTAACATTCCTGGAATGGGCCATCTGGATCTTTTTGTCGACGGTGTGCTGGGCATTGAGGCTGACGGCTATGCCCACCACAGCAGCCGGGAGGCCTATCGGGAAGACAGGCGGCGTTGGAACGTCACCGTCATGAGGGGTGTCCCAACTCTCCGGGTGACGTTCGAGATGCTTGTTCGTGAACCTGCGGAGTTCGTTGGCATGGTTCGTAGGGCGCTTGCCGTGTACGGGGCGGCGCGGTGAAGCTGTGGGTCATTGCGCCCGGGCAGTCGCGGCGCGCCGAGACGGGCCCTCAGCGCGCGGGGCGCCGCGGGGGAGCGGGCGGGACTTCCTTTGCCGCCACCACGCGTTCCAGTGGAATGACGACGTCGGCCTGCCGGGTGCGGACGGTACAGGAACCGGCGTCACAGGCCAGCAGGTGGCCCAGCGCGTCCGTGAAGCCCCCCTCGATGCGGTAGCGAACCACAACACGCGTGCCGGACTCGGCCGCGGCAAGGAAGCGGGCAGGGGCAGGTACTTGCTGACTCACCAGTTCATACTAGGGGCCCCGGCTAGGTTCGCGGGAACGGCCTGGGGGATAATAAGCTCAGATGTCAGACTCCGGCCGTGCTGCCGGACGCAAGAGCCGGCGGGATGCCGGAACCCCAACGTGGAGAGGCCAGGGACGTGACGTACGTAATCGCGCAGCCGTGTGTGGATGTCAAGGACAAGGCATGCATTGAAGAATGCCCGGTCGACTGCATCTATGAAGGCGAGCGTTCGCTGTACATCCATCCGGACGAGTGCGTGGACTGTGGCGCATGCGAGCCGGTGTGCCCGGTGGAGGCCATCTACTACGAGGATGACACCCCCGAGGAATGGGCCGACTACTACAAAGCCAACGTCGAGTTCTTCGATGACCTGGGTTCCCCGGGCGGCGCGGCCAAGATCGGCAACACGGGCAAGGACCACCCGATGATCGCCGCCCTGCCGCCGCAGAACCAAGACCACTGACGCGGTCGGACACAATGACCGCAGCCGTGAACTCGTTTGGCCTCAACCTGCCCGACTACCCGTGGGAGGCCATGGCACCATACGTGGCCAAGGCCTCGGAGCATCCCGGGGGAGCCGTCAATCTTTCCATCGGCACGCCCGTGGATCCCACCCCGCAGCTGGTCCAGGATGCCTTGAAGGCGGCTGCGAACGCGCCCGGCTATCCGACGGTCCATGGCACCCCTGCGCTTCGTGAGGCCATCGCCGGCTGGTTTGAGCGCCGTCGTGGAGTGTCCGGGCTGGACCCCCGCAACATCATGCCCACGGTGGGTTCAAAGGAGCTCGTCGCCTGGCTGCCGCTGCTGCTGGGCCTCAAGCCCGGAGACGTCGTCGTCCGCCCCAGGGTGGCCTACCCCACCTACGACATTGGCGCGACCTTCGCCGGGGTCACCTCCGTGGCCACTGACAACCTGGACGAGCTGGACGATGCCACCCGTTCACGCGTACGGCTTATTTGGGTGAACTCGCCGGGCAACCCCACCGGCAGCGTCCGGGAC
Source organism: Pseudarthrobacter sp. NPDC080039 (assembly GCF_040702335.1). Classification (NCBI taxonomy): domain Bacteria; kingdom Bacillati; phylum Actinomycetota; class Actinomycetes; order Micrococcales; family Micrococcaceae; genus Pseudarthrobacter; species Pseudarthrobacter sp. NPDC080039. The sequence continues at coordinate 2,452 of NZ_JBFBKY010000003.1, read as the reverse complement.
GTTGACTCCCTGAAGGCCCTGGTCGACCAGGCGCGCGAACTCGGTGCCGTCGTTGCCTCCGACGAATGCTATGCGGAACTCGGCTGGGGCAGCTGGGACGTCCAGCGCGGCGGCCAGCGCGTCCCCAGCATCCTCGATCCCCGGGTGGCCGGCGGATCCCACCACGGCCTGCTGTCCGTATACTCGCTGAGCAAACAGTCCAACCTGGCCGGCTACCGCGCAGCGTTCGTGGCAGGTGATCCGGACCTGATGCCCAACCTGGTCAACAGCCGCAAACATGCGGGCATGATTGTTCCGTACCCGATCCAGGAGGCCATGCGGGTGGCGCTGGGCGATGACACGCACGTTGAGGCGCAGAAGGACCTGTACCGGGGGCGGCGTGAACGGCTGGTACCCGCGCTGCTGGACTTCGGCCTGGAGATCAAGGAATCCGACGCCGGGCTGTACCTGTGGTCGACGGCAGGGGAAGGCACCTGGGACACCGTGGCGCGCCTGGCGGACCGCGGCATCGTGGTGGGACCGGGCGTCTTTTACGGCGAGGCGGGCAACGGCTATATCCGCGTGGCCTTGACCGGATCCGACGAGCGGATCGATGCAGCCGTGCAGCGGTTGGGCGCATCCGGCTCCTAGGGGTACGTAACATTCGTGTGACTCGCCCCACATCCGGCGCATTTTAGGCCGTCGGGGAAGGCTGCGGATTAGTGACACCCGCCAAGGAGCGGTACTTTTTAAGTGACGATCAATGGTGGCTTTCTACAAGAAGGCAGCCCGGGTGTTGGAACCTGTCTTCTCAGGCACAGTGCACGGCTCACCTGATATTGGATCAAGCTTTCGACAGAGGCCAAAGACGCCTCATGAAGGGGACTCCATGACTGAGACCAACAATGCTGCGACCCTGCTCCACGCAGGTGGCGAGCTGAAGCTCCCGCGCATCCAGGTTGTTGAAGGGAACGAAGGTTACGACGTCTCCAAGCTGCTGAAGCAGACCGGCGCCGTCACGTTCGACCCCGGCTTCATGAACACCGCAGCAACCACCTCCGCCATCACCTACATCGACGGCGATGCCGGCATCCTGCGTTACCGCGGATACCCCATCGAGCAGCTGGCGCAGCACTCGAGCTTCCTCGAGGTGTCCTACCTGCTGATCTACGGGAACCTGCCCACTCCCACGGAACTGGACGAGTTCGACCAGAAGATCCGGCGCCACACCCTGCTGCACGAGGAGCTCAAGGGCTTCTTTGGCGGCTTCCCGCGCGACGCGCACCCCATGCCGGTGCTGTCCTCCGCAGTGTCCGCGCTGTCCACGTTCTACCAGGACTCGCTGGACCCGTTCAACGCCGAGCAGGTGGAGGTTTCCACCATCCGCCTCATGGCAAAGCTGCCTGTCATCGCCGCCTACGCGCACAAGAAGTCCATCGGCCAGCCCATGCTGTACCCGGACAACTCCATGAACCTGGTGGAGAACTTCCTGCGCCTAAGCTTCGGCCTGCCCGCCGAGCAGTATGAGCTGGACCCTGTGATCGTCAAGGCACTGGACCTGCTCCTGATCCTGCACGCCGACCACGAGCAGAACTGCTCCACGTCCACGGTTCGCCTGGTGGGCTCCTCCAACGCCAACCTGTTCGCCTCCGTCTCCGCGGGAATCAACGCCCTCTTCGGTCCCGCCCACGGTGGCGCCAACGAGGCTGTCCTGAAGATGCTCCGCCAGATCCAGGCCGAGGGCCTCAAGCCCGAGGACTACATGGAGAAGGTCAAGAACAAGGAAGACGGCGTCCGCCTCATGGGCTTCGGGCACCGCGTCTACAAGAACTACGACCCGCGTGCCAAGATCGTCAAGGCAACGGCCCACGAGATCCTCAGCAAGCTCGGCGGCAACGACGAACTGCTTGACATCGCCATGCGCCTGGAAGAGAAAGCGCTCAGCGACGACTACTTCATCCAGCGCAAGCTCTACCCGAACGTGGACTTCTACACCGGCCTGATCTACAAGGCCATGGGCTTCCCCGAGAAGATGTTCACGGTGCTGTTCGCCATCGGCCGCCTGCCCGGCTGGATCGCCCAGTGGCGCGAAATGATCAGCGACCCGAACACCAAGATCGGCCGCCCGCGCCAGCTGTACATCGGCGAGCCGGAGCGCGACTACCCCGCTCGCTGATTCCCTGCCCGCCAGAGGCAGCAACGGCAATTACGACGACGGCCGCCCACCTTCCACAGGTGGGCGGCCGTCTTGCGTCTCTACATCATCGATTGCAATCGATGGGGAGCAAAGTCAGGAGGCGTAGCCCTGGGGATTGTTCTTCTGCCAGCGCCAGTGGTCCTCGCACATCTGGTCCACGGTCTTGGTAGTGGACCAGCTCAGGTCCGCGAGGGCGGACGTGGCGTCGGCCCAGAAGGCTGGAAGGTCGCCCGCGCGGCGGCCGGTGATCTCGTAGGGGATGGGCTTGCTTGCGGC